>DATLIR010000069.1:0-2922 GCA_035539315.1 Casimicrobiaceae bacterium
GGCTTGAGCTGCGGGAACAGGATCACGTCGCGGATCGACGGGCTGTCGGTGAGGAGCATCACCAGCCGGTCGATGCCGATGCCCTCGCCGGCCGTGGGCGGCAGGCCCACTTCGAGCGCGCGCACGTAGTCGGCGTCGAAGTACATCGCCTCCTCGTCGCCCGCCTCCTTCGCGGCCGCCTGCGAAGCGAAGCGCGCCGCCTGGTCCTCGGGATCGTTGAGCTCGGAGAAGCCGTTGGCGATCTCGCGGCGCGTGATGAACAGCTCGAAGCGGTCGGTGATCGTCGGGTCGGCGTCGTTGGCGCGCGCCAGCGGCGACACGTCGGTCGGGTGCGCGACGATGAAGGTCGGCTGCACCAGCTTGTCCTCGGTCGTCGCCTCGAAGAGCTTGAGCTGCAGCAACCCCACGCCGTCGGACGGGAACACCTCCTCGTCGAACGGCGCGAGCGCCACGCGCAGGTACTCGGGCTTCGCGAGCTCGTGCAGCGCGTACTGCGGATTGTGCTGGTGGATCGCCTGCGCCATCGTGAGCCGGTCGAAGGTCCGCCCGAGGTCGATCGTCTCGCCCTGGTAGGTGACGGTCGTGGTGCCCAGCACGCGCTGCGCGACCTCGCGCAGCAGCTCCTCGGTGAGGTCCATCAGGTAGCGGTAGTCCCGGTACGCCTCGTAGAACTCGAGCATCGTGAACTCGGGGTTGTGCCGCGTCGAGATGCCTTCGTTGCGGAAGTTGCGGTTGATCTCGAACACGCGCTCCAGGCCGCCGACGACCAGGCGCTTCAGGTACAGCTCCGGCGCGATGCGCAGGAACAGCTGCATGTCGAGCGCGTTGTGGTGCGTCGCGAACGGCCGCGCGGCCGCGCCGCCGGGGATCGGGTGCATCATCGGCGTCTCGACCTCGAGGTAGCCGCGGGCGACGAAGAACTCGCGGATCGCCTGCACGATCTGCGAGCGCTTGACGAACACGTCGCGCGACGCCGGGTTGGTGATCAGGTCGACGTGGCGCTGCCGGTACTTCTGCTCCTGGTCGGCCAGGCCGTGGAACTTCTCGGGCAGCGGCCGCAACGCCTTGGCGAGCAGGCGCACCGATTCGCACTTGATCGACAGCTCGCCCGTGCGCGTCTTGAACAGCGTGCCCGTGGCCCCGACGATGTCGCCGAGGTCCCACCGCTTGAACGATTCGAGCGTTTCCGCCCCGACGCCATCGAGCGTCACGTAGAGCTGGATGCGCCCGCTCACGTCCTGCAGCGTCGCGAAGCAGGCCTTGCCCATCACGCGCTTCAGCATCATGCGACCGGCGACTGCGACGCGGATCGCCCTCGGCTCGAGCCCCTCGTTCGGCGTCGGGCCGTGCAGCGCGTGGAGGTCGCCGGCGAGCGCGTCGCGGCGGAAATCGTTCGGGTAGGCCTGGCCGGCCGCACGCAGGAGCGCGAGCTTGGCGCGCCGCTCGGCGATGATCTGGTTCTCGTCGGCGGGCGGCGGGGCGGCGGGTTCGCTCATGGGCTTCGGTCAGGCGCCGACGCGTGCCGCGGCTCGCGCGGCGAGGTCGACGAAATGGCGCGGCGCGACGCCGCGATAATCGGGAATCGTGGCCAGCACGTGCGCTCCGGCGAGGCGCTCCGCCGGCTCGCCCGACGTGATCGCGACCGCGTACATCCCGGCGCGGCGCGCCCCTTCGATGCCGAGGGGCGCGTCCTCGAACACGATCGAGCGCGCCGGATCCACGCCGAGGCGCTGCGCCGCGAGCAGGAACAGGTCCGGCGCCGGCTTGCCGCGCGCGACGTCGTGCGCGCCCGCGACCGCGTCGAACTCGTCCGCCATGCCGAGGCCCGACAGCGCGAAGGCGATGTTCTTCGCGTCGCCCGCGGTGGCGCAGGCGATGCGGATGCCCTCGCCCCGCGCGGCGCGCGCGAAGGCGCGGAACCCCGCGATCTCGCAAAACGCAGGCGCGAACAGCTCGCGGTAGACGTCCTCCTTCTCGTGCACGAGCGCCCACGCGGCGTCGTCGCCCATCGGGCCGAACAGCTCGCGCATGATCTCGGTGCCGGTGCGCCCGGCGGTGCGGCGCAGGAACGCCTCGCCCTCGTAGGCGAGCCCGCGGCGCGTGAGGAACGCCTCCCACGAGCGCCCGTGCCAGGGCATCGAGTCGATGATCGTGCCGTCGATGTCGAAGATGAAGGCAGGATGCGACCTCCCCGGAGCGGCCTGCGGCAGCCTCCCCCCGAAGGAGCCCGCGTCCTTGGGGCGGCCCGGCGGGCGCGGTGGTCGCTCCGAATCGCCCGAGTGGCTCATTGAACGCCTTGCTTGAGGCTGGCGGCGATGAAGTCGTCGAGGTCGCCGTCGAGCACGCGCTGCGTGTCGCCGACTTCGTGGTTGGTGCGCAGGTCCTTGATGCGCGACTGGTCGAGCACGTAGCTGCGGATCTGGTGGCCCCAGCCGATGTCGGTCTTGCTGTCCTCGAGCTTCTGCTGCTCGGCCTGGCGCTTGCGCAGCTCGAGCTCGTAGAGCTTCGCCTTCATCATCGCCATCGCCTCGGCGCGGTTGCGGTGCTGCGACCGGTCGTTCTGGCACTGCACGACGATGTTGGTCGGCAGGTGCGTGATGCGCACCGCCGAGTCGGTCTTGTTGATGTGCTGGCCGCCGGCGCCGGACGCCCGGAACGTGTCGATGCGAAGATCCGCCGGGTTGATCTCGACGGCGATCGAGTCGTCGACCTCGGGATAGACGAACACGCTCGCGAAGGAGGTGTGGCGGCGGGCGTTGGAGTCGAACGGCGACTTGCGCACCAGGCGGTGGATGCCGTTCTCGGTGCGCAGGTGGCCGTAGGCGTAGGGTCCGATCACCTTGATGGAAGCGCTCTTCAGGCCCGCGACCTCGCCGTGGCTTTCGTCCAGCAGCTCGGTCTTGAAGCCCTTCCTGTCGCAGT
>DATLIR010000070.1:0-3180 GCA_035539315.1 Casimicrobiaceae bacterium
CAGCAAGCGGCTGTCGGCGCTGGAGCAGCGGCTCGGCGTATCGCTCGTGCACCGCACCACGCGCCGCATGAGCCTGACGCCCGAGGGTGAGCTCTATCTGCAGCACGCGAGGCGCATCCTCGCCGACCTCCACGACCTCGAACAGCTGGTGAGCGGGTCGCGCGGCGGCCCCGTGGGCCTGCTGCGCGTCAATGCGACGCTGGGCTTCGGACGCAGTCGCGTGGCGCCGGTGCTCTCGCGCTTCGTGCGTAAGTACCCGCAGGTCGACGTGCAGTTGCAGCTGTCGGTCAATCCTCCCGCGCTGGCCGACGACGCGTACGACGTCTGCATCCGCTTCGGCGAGCCGCCGGATGCGCGCGTGATCGCGCGTCGTTTGGCGGAGAACCGTCGGTTGCTCGTCGCGTCCCCCGTCTATCTCGCCCGCTGCGGGGTCCCGCAGGCGCCGCGGGACCTCCAGCGCCACAATTGCATCGGCATCCGCCAGGGCGACGAAGCGTTCGGGCTGTGGCGACTGACCGGCACGCGCGCGGGCGACCGCAAGACCGTCGCCATCAAGACGCGCGGCACGCTGACCACCAACGACGGTGAGATCGCGGTGAACTGGGCGCTCGACGGTCACGGCATCGTCATGCGCGCCGAATGGGACGTCGCGCGCTACCTGCGCAGCGGCCGGCTGGTGCAGGTGTTGCCCGACTACTCGACCCCTGCCGCCGACATCTACGCCGTCTATCCGCAGCGCCATCAGACGTCGACACGTGTGCGCGCGTTCGTCGACTTCATCGCGACGTCGTTCGCCACCCTCCCCGCGTCGCATTGATCCGCCATGCGGATCGAACCGGGACGTCTGCCCTCGCAGGCCCCACCGCGCCGATCGCCCCAAACGCCGCGCAATCCGGTCTCGCCGGGTCGGGGTGGTACGTCGCCAGCCACAGGGCGTCGCCGAGGGCCCACCTGCGTGGCTGGGCGCGGTGCGCCACGGCGGCGAGAAACGGTCACGGGAGGCACCGGAACCGGGGGGCCGTCCTGCCAGTCCCTGGCGCGGTTCCGTTCGCCGGGTTTCCGGTGTCGCGCCGCCCCTTGCCGGAACGCGTGAGGGCGTGCATCGTCCTGTTTGGCCGCATCCGCCCCCGTTGCTCCAGGAGATCCTCGCCATGCGTCACGCGCTCGCCGCCACTTCGCTCGTTTTCGCCGCGTCAACTGCGTTCGCCGCCGGCATGTATGACCAGCCCTATGCGGTGGTCGAGCGTGGCGACAACTCCGAGGTGCGCAAGGAAGCGCAGGTCGCGATCACCAAGGTCGACGGCAAGGGCACCCGCGACCCGCGCCGGACCGACCCGATCCCCCCCGGCAAGCACGTCGTCACGGTGCATTTCACCAGCGCGCGCGGCGTGTTCCGCCCGGAGTACCAGGACGTCGAGATCGACATGGCCGCCTGCACGCGCTACCGGATCGTCGCCCAGTACGAGGGCCGCACCGGCGGCGACTGGAAGCCGGTGTACACCTCCGAGCCCATCGGCGAATGCCGGCGGAAGTTCGCGAGCGCCGCGCCCAAGAAGTAGCCGGCGGACCCGGAGGCGTTGCCCCGCCGGGACCCTCGCCGGCGGGAACCAGCCTGTGCGGCGTTGCCGTTGCATGCCGCCGTCGTCGGTCCGGTAAATCGGAGCGCTATCGTCGTCGCACGCGGCCGAAGTCCGGTGACCGCGACGCGGCCGCAGGTCGAACGGGCCGCTCCCGCCCCCGAGGCGGATATCGAGCGCCGGAATCGTTGACCCGCCCGATCAGTCTCGCGCGCACCCGGTCGCGATGGCGCGAACCGCAGCGCCGGTCCTCGTTTCACGCCTTCAACGACCAGCTGACTGCTTTCTATCTTTTTCAATTACATGGGTTCGAAATCTAACGTCACGTCTGATGTCGTGAAACCGTCCACGCCCGCCGTGGAACACGCGCCGTCGCGCATGGAACCGGTGGGCTTGCGCGTGAAACCATCCCGCCGCGGGCGCGACGTCCGGGAGCGTTCAGGCGCCCGCTCCGCTCAGCCGGAGCGCAGCCATGCGATCGCTTCGTCGATGCGTCCGACGGGCACGATGTCGAGCCCCTCGATCGCCTGCTTCGGCCGGTTCGCCGAGGGGCACATCACGGTCCGGAAGCCGAGCTTGGCGGCCTCGCGGAGCCTCTCCTGCCCCCGCTGGACCGGGCGGATCTCGCCGGCCAGCCCCACCTCGCCGAACACCATCAGCTTCGCCGGCAACGCGCGGTTCTTGAACGAGGAGTCGATCGCGAGCAGGACGGCGAGGTCGACCGCGGGCTCGTCGATCCGTACGCCGCCGACCGCGTTGACGAACACGTCGTACCCACCCACCTCCACGCCGCCGTGCCGGTGCAGCACCGCGAGCAGCAGGGCCAGCCGCTGGGGATCGAGACCCACCGCCAGCCGGCGCGGACTGCCTCCCATCACCGGGTCGACCAGCGCCTGGATCTCGACCAGCAGCGGCCGCGAGCCTTCGAGCGTCGCCACGACCGCCGCTCCCGGCACCGGCTCCGCGTGCTGGGAAAGGAACAACGCTGACGGGTTGGACACCCCCTTCAGCCCCCGCTCCGTCATCGCGAACACGCCGAGCTCGTTCGCCGCCCCGAAGCGGTTCTTGATGGCGCGCACCAGCCGGAATGCGGAGTGCGGGTCGCCCTCGAAATACAGCACCGTGTCGACGATGTGCTCGAGCACGCGCGGTCCCGCGATCGCGCCCTCCTTGGTCACGTGCCCGACGAAGATCACGACGATCCCGCGCTGCTTGGCGAGCCGAGTCAGCTGCGCCGCGCACTCGCGCACCTGCGACACGCTGCCCGGCGCGCTGGCGAGCGCCTCGGTGTACATCGTCTGGATCGAATCGACGACGACGATCTCGGGCGCGGTCGCGTCGATCGCGGCGACGATCGCCTCGAGCTGCACCTCGGGCAGGAGCTCGACGGGCGCATTGACCAGCCCGAGGCGGTCTGCGCGCATCGCGATCTGCTCCGCGGACTCCTCGCCGGTGACATAGAGCACCTTGTGCGACGCGCCGAGCGCGGCCCCGGCCTGCAGCAGCAGCGTCGACTTGCCGATGCCCGGGTCGCCCCCGAGCAGCACCACGCCGCCGGCGACCAGGCCCCCGCCCAGCACGCGGTCGAACTCGTCGAGACCCG
>DATLIR010000071.1:0-14585 GCA_035539315.1 Casimicrobiaceae bacterium
CTCGCGCGTCGCGCCGGCCTGCGCGAGACGGTCGAGGTAGCGCCGCCACAGCTCGTCCTGGCGCTCGCCGAGGTCGAGCAGGTAGTCCCACGTGTAGATGCCGCTCTCGTGGCCGTCGGAGAACTTGGGGCGGATCGCGTAATGGCCGACCGGCTCGACCTCCTTGATCGCCACGTCGCGCTTGCCGACCTGCAGCGTCTCCTGCCCGGGCCCGTGGCCGCGCACCTCGGCGGACGGCGAGTAGACGCGCAGGTATTCGTAGGGCAGCCGGAAGGCGCGGCCGTCGTCGAACGCGATCTCCAGCACGTGCGAGGTCTGGTGGAGCGTGATGGCGGTCGGGTGCATTTCAGGGATCGGGAAACAGGGATCAGGCATCAGGGTCCGGGGCGTCGCCGGTGGCGCGACGCGAGTCGCGACGAAGGGTGGCGCAACGACGCGGGGGTCGGCGGATTCCGCGTCCGGCTGAAGAGGATTCTACTCGCCGTCCATGGGCCCGTTTCCCGCGCGCACCCGGCGAGCCTGCCGGTATCCTTCGTTGCCGACGTGCCGGGGAAGGCGCGACGATTTTGATCCCTGATCCCTGATTCCCGATCCTTCATGGCGCTCCCCGCGTACTTCGGCCAATCGCCGCTCCGCCACAAGGCGTTCCGCGTGTTCTACGCGGGCGCGATCGGGACCGCGCTCGGCTACACGATGCAGACGACGGTCGCGGCGTGGCTGATGGCGACGCTGTCGACCTCGCCGGTGATGGTGGCCCTGGTGCAGACGGCGAGCACGGCGCCCGCGCTGCTGTTCGGGCTCTTCGGCGGCGCCATGGCGGACATCGTCGACCGCCGCAAGGTGATCGTCGCCACGCAGGTCGTGCTGATCGGCGCGACCGCGCTGCTCGGCGCCGTGACGCTGCTCGGGTGGGTCGGGCCAGCGATGCTGCTCGCGCTCACCTTCGTCGTCGGCGCCGGATTCGCGTTCTACCAGCCGGCGCAGCAGGCGAGCGTGAACGACCTGGTGACGCGCGCCGAGTTGTCGCAGGCGGTTTCGCTGAACGCCGTCGCGTTCAACGTCTCGCGGGCCATCGGGCCCGCGCTCGCCGGGGCTGTCACCGCGTGGATCGGGAGCGGCAGCGCGCTGTTCGCGAGCGCGGCGTTCTTCGCCGTGATGGTGGTCGCGGTGCGCAGCCTCAAGCCGCGCGAGATCGCCTTGCCTGGCGTGCCCGAGCGCCTGCTGTCCGGCGTGCAGAGCGGGCTGCGCTACGCGCGGCATTCGCCGTCGCTGCGCGCCTTCATCCTGCGAACGCTGGCGTTCACCGCCTGCGCCTCCGCGCTGTGGGCGCTCCTTCCGGTCATCGCGCGCGACCAGCTCGGCATGGGCGCCGGCGGCTACGGCTTCCTGTTCGGCATGTTCGGCATCGGCGCGGTCACCGGCGCGATCTCGATCCCGCACCAGCTCAGCCGGCGCTCCCTCAACCGGGTCGTGTACGCGGGAACCGTGCTGTGGGCGATGGCATGCCTGCTCATCGCGTCGTCGACCTTCGCCGCGCTGGCGGCGGCGGGGACCTTTTGCGCGGGGGCGGCATGGGTGACCGTGCACGCGAGCCTGTCGGCCGGCACGCAGAGCTCGGTGCCCGGCTGGGTGCGGGCGCGCGCGGTCGCGATGAACCTGGTCTCCGTGCAGGCGTGCCTCGCGATCGGGAGCCCCCTCTGGGGACTCGTCGCGTCGTGGACCGACACGCGCGTCGCCATCGCGCTCTCGGCGATCGCGCTGTTCGTGCTGATCATGCTGGTGCGGGACGTCCGCGTGCGCATGGGCAGCGAGGACGACGTCACGCCCGGAAGCCAGCTGCCCGCGCTCGCGCTCACCGCCGAACCCGAGCCCGACGACGGGCCGGTGCTGATCCAGGTCGAGTACCAGATCGACGCCGCCGACCGCGAGACCTTCCTGCACGCGATCGCGAAGGTCGGCCCGACGCGCCAGCGCAACGGCGCGACGAGCTGGCGCGTGTTCCGCGACCTCGAGGTCGAGGGACGCTTCGTCGAGCGCTACATCATCGAGTCGTGGGCCGAGTACGTGCGCCTGCGCTCGCGCATGACCGTCTCCGACCGTGCGCTGCAGACGCGAGCGCTCGACCTGCAGAAGAAGGACGTCCCGGTCAGGGTTTCGAGGTTTCTGGGTGTCCAGTGATCGGGGATCAGGGATCAGGGATCAGGTATCAGGCATCAGCAAACCGGCGCCATGGCGGGCGCTTTCTGATCCCTGATTCCTGATTCCTAGCGAATCACCGTTCCCTGCGTCGGCGTCGACGCATCCGGCACGATGTCGAGGTTGCCGAGGCCGGAGAACACGTTGCGGTTCTTGGCTTCCTTGCCCTCGAGCTTGATCGTGAGGCGCAGATCGTTGAGCGAGTCGGCGTTGCGCAGCGCGTCCTCGTAGCTGATGAGGCCGGCCTCGTAGAGGTCGAACAGCGACTGGTCGAAGGTCTGCATGCCGAGCTCGCGGCTGCGCTTCATGATGTCCTTGATCCCGCCCACGTCGCCCTTGAAGATCAGGTCGGAGATCAGCGGCGAGTTCAGCATCACCTCGACCGCCGGCACGCGGCCCTTGCCGTCGCGGCGCGGGATCAGGCGCTGCGCGACGAACGCGCGCACGTTGAGCGAGAGGTCCATCAGGAGCTGCGAGCGCCGCTCCTCGGGGAAGAAGTTGATGATGCGGTCGAGCGCCTGGTTGGTGCTGTTCGCGTGCAGCGTCGCGAGGCACAGGTGGCCGGTCTCGGCGAACGCGATCGCGTAGTCCATCGTCTCGCGCTCGCGGATCTCGCCGATCAGGATCACGTCGGGCGCCTGGCGCAGCGTGTTCTTGAGCGCGATGTGCCACCCGTCCGTGTCGACGCCCACCTCGCGCTGCGTGATGATGCAGTTGTGGTGCATGTGGACGAACTCGATCGGATCCTCGATCGTGATGATGTGGCCGTAGCTGTTCTCGTTGCGGTAGCCGAGCAGCGCGGACATCGAGGTCGACTTGCCGCTGCCGGTCGCGCCGACGAACAGCATGATGCCGCGCTTGCTCATGATCACGTCGCGCAGCACCGGCGGGAGCCCCAGCTCCTCGAACTTCGGGATCGTCGTGTTGATCGTGCGCAGCACCATGCCGACGCGCGCCTGCTGCACGAACGCGTTGACGCGGAAGCGCCCGATCCCCGGCGGGCTGATCGCGAAGTTGCACTCCTTGGTCGACTCGAACTCGGAGGCCTGCTTGTCGTTCATGACGCTGCGCACCAGCTCGATCGTGTGCTGCGGCGTCAGCGTCGACTTCGACACCGGCGTGATCTTGCCGTCGACCTTGATGGCCGGCGGGAAGTCGGCGGTGATGAACAGGTCGGAGCCCTTCTGCTTGACCAGGAGGTCGAGCAGCTCGTGGATGAACTTGGTGGCGCGTTCGCGTTCCATCGTCGTCCTCGCTGGCGGCGCGGGGTCAGCCGCCGAACAACTCCTTGTTCACCGCGCGCATGCGAGCTTCGGCGGCGTTGACCTGGTTGCGGCGGACCATCTCGACCAGGCACTGGTCGAGCGTCTGCATGCCGGCCGCCTGAGACGTCTGGATCGACGAGTACATCTGCGCGACCTTGTTCTCGCGGATCAGGTTGCGGATCGCGGGCGTGCCGATCATGATCTCGTGCGCCGCGACGCGGCCCTGCCCGTCCTTGGTCTTGAGCAGCGTCTGCGAGATCACCGCGACGATCGACTCGGACAGCATCGCGCGGACCATGTCCTTCTCGGCCGCCGGGAACACGTCGATGATGCGGTCGACCGTCTTGGCGGCCGAGCTGGTGTGCAGCGTCGCGAACACCAGGTGGCCGGTCTCGGCGGCGGTGAGCGCCAGCCGGATCGTCTCGAGGTCGCGCATCTCGCCGACCAGGATGTAGTCGGGGTCCTCGCGCAGCGCGCTGCGCAGCGCGTTGGCGAACGAAAGCGTGTGCGGCCCGACCTCGCGCTGGTTGATCAGGCACTTCTTCGACTCGTGCAGGAACTCGATCGGGTCCTCGATCGTCAGCAGGTGGCCGTACTCGTTCTCGTTGACGTGGTTGACCATCGCCGCGAGCGTCGTCGACTTGCCCGAGCCGGTCGGGCCGGTCACCAGGATCAGCCCGCGCGGGCGCTGCGTGAGCTCGGCGAACGCCTTGGGCGCGTTGAGCTCCTCGAGCGACAGCACCTTCGAGGGAATGGTCCGGAACGCCGCCGACGCGCCGCGCTGCTGGTTGAACGCGTTGACGCGGAAGCGCGCGAGGTTCGGCACGGCGAAGCTGAAGTCGCACTCCAGCGTCTCCTCGTACACCTTCCGCTGCTGGTCGCTCATGATGTCGTACACCATGGCGTGCACGTCGTCGTGCTCCATCGGCGGCAGGTTGATGCGCCGGATGTCGCCGTGGACGCGGATCATGGGCGGCAGCCCCGACGACAGGTGCAGGTCGGAGGCCTTGTTCTTGACCGCGAAGGCGAGGAGCTCGGTGATGTCCATCTATAATCCCCGGGTCGCAGTGCGCGTGAATGCGCCGCAGCAGCAACGCGCAAGCAGGAACCATGCCGTCCGGCGGCGCGATGCCAACGTCATCCGATTATGGGCCTCGACGAGAAGGCGTGGCAAGCCGCGCGCGACCGCATCGCCCGGGCGGCCCGGGCCGCAGGACGGGCGCCGGAGGCGGTCCGGCTCGTCGCCGTGTCGAAGACGCAGCCGGCATCGGCGGTCCGCGAGGCCTGGCACCTGGGTCAGCGGGCGTTCGGAGAGAACTACGTCCAGGAGGCGGCGGCGAAGCGCGCGGCGCTTTCCGACCTCCCGGGCGTCGAATGGCGGCTGATCGGGCCGTTGCAAAGCAACAAGGCGGGCGTCGCCGCCGAGGTGTTCGACGCGGTCGAGTCCGTCGACCGGCTGAAGATCGCCGAGCGGCTGTCCGCGGCGCGTGCGGCCGCGGTCGCGCCGCTCGAGGTGCTCGTGCAGGTCAATATCAGCGGCGAGGCGTCGAAGAGCGGCGTCGCGCCCGGCGAGGCGGTGGCGCTCGCGCGGCAGGTGGCGGCGCTGCCGCGGCTGCGGCTCGCGGGCTTCATGGGCATCGCGGCGCCGACCGGCGACGTCGCGATCCAGCGCGCGCAGTTCGCGCGGCTCGCGCGGTGCCGTGACGACGCGCGTGCGACCGGACTCGACCTGCCTGTGCTGTCGATGGGCATGACGGCCGACCTCGAGGCCGCGATCCTCGAGGGCGCGACCGAGGTGCGGGTGGGGACGGCGTTGTTCGGCGAGAGGACCCAAGCGGCGATGGGCGATGGGCGATAGGCGATAGGATGGCGGCGCGCGACGGCTGCGCGTCCTGCTCCAGCTTGGATTTCGCTGCGCCTGAGGGTTTCCCATCGTCTATCGCCCATCGCCTATCGCCGCCATCATGTCCATCACCTTCATCGGCGCCGGCAACATGGCCACCGCGATCGCCGGCGGATTGATCGGGCGCGGGCGCCGGCCAGGCGAGATCGCGTTCGTCGACCCGGTCGCCGAGCAGCGCGCGAAGCTCGCCGCGCAGTATCCGGGCGCGCGCACGTTCGCGGCGCCGGGGGCCGACGCCGTCGCCGGCGCGACGATCGTGGTGCTCGCGGTGAAGCCGCAGCAGATGCGCGAGGCGTGTACCGCGCTCGCGCCGCACGTTGCGCGCGTGCCCGTCGTGCTGTCGATCGCCGCGGGAACGCGCAGCCGCGACATCGCGCGCTGGCTCGGGGGCTACGCGCGCATCGTGCGCGCGATGCCCGACACGCCCTCGCTGGTCGGCGCCGGCATTGCGGGCGTCTGGTCGTCGCCGTCCGTCGATGCCGCGGGACGCGCCGCCGCGACCGCCGTCCTCGAGGCCTGTGGCGCCGTCGTGCCGGTCGAGCAGGAGGATGCGCTCGACGCGGTGACCGGGATCTCGGCCTCGGGCGTCGCCTACGTGTTCTATTTCATCGAGGCGCTCGAGGCGGCGGCGCGCGCGCACGGCTTCGACGCGAAGGACGCTCGCGCCCTCGCGTACGCAACCTTCGACGGCGCCGTAAAGCTCGCGCTCGCGAGCCCCGACGACCCGGCCACGCTTCGCGCGCGGGTGACGTCCAAGGGCGGCACCACCGAGCGCGGCATCGCGGCGCTGGAATCGGCACGCGTGCGCGCGGCGATCGCCGCTGCGGTCGACGCCGCAACCCAACGCGCGGCCGAGATGGGCGACCTGCTCGGCCGCGACGACTGACGGAATCCGCGACATGGCCGCGCAGGCGATCTCGTTCGTGCTCGAGGTGTTCTTCGGGCTCTTCACCTACGGCTTCCTGCTGCGTTTTTTGATGCAGGCGATGCGCGCGCCGTTCCGCAATCCGCTGGGCCAGGCGGTGATCGCGCTCACCGACTGGGCGGTCAAGCCGCTGCGCCGTGTGATCCCCGGGACGCGGGGCTACGACTGGGCGTCGCTCGTCGCCGCGTACCTGATGCAGGTCGCGTGGCTCGTCGCGATGTTCGCGATCTTCTCGAGCGGGTTCGCCGGCGTCACGACTGGCGCGGTGCTGTTCGTGCTCGCGTCGGCGGCGGTGCAGCTGCTGAAGACCGTCCTGTGGCTCGCGATCGTCGTCGTGATCGTGCAGGCGGTGCTGTCGTGGGTCGCGCCGGACGGGCCGTTGGCGGGGATGCTGAATGCCCTCACGTTCCCGTTCCTGCGGCCGCTGCGGCGCGTGATCCCGCCGATCGGCGGTACGCTCGACTTGACGCCGCTCATCCTGATCGTGCTGCTGCAGCTGATCCTGATGGTGCCGGTGGCCTGGCTCGAGCGGTCGGTCAAGGAGCTGCTGCGCTGATGACGCAGCCATGGCTGCGCGAGGAGGCGACGGCGGTGGTGCTCGCTCTGCACGTCCAGCCGCGCGCCAAGCGCACCGCGGTCGCCGGCACGCATGGCGGCGCACTGAAGGTGCGGCTCGCCGCGCCCCCGGTCGACGGCAAGGCGAACGCCGAGCTCGTGCGCTTCCTGTGCGACGCATTCGACGTGCCGCTGCGGAACGTGGCGATCCTGCGCGGCGAGGCATCCCGCGAAAAGTTGGTGCGCATCGCGGCGCCGGCGAAGCGGCCGGACCGGGAGTGGGGCGGCTGAGCGCGCGCCGACGCCAGCGCGAGCTACTCGACCAGCCGGTCGGCCCGCGTGAGCAGCTCCCGGGGCAACGCCAGTCGTAGCGCCTTCGCCGTCCGCAGGTTGATGATCAGCGCGAGATGCGTCGGCTGCTCGATCGCGAGCGTCGCCGGGTCGGAGCCCTTGAGGATCAGATCCACGTAGCGCGCCGCCCGCCGGTAGTTCGCGGCGAGGTCGACCGAGTAGCTCATCAGGCCGCCTGCGTCGACCATCTCCTCGAACGGATAGATCACCGGCAGCTCGAGGGCGCCTGCGGCCATCACCAGCGAGCTCCCCATCGCGTAGATGAGCGCGCCCGGCGCGATCAGCAGTGCCGCCGGCTTGCTCCGCGCGAGCGTGCCCAGCTTCCGCGTCACCTCGTCGGCCGACCCCGCCTCGATGAATTCCAGCCGGAAGCCCGCCGTGCGGGCGAAACCTTCCAGGTCGGCTCGCATCCTCTCGTACAGGTTGGACGTCGTGTAGCCCGTGTCGACCAGCACCGCCAGGCGCGCGCCGCGGGGCAGGAAGGACGAGGCGATCTCGAGCATCTTGACCGGCGTCGCCTCGTAGAAGCCCGTCACGCCGGTGGCGTTGCCGCCGGGACGCGCGAGGCTTTGCGCGAGCCCGGCGCCGACGGGGTCGGTGCTCGCCGCCATGACGATCGGGATCGTCGACGTCGCCTGCTTCATCGCGACGTTCACGACGTTCGCGGCGGTCAGGATGACGTCGGGCTTCGACCGGACGACGTCGGCGGCGAGTTCGGCGACGCGGTCGAGGCGTCCTTCCGCCCAGCGGAGCTCGAGCACGAGGTTGCGCCCCTCGACCCAGCCGTGCTCCTGCAGCCCGGCGCGGAACGCGTCGAGCAGCTTCGCGTGGGTGGTCGGCGATCCTGCCGTCAGCCAGGCGACGCGCCGCATCCCGGCGCGCGCGGGCTGTGCCCGGGCGAGCGGCGCGGCGAGCCAGGCGCCCGCGGTGTGCAGGAATCGGCGGCGCAGAAGGCTCGGCATCGACGTCCTCGCGGAGTGAACCGGACCTACTTTACCCGCAGCAGCCCGGGGCGGGCGTTGCGGTGCGGTCGCGCACCCGGGTCGCGAGCGCTTCCCGTGCGGAAGCGGCGAAGGCGAGTGCGCGATCGTTCGTCGCGTCAGACGCTGACCGAGACGGTCTTCATCGCGCCCTTGATCTTCTTGATCATCTCGGGCGGCGGGCTCGCCATCTTGTGCGTGTGCTTCGCGTGATCGGCCACCAGCCGCATCACTTCCTCTTCGGTTTCGGCGCGCACCTCGAACGCGCACCCGCCCTTCGGGTCCACGTCCATGCAGCCGAGCTTCTTGTACTGCTTGCTGGTCATGATCGTCTCCTGTTGCGCCCGCGCATCGCGCGGGCATGCCGGCCGAGGTCGGCCGGACCGGCCAGGATCGGTCGACCGGGGCTTACCCCGGCGAACGGCGACGGGCAGCGCTCGGCCCTCGACCCTGGAGGATCATCCTAGGAGCCGCTGCGCGCGCATGTCAAGGCGCGGGCGCGGCGTCCGCCAGCGCCACGAACTCGCGCACCGACAGCGTCTCGCCGCGCCGTTGCGGATCGATGCCGGCGGCGGTGAACGCGGCGGGCGCCACGATCGCGGCGAGCGCGTTGCGAAGCGTCTTGCGGCGCTGCGAGAACGCCGCGGCGACTACCCGCTCGAACCGTGCGGGATCGGCGATGCGCGGGCGTTTCTCGCCAAGCGGCACGAGCCGCGCGACCGCCGACTCGACCTTCGGGGCCGGCTGGAACGCCCCCGACGGCACGACGAACAGGCGCTCGATCGCGAACGTGGCCTGGAGCATCACCGTGAGCCGCCCGTACTCGGCGGTCGCGGGCTCCGCGGTCATGCGCGCGACGACCTCCCGCTGCAGCATCACCGTGAGGTCGCGCAGCGCGTCGACCTGCGCGGCGAGGTGAAACAGCAGCGGCGAGCTGATGTTGTAGGGCAGGTTGCCGACGACGCGCAACCCGCGTCCGAGCAAGGTGAAATCGAAGGCGAGGGCGTCGCCGACGACGAGCTCGAGCTGGTCGGGCGCGAAACGCTCGCGCAGCCGCGCGGCGAGATCGCGATCGATCTCGACAGCGACGATGCGCCCCGCGCGCGCGATCAGCTCGCCGGTGAGCGCTCCGAGCCCCGGGCCGATCTCGACGACGGTCTCGCCCGGCCTGGGCGCCACCGCGTCGGCAATGCGCGCGACGTAATGCGGATCGGCGAGGAAGTTCTGGCCGAAGCGCTTGCGCGCGACGTGACCGTCGACCGTGCGGGCGCCGGGTGCGCGGCGCGGTGCCATCGTCGCCCGGGCGGCGCGCCTAGCGCGCCGAGGCGCGCGCGAGCGCGATCGCGAGCTCGACCGCGGCGACGAGGCTGCCGGGATCGGCGGTGCGGGCGCGCGCGGCATCGACGGCGAGATCGAGCGCCGTGCCGTGGTCGACCGAGGTGCGCGGGAAGGGCAGCCCGAGCGTGACGTTGACGCCGAGGCCGAAGCTCGCGGCCTTCAGCACCGGCAGCCCCTGATCGTGGTACATCGCGACGATCGCGTCGTAGCCGCGCGCGTGCGAGGGCACGAACACCGTGTCGGCCGGCAGCGGTCCGTGCGCGTCGATGCCGGCGGCGCGCGCGTCGGCGATCGCCGGCACGATCGAATCGATCTCCTCGCGCCCGAGGTGCCCGCCCTCGCCGGCGTGCGGGTTGAGCCCGCACACCGCGATGCGCGGCGCGGCGATGCCGAAGCGACGCGCGAGCTCCGTGTGGACGATCGCGAGCGTTCCGCGCACCGCTTCGCGCGTGACCGCGGCGGGAACGTCGGCCAGCGCGAGGTGCGTGGTGACGAGCGCGACGCGCAGCGGCGCGTCGCTCGCGCCGCCGACCAGCATCATGACGACGCGCGGTGTCCCGGTGCGCTCGGCGAAGTACTCGGTGTGCCCGACGAAGGCGAGGCCGGCGTCGAGGATCGCGCTCTTTTGCACCGGCGCGGTGACCAGCGCCGCGAACGCCCCATCCGCGCACGCGTCGCACGCATGGCGCAGCATGGCGAGCACGCTCGCGCCGTTGGTGGGATCGGGGTGGCCCGCGAGGGGCGGCGCGGCGAGCGGCTCGTGGCACACCTCGACCACGCCGCCCCCCGGGGCAAACGACGCGGGGTCGAAGTTCGCGTAGCGCGGTGCAAGCCCGATGCGCGCGGCGCGTGCGGCGAGGACGCCGCGATCGCCGAACACTACCAGCCGCGCCTCGAACGGGTCGCGCCCATGGCGCGACGCGAGCATCGCGCAAAGCTCCGGCCCGATGCCGGCCGGCTCGCCCGACGTGATCGCGATCGCCGGCGGGCCCTGCGTCATCGCGTCACGGCGCTCACGGGCCGAAGCGCACGACCTCGACGCCCGGCGAGGAGCGCAACGTGAACCCGCCCTCGCCGTCGGCCTCGAGGCGTGCCTGCGTGAATCCGTCGAGCGAGTTCGCGGGCGCGCCGAACAGCCACAGCTGCTCGAGCGGGTTGGCCGCGTCGATCTCGCCGGTGTGCTGCACCGCGCGACCGAGCGGTAGCGCGTGTCCTTCGCGCCCGAACACCGGAAACTGGTCGAGCGAGGCGCGGTAGCGCAGCACCTGGCGCCCGGCGTGGCGCGCGCGCGTGTTGAGGTCGTACCACGCTCCGGGCGGCAGCGCGATGTCGACCTCGCCGCCGGGCGCGACGATCGGCGCGACCAGCAATGCCTCGCCGCACAGGAACTGCGTCTCGAAGCGCTGGACGAGCGGATTGCCGGGAAAGCTCAGCGGCATCGCGCGCATCACCGGCAGTCCGGTGCGCGTCGCCTGCACGATGACGCGCTCGAGGTAGGGGATCAGCCGGTAGCGGAACGCCAGCCACTTGCGCGCGATCGCCTCGGCGTCGGGGCCGAACGCCCACGGCTCGCGCTCGCCGATGCCGTGCACGCGGATGTGCGAGCAGAACACCGTCGCCTGCAGCCAGCGCAGGTAGAGCTCGGCGTCCGGCTGCTCCGCGCCGTAGAAGCCGCCGATGTCGGAGCTGTGGTAGGGATTGCCGCTCATGCCGTGCGACAGTCCGCCGCGGATCGACGCCGCCAGGCCTTCCCAATCGCTCTGCGGGTCGCCGCCCCAGCCGATCGGGTGGCGCTGGCTCGCGGCCCAGCCGGCGCGGCTCCACACGATCGGCGGCCCCGCGTCCTTCGGCTGGAAGCGCGCGGTCGCGTCGTAGATGCACTGGTTGTAGAGCTGCGGGTAGACGTTGTGCAGCCTGGCGCCATGGTCGCCGTTGAACGCGACCGCGTCACGGGGCACCTGCTCGCCGAAATCGCTCTTGATCGCGTCGACGCCCGCGTCGAACAGCGCCTTGTGCTGATCGCGCCACCATGCGTACGCGGCGGGATTGGTGAAGTCGACGATGCCGCTGTCGGGCAGCGGCGTCAGCACGCTGCCGAACGGGCTCGTCGCCGGGTCGGTGTCCCAGCCGAAGACGTAGGGGTTGCCCGACTCGGTGGTGAGCAGGTAGTGACGCTGCGCCAGCTCGGCGAACAGCGGGTCGTGCACCGACACGTACGGGTATTCCCAGACGCATACGCGCAGGTGATGCGCCTTGATCGCGGCGATCGCGGCGCGCGGGTCGGGGAACCGCTCGGGGTCCCAGCGGAAGTTGAAGCGCGTCTCGACCTTCCATGCCGCGCGCCCGTCGAGCGTCAGCACGTCGCACGGGATCTTGCGGCTGCGCAGCTTCGCCGCGACGCCGGCCGCTTCCTCCGGCGTCTTGTAGTAGGCGCGCGACACCCACAGGCCAAGGCTCCAGCGCGGCACGCCGGGAGCGCGCCCGGTGAGCTGCGTGTACTGGTCGACGATGCCGGCGGGCGTCGCCGCGGCGAACAGGAACAGGTCGAGCGCCTCGTCGTCGACGACGATGCCGTAGCTGCGGTGCGACCAGTCCGGGTGGCCGACGCCATGCGTGACGCGCGACGGCGTGTTGACGAACGCGCCCCACGCGCCGCCGCCGGTGCCCGGGCTCCAGGCGAACGGCGTGTTCTTGTACGAGAGCCCGGTGTTGACGCCGAGCGCGTCGACGACCTCGGAATGGACCAGCTGCCCGCGCTTGTCGAGCGGTCCGAATTTCTCGCCCAGGCCGTACACGGGCTCGCCCGACGCGAGCGCGATCGACGCCATCCAGCGCGGTGTGGCGCGCACGCGCCCGAATGCAGGGAGGCGCGTCCAGCCTCGGAAATGCTGGTCGGTGACCGACGTCGCGACGACCTTGCCCTTCCACGACAACCGGAAGCGCAGCGGCGCGCCGCCCAGCTCGAGCGTCGCGTCGCCGGCGACGAAGGTCCACGTGTCCGGTGCCGGCTGCGCGACGGTGCAGGCCTTGACGCGGCCGGTGACGAGCCCGTAGTCGGGCCGCGTGTTCGGTCCCGCACGCAGGCGGAACACGCCAGGTCCGTAGCAGGAGACCTCGAGCACGTCGCCGGTCGACGTTGCGAACGAGGCCCCGGTCGACGTCGCGCCGAGGCTGTTCAGCGCATCGAGCCGCAGGAAGACGGCGGGATCGATCATCGGGTCATCCCGCGAAATGCGGCTCGGGCAGCCCCGGCGCGTCGACGCTCATGGCGAACACGCCGCCGGACTGCGGGAAGCGCGCGAGCTCGTCGTCGGGACGCTGCTGGCGGGCGGTCGTGACGTAGAGGGTGCGAAGGTCGCGCCCGCCGAACGCGCACATGGTCGGGCACATCGCCGGGATCGCGAGCTCGCGCACGATGCGCCCGGTCGGATCGAGCTCGACCACCTTGCCGCCGCGGTAGAACGCGGTCCAGTAGTGACCCCTGCTGTCGACGGCGCCGCCGTCCGGCCGATCGGTCGCGCCGCTCCAGCGCGCGAACACGCGCGGCAGCGCCGGCGTCCCGGTCGCGGGGTCGAACGCGAACGCGCGCAGCGTGAGCGTCGGCGTGTCGGCGTGATACATCGTGCGTCCGTCGGGGCTCCACGCGAGGCCGTTGCTGATCATGATGTCGTCGAGCACTCGCGCCAGCGTGCCGTCGCGCTCGAGGCGGTAGAGCGCCGCCGTGTTGGCGTCGCGGTTTTCGTTCATCGTGCCGACCCAGAAGCGTCCCTGGCGGTCGACGCGTCCGTCGTTGAAGCGATGGTGCGCCGGGTCGTAGGGGGCGTCGACGACCTTGCGCTCCAGGTGGCCGTGCATGTCGGCGAGCCACACGCCGTCGCGCAGCGCGACGATGAAGCCCCCCGATGCGCGCAGGCCGAAGCTGCCGATCGACTCCGGCATCGGCATCGCACGGTGCGCGCCGGACGCCGGGTCGAAGCGCACCAGCGCGGGCGCGTTGATGTCGACGAAGTAGAGGACCTGCTCGGCCACCGACCAGGTCGGGCATTCGCCGAGGCTTGCCTTCAGGTCGAGCACGCAGCGGAACGGGGAGGCGGGCATCGTTCGGGTCGTGTCGGGCGGTCACGCGCCCGGGCCGGTCGTGCGTGCGACGATGCGCATCGTACAGGAGAACGTCGCGCCGGGCGGCAGCACGCGCGTCCCGGTGCGCGGTTCGCCACGCGCGGCGCGATTGAACGCGTCGGTCATGTGGCTCACCGGCTCGAACGCGAGGAAATCGCGCCCCTCCGGTACATAGACGACGCGGCGATCGAGCGCGCCATCCGCCTCGATGTCGGCGGCGCGGCGCCGCGCCGGCCAGGCGATCGTTGCGCGGGCCGTCGCGGATTCGAACACGTGGTCGAGCGCGAGCGCGCCGAGCGCGCGCGGCGGATCGAAGCGCCAGCGCGCGGGCACGCCGATGCGCGCGACCGGAAGCTGCGTCGTGTCGTTCTCCCAGACGCCCGCCGCCGCGAACCCGAGCGTCGTGTCCGCGTCCTTGGGGAAGAACGGGTGCCAGCCGAGCCCGAACGGGAACGGTTCGGTCCCGGCATTCTCGATGGCGAGGCGCACCGACAGGAGCGCGCCGTCGGCCTGCGCGGCGAGCGCGAAGGTCTGCGCGACGCGAAACGGCCACGGCCAGCCGCCCGCGTCGCCCGCCTCGTGCGCGAGCGCGACCTGCGCCGAGGCCGAAGTCGCGTCGACGATCGTCCATGCGCGCTGCCACCCGACGCCGTGGATCGAATGGGCCGCATTCCCGAAGTTCCGTGCGAGCGGGTGCTGGCGGAGCCCGAACGCTAGGCGCGCGTCGGCGATCCGGTTCGAGTACGGGACCAGCGGGTAGCACGCAAAGCGCCGAACGTCGGCCGCGTCGCGCGCGTCCCTCGGCGTCGGGCGCAGGATGTCGGCGCCGCCGAGCGTGAATGCTGCGATCGCGCCGCCCACCGCGGGCGCGAGCTCGACGGTTGCGTCGCCGGCCCGAAGGCGAATCACCTCGACCATGGCGATGTGATCACGACGTTCGGCGATCGCGCGAC
>DATLIR010000072.1:0-4416 GCA_035539315.1 Casimicrobiaceae bacterium
AGCACGACGTCCGCGCGCTCGCGCCCGGGATCGTCGGAGAGCGCATCGCCGACCGCCGGCATCGAGTGGCAATTGATGTGATACACGGCCCCGAACGCGGCGTGGCGCTCGTCGAGCGCCCCGGCGAGCGCGTCGTGGTAGGGCCGCCAGCAGGTGTCGA
Organism: Casimicrobiaceae bacterium; assembly: GCA_035539315.1. Taxonomy (GTDB): domain Bacteria; phylum Pseudomonadota; class Gammaproteobacteria; order Burkholderiales; family Casimicrobiaceae; genus VBCG01. The sequence continues at coordinate 161 of DATLIR010000072.1, forward strand.
TCCGCTGCTGCACCTCGTCGATGCGAAGCTTGCGCGCGTACAGCGGAGCGCCGCCGCGGGCGAGGCGCCACACCAGCCCGATGCCCTGCTCCGTCTTGCGCGTGAGCACGACCTTCCCGGGCCAGCGCGCGTCGGGCGCGAACAAGGCCGGATCGATGTCCTCGAGGCTGCGGTTGGGATCGATGAACGCGCGCGGGAAATGCGCCTCGATCAGCGTGGCGCCGTGCGCGGGCGCGGCCCGCCACAGCCGCGCCACGTGCGTGTCCTCGGCCTGCCGCACGGCGGCGCGCGGCACCGCGTGGTCGAAGCTCTCCGGATAGCGCTCGCCCGAGTGCGGCGAGTCGAAGACCAGCGGGGCCGGGGCGCCGGGCGGATCGTGGCGCGTGAACGCCGCGCTCATGCCGCCGCCACCACGGCCGCATCGTTGAGCCAGCACGCCGAGCGCCGGCCCGGCGCGATCTCGACCAGCGGCGGCGCGACGTCGCGGCATCGCGGCATCGCATGCGGGCAGCGCGGGTGGAAATGGCAGCCGGGGGGCGGGTCGAGCGGCGACGGGATCTCGCCCGCGACCGGCACGAACACGCGCTTGCGCGCCTCGACGCGCCCGATCCCGGCGAGCAGCGCCTGCGTGTAGGGATGGTTGGGGGCGGCGAAGAGCTCGGGCGTGGGGCCACTCTCGACGACGCGGCCGAGGTACATGATCACGACGCGATCGCTGATGTGCTGGACGACGCCGAGGTCGTGGCTGATGAAGAGGTAGGTGAGGTCGAGGGCGCGGCCGAGTTCCATGAACAGGTTCAGCACCTGCGCCTGGATCGAGACGTCGAGCGCTGCGACCGATTCGTCGCACACCAGGAACTCGGGCTTGACGGCGAGCGCGCGCGCGATGCCGATGCGCGCGCGCTGCCCGCCGGAGAACTGGTGCGGGAAGCGCCGCATCAGCGTGGGGTCGAGCCCGACGCGGTTGAGCTGCAGCCCGACGTACTCGACCTGCTGGCGGCGCGCGATCATGCCGTGCGCCACCGGCGCCTCGCCCACGATGTCGACCACGCGCATGCGCGGGTTGAGCGACGCGTACGGGTCCTGGAAGATCATCTGCATGCGCAGCTGCTGCACGCGCGCGGCGGCGGGGGCGAGGCCGTCGATCGGCGCGCCATTCCAGCGCCGCTCGCCCGCCGAGAGCGGCAGGAGCCCGATCGCGAGGCGGCCGAGCGTCGACTTGCCGCAGCCCGATTCGCCGACCAGCCCGACGACCTCGCCCGGCGCGATCGCCAGGTCGACGCGGTCGACCGCATGCACGACCTCCTCGCGCAAGCGCGCGCCCGCGGCGTTCGCGATGCGCGCCGCGAGGTCGAGCGGCTTGACGAAGCGTTTCGAGACGCCCCGCAGCTCGATCAGCGGTGGCGCCGTCACGTCCATGCGACCAGCGGATGGTGGCAGCGCACGCCGCGCAGCGGGTCGGCCGGGTCGAGGTCCATCGCCGGTGCGATCGCGCAGGCGGCGTCGGCGCGGCTGCAGCGCTCGCGGAACGCGCATCCTGGCGCGAGGTCCAGCAGCGACGGCGTCATGCCGGGGATCTGGCGCAACCGCGCGCCGCGCACGTTGCGCGACGGCACGCTGTCGAGCAGGCCCTGCGTGTAGGGATGCGCGGGAGCGTTGAGCACCTGCTCGGTGCTGCCCTGCTCGACGATGCGCCCCGCATACATCACGCAGACGCGGTCGGCGAGGCCCGCGACCACCGACAGGTCGTGCGTGATCCACACCAGCGCCGTGCCGGTCTCGCGCGCGAGCTTCTGCACCTCGTAGAGGATCTGCCCCTGGATGGTCACGTCGAGCGCCGTGGTCGGCTCGTCGGCGATGATGAGGTCGGGCTTGTTCAATAGAGCGATGGCGATCGCGACGCGCTGGCGCATGCCGCCGGAGAACTGGTGCGGGTAGGCCCTGAGGCGCTCGTCGGGCGACGGGATGCCGACGCGCGCGAGCGCGTCGCGGGCGCGCTCGAGCGCCGCCGCCGCGGTCACGTTATCGTGCGCGTGGATCGCCTCGGTCATCTGCACGTCGACGCGCAGGACCGGGTTCAGCGTCATCATCGGGTCCTGGAATATCATCGCGACGCGGTTGCCGCGGAGGCTGCGCATCGCGTCCGGGTCGAGCGCGGTGAGCTCGCGTCCGTCGAGGCGGATCGAGCCTTCGACGATGCGCCCCGGCGGGTCGACCAGCCCCATGATCGAGTAGCCGGTGATCGACTTGCCCGAGCCGGACTCGCCGACCAGGCCCAGCACCTCGCCGCGCTCGAGCGTGAAGCTCACGTCGTCGACCGCCTTCACGACGCCGGCCTTGGTGAAGAAATGGGTGCGCAGCCCCTCGACGTCGAGCAGCCGGTCCATCAGCGCTGCAACCTCGGATTCAGCACGTCGCGCAGCTGGTCGGCCACGAGGTTGATCGAAACGATCGTGAGGAGCAGCGCGATGCCGGGGAAGAAGCTGATCCAGTACTTGCCCGACAGCAGGTACTGGTAGCCGTTGGCGATCAGGAGGCCGAGCGACGGTTCGGTGATCGGCAGCCCGAGGCCCAGGAACGATAGCGTCGCCTCGAGGGCAATCGCGGCGGCGACCTGCACGGTGGCGACGACGATTAGCGGCGGCAGGCAGTTGGGCAGCAGGTGGCGGAACACGATGTGCGACGGGGGCAGCGCGAGGCAGCGCGCCGCCTCGATGTACTCCTTGCGCTTCTCGACCAACGCGGCGCTGCGCACGGTGCGCGCGTAGTAGGCCCACTGGATCGTCACCAGCGCGGTGATCACCTTGCCGGTGCCCTGCCCCAGCACCGCGATGAGGATCAGCGCGATCAGGATCGCCGGGAACGAGAGCTGGATGTCGACGATGCGCATCACCAGCGCCTCGAAGCGCCCGCCGACGTAGGCCGCGGCGAGGCCCGCGGCGAGGCCGATGACGAGCGCGAGCACGGTGCTCGCCGCGCCGACCGCGAGCGAGATGCGCAGGCCGTAGAAGATCGCCGACAGCATGTCGCGTCCCTGGTCGTCCGTGCCGAGCCAGAACGTCCCCCCGGTCGCCGTGGGCGAGCCCGGCGGCAGGCGCCCGTCCATCACGTCGATCTGCGCGAGGTCGTAGGGGTTCTGCGGCGAGATCAGCGGCGCGAAGATCGCGAAGAAGACGATCAGGCAGAGGAGGCCAAAGCCGAACGTCGCGACCGGGTTGGCGAAGAAGTCGTCGACGATGCGCCGGAACGGCGACTGCGGCGGACGCGCGGCCGGCGGCGCCTGCACACGGAGCGTGCTCACCGGACCGCTCCGTCGCGGCGGGGTTCGCCCCTCGTCATCCCTTCGCCTCGGTCAACCGCACGCGCGGGTCCAGCGCCGAGTACAGGATGTCGACCGCCAGGTTGATCAGGATGAAAAAGGTCACGATCACCAGGAGGTAGGCGACGATCACCGGGCGGTCGAGCAGGTTGATCGAGTCGATCAGGAGCTTCCCCATGCCGGGCCAGGCGAACACGCTCTCGGTGACGATCGCGAACGCGATGAGCGAGCCGAACTGCAGACCGATCACCGTCACCACCGGGATCAGGATGTTGCGCAGCACGTGCACGCCGATCACGCGGCGGTTGGACAGGCCCTTGGCGCGCGCGAACTTCACGTAGTCCTGCAGCAGCGCCTCGTGCGCGCCCGAGCGCGTAAGCCGGATCAGCAGCGCGAGATTGAACAGCGCCAGGTTGGTGGCGGGCATCAAGAGGTGGCGCAGGCCGTCGACCGTGAGGAACGACACCGGCACACCCAGGAGGTCCACGGTCGCGCCGCGGCCGTTCGACGGCAGCCAGCCCAGCATCACCGAGAACACCATGATGAGCATCAGGCCGACCCAGAATGTCGGCAGCGAGAAGCCCAGGATCGAGCCGGCCATGATCGCGCGCCCGGAGAGGGCGTTCGGCTTGAGGCCCGCCCACAGCCCGAGCGGGATGCCGAGGACGATCGCGATGAGCATGGCGGTGAACGCCAGCTCGAGCGTCGCCGGCATCTTCTCGAGGATCAACCGCAGCGCCGAGGTCGCGTGGACGAACGAGCGGCCGAAGTCGCCGCCGAGGGCACCTTGCAGGAACACCAGGTACTGCTCCCACAGCGGCCGGTCGAGGCCGAGCGCAGCGATCGCGCGTTCGCGGTCGATCTGGTCGGCCTGCGGATTGATCAGGATGTCGATCGGGTTGCCGATCGCGTAGACGCCGACGAACACGATCAGCGA
>DATLIR010000073.1:0-7030 GCA_035539315.1 Casimicrobiaceae bacterium
CCGCGTCATCTACTACGTCGGTCCGGTCGACCCGGTGCGCGACGAGGTGGTCGGCCCCGCGGGACCGACGACCTCCACGCGGATGGACAAGTTCACCGAGACGATGCTCGGCCGCACCGGCCTGGTCGCGATGGTGGGCAAGGCGGAGCGCGGTCCGGCCGCGATCGCGGCGATCCGCAAGCACCGCGCCGCCCACCGCCATCAGGTAGGCGGCGCCGCCTACCTGGTCGCCAAGGCGATCCGTGCCGCGCGCGTCGTGGCGTTCGCCGACCTCGGCATGGAGGCGATCTACGAGTTCGACGTGCGCGACATGCCGGTAACCGTCGCGGTCGACGCCACCGGCACGTCGGTCCACGAGACCGGCCCGCGCGAATGGCAGGCGCGGATCGGGAAGATCCCGGTCGCGACCGCCTGACGGCTCGCGGGCGACCGTGCGTCGCCATGGCACGCGCGTTGCTCCGGTTCTCGGGTTCAACCGCCCTGCCGGCGTCGGCGCGTCGTCCCGGAATCTGCCCGGGGGACGCGGACGCGACGACGGCCCGACCGTGACGCCCGACCCGATCCGCTGCCGCTGCGCCCCGTCTCCGCCCGCGCGCCGCGTCCCGGGGGTCCGGTGAACGAGCCCGCAGCGCCGCTCGTGCACGACGACGGCGTGCGCCGGCGGCTGCTGCGCCGCATGCGTCGCCACGCGACGGCCATGGGCGCCGATACGGTGTCGACCTCGACGCTGCCGCCGGTGCGGCTCGGCCTGGTGACCAAGCTGCAGATCCTGACGGTCAGCCTCGTGTTCCTGACCGCGCTCGCGATCACGGGTTACACGTTCTGGCGCGAGTGGAGCGCCGGCGAGGAGGAGCTCTCCGCGCAGGCGCGCACGCTCTCGTCGATGCTCGCCGAGGTGGTGGACGAGCCGCTTCAGGTCGGCGACCGCGCGTCGCTCGTGCAGGTGGTCGACTCGCTCGCGCCGGGAGCGAACATCGCCTACGTCGCGATCCTCGACGCGAAGCGCAACGTGGTGACCGGCCGCCGCTACGGCGACGCGCTCGCGGGCATCGCGATTCCGTTGCCGAGGTTCGCCGCCAGCGGTCCGGCGCCGGGCGACGCGATGCGGCGCACCTTCGGCGCGTCGAGCTACCTCGAGGTGGTGGCGCCGGTGTATCTCGGCGGCGCGCTCCACTCGCGCGCATCGCCGGGCGACAGCTCGGCCGCGGCGCCGATCGGGCACGTGCAGGTGGTGATGTCGCTGCAGCCGCAGACGACGCGCTTTCGCAACTACGTCGCCGGCGCGCTGACCGTGGTCGGGCTCGTGATGGTGATCGCGATGGTCGCCGCCCTCCTGCTCACGCGCCGCCTGGTGGCGCCGATGCGCCGCCTGATGCGCGCGGCGCGCGCCGTGGCGGGCGGGCGCCTCGACGTCTACGTGCCGACGCGCTCGCGCGACGAGCTCGGCCACCTGACGCACACGTTCAACCACATGACGCAGCGACTCGCCGAGTCGCAGGCCGAGGTGGTGAGCTACCAGCGCACGCTCGAGGAAAAGGTCGCGCAGCGCACGCGCGAGCTGGAGATCGCGACCGCGCATGCCTACAAGCTCGCGCAGCACGACATCCTGACCGGCCTCCCCAACCGGTCGCTCCTGAACCAGCGGCTCCGCCAGATCCTCGCGGTCGCGCAGCGCGAGAGCACCGAGGTCGCCTGCCTGTTCCTCGACTTCGACCACTTCAAGCGCATCAACGACACGCTCGGGCACGACGCCGGCGACCAGCTGCTGCAGTCGATCGCGCAGCGGCTCGGCAGCGCGGTGCGCGAGTCGGACACCGTAGCGCGGCTCGGCGGCGACGAGTTCGTGCTGGTGCTGCCCGGACTCGACCCGGCGCACGCGACCTTCGAGGTGATGAGCGTCGTGCACCGCGTGCGCGAGTCGTTCCTCGCGCCGTTCCGCATCGCCGACCAGACGCCGACGCTGACCTGCTCGGTGGGCGTGTCGATCTACCCGCTCGACGCGCAGGACCCGGCGACGCTCATCAAGCAGGCCGACACGGCGATGTACGCGGCCAAGGAGGCGGGGCGCAACGCGTACCGCTTCTACACCGCCGACATGAACGCACGCGTGCAGCAGCGGCTACAGATCGAGACCGACATGCGGCGCGGCCTGATGGACGACGAGTTCTTCCTCGTCTACCAGCCGCAGGTCGACACGGTGACGGGGCGGGCGTTCGGCGTCGAGGCGCTGCTGCGCTGGCGCGACCCCGAGCGCGGCGTGATCGGCCCTTCGGAGTTCATCCCGATCGCCGAGGAGTCCGGGATGATCCAGGCGCTCGGCGCGCGCGTGCTGCGCGACGCATGCCGCCAGGTGGCGCAGTGGCACAAGGCCGGCATGGCGATGCGGCTGTCGGTCAACCTGTCGGTGCAGCAGCTGCAGCACGACAGCTGGCTGTCGATCGTCGAGGACGCGCTCGCGACGTCGGGGCTGCCTTCCGCGCAGCTCGACCTCGAGATCACCGAGAGCGTGATCATCACCCACCCCGACCGCGCGGTCGCAACGCTGGCGCGACTGAAGCAAATGGGCGTGTCGATCACGATCGACGACTTCGGCACCGGCTACTCGTCGCTCTCCTACCTCGCTCGCTTGCCGATCCAGGGCCTCAAGATCGACCAGCGCTTCATCCACGGCATCGAGCGCAACCGCAACGACGAGACCATCACGCAGGCGATCATCGCGCTGTCGCATTCGCTCGGCCTCCGCTGCATCGCCGAGGGCGTCGAGACGCGGCCGCAGATCGAGTTCCTGCGCCGCCACGGCTGCGAGAAGGCGCAGGGCTACCTGATCTGCCCGCCGCTCGAGCACGAGGAGCTTCGTGCGTGGTGGGAGTCGCGCGTCGCCGATCCGTCGACCGCGCAGCCGGAGCTGTGGCCGGTGAAGGCGTCAGGCTGAAGTCTGACCCCCAACCTCCGGCCCTGATGGGTCGGACTTGGCGCGTTCCGTAGGTCGGGCTTCAGCCCGACCGGCGGCGCGTCCGGCGTCAGCCGGGCGAAGCGAGATCGCGCGGCAGGTCGACGTCGCGCAGCACGCCCGGATCGTCGACGTCGATGCGGACGAGCGCCGCGCCGGCGTGCGCGACGAGCGCGCGCGCGCCCTCGTCCCCGGTGAGCGCCATGAGCGCCTCGCGATGTCCCGGCGCGAAGCCCACCGGATGGCCGCGCTCGCCGTGGTGGAACGGTGCCGCGAGCGATGCACCGGCCGCGATCGCGTCGGCCACCGCGCGGATCGTCGCGGGCGCGATCCACGGCATGTCCGCGAGCGCCACGATCCACCCGTCCGCGTCGGCGCTCGCGGCCACGCCGCAGGCGAGGCTCGCGCCCATCCCGTCCTCCGCGCGCGCGCAGCGCACGATGTGCGCGCCGCAGTCGGCAAGCCGTGCCGCCAGCGTGTCGTCCTCCGGGCGCACGACCGCGAACACGCGTCCCAGCGCCGCGCGCAACGCGCGGCACGACGCCACGCCGAGCGGCGTGCCGTCGGCGAACGGAACGGCGAGCTTGGCGCTGCCGAAGCGGCGCGACGCGCCGGCGGCGAGCAGGATGCCGGTCGGTGCGCCGCGCCCGGCCACCGCGGGCGCTACTCGGGCAGCAGCCGGAAGCGGCCGTCGCGCACGACGACCGGCACGCGGGCGCGCTCGTCCATGCCGTTGTGGTTCTGCGCCGACATCGTGAACACGCCCTGCGTGCCGACCACCTCGCGCGACGCCTCGAGGGCATCGCGAAGCGCGGCGCGGAACGCCTCGGTGCCAGGCTTCGCGGTGCGCGCGGCGACGGGAATCGCTCGCTCGAGCAGCAGCCAGCCGTCCCACACGTTCGCGCCGAACGTCGCCGGCTTCGCACCGAACTTCTTCTCGTAGGCGTCGATGTAGGCGAGCGCGACCTTCTTCGTGGGGTTCGTGTCGGCGACGTCGTCGAGCACGAGCATCGGCCCGGCGGCGAGGACCGTGCCTTCGACCTTGTCCTTGCCGAGCGTGATGAAGTCGTTGGTCGCCACCGCGTGGGTCTGGTAGATCGGACCTTTCCAGCCCTGGTCGCGCAGCGTCGCCTGCGGCAGTACCGCCGGCCCGCCCACGGCCGCGATGAACATCGCATCCGGCTTCGCCGCGATCAGCTTGAGCGACTGGCCGGTCACGCTCGCGTCGGTGCGCGCGTAGCGCTCGCTCGCGACGACGCGGATGCCGTCTTTCTCGGCCATCGACGCAAGCACGCGGAACCAGTTCTCGCCGTAGGGATCGTTGAACCCGATGAAGCCCAGCGTCTGCACGCCGTTCTTCTTCATGTGGCGGATCAGCGCCGATGCGATCAGGTCGTCGTTCTGCGTCGTCTTGAACACCCAGCGGCGCTTGGCATCGAGCGGCTCGACCACGTTGCTGCTGCCGACGGTCGCCAGGAGCGGCACCTTGCCCTCGGCGATCGTGTCGAGCATCGCGAGCGCTGCGGGCGTCGTCGACGGTCCGATCAGCGCGTCGACGTTGTGCTCGCCGATCAGCTTCTTCGCGTTCTGCAGCGCGCGCGTCGAATCCGCGCCGTCCTCGAGCTGGATGTACTCGATCGTGAGGTCGCCCACGCGGCGCGGCAGGATGTCGCCGGTGTTCTTCTGCGGCACGCCGATCGCCGCGGTCGGGCCGGTGGCCGAGACCATCAGGCCGATCCTGACCTGGGCGGCCGCGGGAGCGGCGAGGACCGCGGCGAGGACGAGGGCGACGAAGGGGCGCTTCACGGACGACTCCCGGCTGACGATGCGCGTCATTCTAGGGCCTGTTGGCGCGACCGGGGCATGCGCGCCCGTGTCGCGCTGACCGGCCCTGGCGCGACGCTCACGCAGCCGAGCCCGCGGCGACGCCCGACGCCCACGCCCAGTGGAAGTTGTAGCCGCCGAGCCACCCGGTCACGTCGACGACCTCGCCGATGAAATGGAGCCCCGGGAGAGCACGCGCCGCCATCGTCTTCGACGACAGCGCGCGCGTGTCGACGCCGCCCAGCGTGACCTCCGCCTTCGCGTAGCCGAGCGTGCCTGACGGCAGCACGCGCCAGTCGCGCAACGCGGCGTCGACCGCGCGCAGCCGTTCGGCGCCGAGCTCTCGCAACGGAGCGTCGACCCCGAGCGCCGCGCACCACTGTTGCGCGAAGCGCTTCGGCACCCGGTCGGCCAGCACGTTCGACAGACGCGCCTCCGAGCGCGCGCGGCCGGCGAGCCAATCGCCCGGCGCGCCCGGCACGAGGTCGATCGCCAGCGGCTCGCGACCGTCCCAGTACGACGAGATCTGCAGGATCGCGGGCCCGGAGAGGCCGCGGTGCGTGAACAGGAGATTCTCGCGGAACTGCCCGGCGCTGCAGCGAATCGCGACGTCGACCGACACGCCCGACAGGTCGCCGAAGCGCGCGAGGAGCTCGGGCGCGAAGGCGAGCGGGACGAGCGCCGGTCGCGGCGCGACGACCGCGAGCCCGAACTGCTCGGCGAGGCGATAGCCGAACGGCGTCGCGCCGATCTTGGGCACCGTCAAGCCGCCGGTCGCGACGACGAGCGAAGCCGCGCGCACCGCGCCTTGCGGCGTCGCGACGACGAAGCGATCGCCCTCGCGCGTCACGCCGTCGACCGCGCAGGGCTGGCGCCAATCGACGCGGCCGCGCTCGCACTCGGCGCGCAGCATCGCGATGATGTCCAGCGCCGTCTCGTCGCAGAAGAGCTGGCCGAGCTTCTTCTCGTGCCAGCGGATGCCGTGCCGCTCGACCAGGGCGACGAAATCGCGCGGCGTGTAGCGCGCGAGCGCCGAGCGGCAGAAATCGGGGTTCGCCGACAGGTAGCTCGCCGGTTGCGCCCCGAGGTTGGTGAAGTTGCAGCGGCCGCCGCCGGAGATGCGGATCTTCTCGCCGACGATCCCGTAGTGCTCGACGATCAGCACCCGACGGCCGCGCTGGCCGGCCGTCGCCGCGCACATCATGCCGGCGGCGCCGGCACCCAGGACGATGACGTCGTAGTCGGGGATCAGGGGTCAGGTGACAGGAGTCAGACGCGCCGGGGCGGTCATCGGCGTCGGGGCGCGCGATGAAACGCGCGGGCAAGCTTCTCAAAGTCTACAGGGAGAATGCGGACGCGCCTGCGCGCCTAACCGAAGAACTCCTTGAGCTTGTCGAAGAACGTTTTCTGCTTCGGGCTGTGCGCGGCGGGGTCCTGCAGGTTGATCGACTCGAACTCCTTCAGCAGGTCCTTCTGCCGCGACGTGAGCTTCACCGGCGTCTCCACCGCCACGTGGCAGTAGAGGTCGCCGACGACCGAGCCGCGCACCGGACGGATGCCCTTGTTGCGCAGCCGGAACACCTGGCCGGTCTGCGTCTCGACCGGGATCTTGACCTTGGCGTGGCCGTCGAGCGTCGGGATCTCGATCTCGCCGCCGAGCGCAGCGGTGGCGAAGCTGATCGGCATCTCGCAGTGCAGGTCGGCGCCGTCGCGCTGGAATACCGCGTGCGGCTTGAGCTGCACGACGACGTACAGGTCGCCGGTGGGCCCGCCGTTCACGCCGGCCTCGCCTTCGCCCGACAGCCGGATGCGGTCGTCCTGGTCGACGCCCGCGGGGATCTTCACCGACAGCGTCTTGTGCTTGCGCACGCGCCCCGCGCCGTCGCAGGTGGCGCACGGCTCGGGAATGATCTTGCCGGTGCCGTGGCACTGCGGGCAGGTCTGCTGGATCGAGAACATGCCCTGCGACATGCGTACCTGGCCGCGGCCGTGGCAGGTCGGGCAACCCTTGGCCTGCGTTCCCGGCTTGGCGCCGCTGCCCTTGCAGGTCTCGCACTGCTCCATCGTCGGGATGCGGATGCGCGCCTCGGTCCCGCGCGCCGCCTCCTCGAGCGACAGCTCGAGGTTGTAGCGCAGGTCCGCGCCGCGGAACACGCCGTTGCCGCGTCCGCCCCGCCCCTGCTGCCCGAAGATCTCGCCGAAGATGTCGCCGTACGCGTCGGCGTAGCCGCCGAAGCCGTCCGGACCGCCACGCGC
>DATLIR010000074.1:0-17513 GCA_035539315.1 Casimicrobiaceae bacterium
GTGGAAGCGAATGGCATGCGTCATCGAAGCTCTCCAGTCGGGCCGCGCGAAGCGGCGTCAGGCGGCCAGCCAGCGGAACGTCGCGAAGCCGGCGAAGGTCAAGAGGAGCGAGCCCGCCAGGTGCGCGGACGCGAGCAGCGCGCCCGCCGGCCAGTCACCGTTCATCAGCAGCTCGACGACCTCGGCCGAGAAGGTCGAAAACGTCGTCAGGCCGCCCAGGAATCCGGTGACGACGAATAGGCGCGCCTCCGGCGGCAGCGAGTGCCGCGCGAGGAAGAATGCGACCGCGAAACCGATCAGGTAGCCGCCGATCAGGTTCGCGGCGAGCGTGCCTAGCGGAAACGACGGCAGGCGGGGATTGAGCCAGGTGGCGAGCCCCCAGCGCAGCCACGCGCCGAGCGCGGCGCCGATGCCGACGGCAAAGAATCCCGCGACCATGCGGTGGATTATACGGACGCGGCGTCGCTGCGTCGGCCGTTCATCGTACGTACCGGTCGACGTACGCCGCCCCGAGCCCGACGCTCGCGTAATGGCGCCGGCACATCTCGACCTTGGTCCACACGTCCTCGTAGCCGACCGTCGCGCCGCGCTCGTCGACGTAGATCATCGCGCCGCTGATGTTGAAGAACGTGATCATCTCGGCGCAGTCGTCGGGGACGACCAGCGTATGGATCTCGCCCGGCGGCTCGTAGACGAAGCTGCCGGTCTCGGCGACCCAGTCGTGCTCGAGGTAGCGCCAGCGGCCGCGGATCACGTAGCCGGTCACCACCATCGGATGGCGGTGGCGCGACAGCACGCCGGCGCGGCGCACGCGCAGCAGGTTGCACCAGCCGCCGGACACGGTGTTCAGCAGCAGCGGGCGAAACCAGACGTCGGGCGCCTGCGGCACCCAGACGCGCTCGTCGTCGGGAAGCGCTGCCTCCGCAATCTCGGGAACGATCCCGGCCGGCCCGTCGGTCATTCCGTCTCCTTCTTCCACGCCGCGACGAGCGCGTCGATCTCCGCCGACGGGTCGCCCGCGCGCGGGAACGAGCGCCCGGCGCGGCGATACCAGTAGCGCGCGTTCGGCAGGTCGCCCTCAAGCATGTGCACGATGCCGTGCGCCCAGCAACCGAACTCGCTCGGGTCGTTCTGCACGACGGCATGCGCCTTCTGCCAGTTGCCGGACTTGAGATGCCGGATCGCGGTGTTGAGCGCCATCGTGCCTCTCCCGCCGATTTCAGTTGACATGGTAGCCGCCGTCGACCGGCAGCAGCGTTCCGGTGATGAACGCCGCGGCGCCGGACGCGAGGAACAACGCCGCGCCGGCGACGTCCGCCGGCTCGGCCCAGCGCTTGAGCGGCGTGCGCGCGACGATGGCCGCACTGCGCTCCGCGTCGTCCTGCAGCGCCTGCGTGAGCGCGGTGCGCACCCAGCCCGGCGCGATCGCGTTGACGCGGATGCCATCGTCGGCATAGGCGATCGCGAGCGAGCGGGTGAGTTGCGCGACGCCACCCTTGCTCGCGGCGTAGCCGGGCACGCGCGCACCGCCGAAGATCGACAGGATCGACGCGATGTTGACGATCGCGCCGCGCGCCGCCGCGAGTTTCGCGCGCGCGTGCGTGCAGCAGCGCATCGTGCCGGTGAGGTTGATCGCCACCGTGTCGGCGAACACCTCGGGGTCGTGCTCGACATCGCGGCGGATCACGCCGGCGCAGTTGACCAGCACGTCCAGACGCGGCAGGTCGCCCAGCAGCCGGCGGATCGCGGCATCGTCGCGCACGTCGAGCGCGAGCGCGTCGCGCAACCGGAAGCCGGGCTGCGAGCGCGCCGCGTCGGCCTCAGCGGCCGTGGCGCCGGTCGCGGTCACGACCGCGCCCGCGGCGGCGAACGCCTCGGCAATGCCGGCGCCGATGCCGCTCGTCCCGCCGGTCACCAGCACCACGCGACCGGCGTAGAGGTCGTCCCGGAACGCCCCCGACATCATGCCGCCCGGCGCAGCAGCGCGTCGACGTCGCGTGGACGCGGCAGCGGATCGACGGCACCCCAGCCGGTCGTCGCGATCGCCGCTGCGGCATTCGCGTAGCGCGCGGCGGCGAACGCGTCGTCGCCCGCGGCGAGACGCGCGGCGAATGCGCCGTCGAAGCAATCCCCTGCGCCGGTCGCGTCCACGCTCGCCACGCGGTGCGAAGCGACGATGACGCGCGTGCGGCCGTCATCGACGACGCACCCGTCGGCGCCGCGCTTGTAGACGACGCCGCGCGCGCCCGCGCGACGGCAGGCGTCGATCACGGCGTCGGGCTCGCCGGTCCCGAACACCCACTCGGCGTCCTCGCGCGACGGCAGGCACCAGTCGCTTGCAGCCATCGTCGCTAACGCGACAGCGCACGCGCGTTCGCGCGGCCAAAGCTTGGGCCGCAGGTTCGGGTCGTAGTAGACGCGCGCGCCGGCGTCGCGCGCCGCTGCGATCGCGGCGAACACGGCATCGCACGCCGACGTCGAGATCGCCTGGCTGATGCCCGACACGTGCAGCGCGCGCGCGGCGCGGATCAGGTCGACCGGCAGGTTCCCCGGCGCGAGGCGGCTCGCCGCCGAGCCTGCGCGGAGGTAGGAAAACGCGTGGCCCGACGCCGCGTGGGTGACGAAATAGACGCCGGTCGGCGCGTCGGTGTCGGTCGCGACGCCGTCGACGGCGACGCCTTCGGCGCTCCATAGCGCCCGGAACATCCGGCCGAACGCGTCGTCGCCGACGCGCGTGACGTAGGCGACGCGCGCGCCGAGCCGCGCCGCCGCGATCGCCATGTTCGACGTGTCGCCACCGAAGCCCTGGCGCCACGCGCGGGCGTCCTCGCCGCGCGTCTGGTTGAACTCCACCAGCGGCTCGCCCAGCGCGACGATGTCGTAGCGGTGCACGGCGTGACGCCCGTCAGCGGCGGCGCTCGCGCCGGAACGGCGACGCCCTGCTCGGCACGGCGCGCGCGCCGGCTCGATCCCCATCCCCCATCGCAGCTCCCCCGTTCCCGCGGCGAGCGCCCGGGCGGCGCCGCCGGCTGCCGAGCGGCGACTCGTTCATCCCCGTCGCGGCAGCGCACCGACGCCGCGAGCATACGCCTGCGCGGCCTCGCGCACGGCGAGCGCGGTCGCGCCCGGCTGGTACAGGTGGGAACCGGTACCGAAGCCGTCGGCACCCGCTTCCCAATACGGCGCGAGGTTGTCGGGTCGCATGCCGCCTACCGCGAACACCAGCGTGCCGCGCGGCAGCACGGCGCGCCAGGCCTTGAGCGCCCCGGGCGGCAGCGCTTCGGCGGGAAACATCTTGAGCGCATCCGCGCCGGCGGCGAGCGCCGCGAATGCCTCGGTCGGCGTCGCGACCCCCGGGATGCACACGAGCCCCTGGCGCTTCGCTTCCCGGATCACCGCCACGTCCGCATGCGGCATGACGATCAGCCGACCTCCTGCCTCGCGCACCTTCGCCACATCGGCCGGATCGATCACGGTGCCCGCGCCGACCAGCGCGGTCGCGCCGCAGCGCGACGCGAGCGCGCGAATGCTCTCGAGCGGATGCGGCGAGTTGAGCGTCACCTCGAGGATGCGAAACCCCGCGCCGGTGAGCGCGTCGGCGACCCCGGCCACCTCGGTCGGCGAGATCCCGCGCAGCACGGCGACCAGCGGCAGCGGCTTCAGGCAGTCGGCGAGCGTCATGCGTACTCCGGCGCCACCTTGCCCGCGGCGCAGGCGATCCGGAACAGGCCGACCGCGGCTGCGTCCGCGGGACCCGGCGTCGCGACGATGTCGCTGACGCGAAGCGCCGCGAGGTAACGCGTGGCGAGCGCGTGGCTGCCGACGACCAGCACGCGCGACGCGTCGTCGCCCGCGTGCTGCGCCCAGGTCCGCGCGTTGCGGATCTCGCGGCCGATCACGAAGCCCGACAGCCACTCGGGGACGTCGCCGCTGGGCAGCTCGCCCATCAGCGCGAGCGTCCGGGCGCCGAAGACGTCGTGCGTGAATCCTCCGGCGCCGAGCCCCCGGTGCACGCCCCGCGCGAACGCGGCGTCCGGATCCACCGGCGGCGCGCCGGCCGGCAAGCGGCCGAGGATCGTGTGCCCGATCAGCGCGTCGTACATCTCGCCGGTCATGAACGTCGTGAAGTCGAGCACGACGCCGCGGTCGACGCGCGCCCATTTCGAGTGGGTGCCGGGCAGCACCACCAGCGTGCGGGTCGACTCGGGCGGCACGGCGCCGAGGAGTTGCGTCTCCTCGCCGCGCATGACGTCGGGCGTCCCGGCCGCGTCGCGCGTCGACAGTCCCGGAACGATGGCGAGCTCGCCGCCATCGGTCTCGAGCAGGCCGTGCGAAAGCCGGTCGAGCGACGCCGGGCACGGAACGTAGGGCACCTCGCGCCAACCCTGCCGGCTGCCGATCATCCCGCAGGCGAGCCGCGGGACGGACTCGTCGCGCCACTCGCCGACCAGCTTCGCGAACGCGTCGGCGAAGGTCTGCCCGTCGAGCCGCTGGATGCCGAGCGTGCCGTTGCGCGCTTCGAGCACCTCGCCGCGCGGGCCGAGCCGATACGCACGGGCGCTGGTCGTGCCCCAGTCGAGGGCAATCAAGGTGGCGGGCATGCGCGAGGTGACGCTCGGTCGCCCGGCACGGTCGTTCGGCGGCCCGAACGCGCGCGGGGCGAATGCCCGCATGGTCGGCCCCAAGGGCCGAAGCGGTCAAGCGGTCAGGCCACTCCCTTGGGGGGGCCCGACCAGCGCGCGGCGGCGTCGTCGTCGGCGACGCGCGCCTCGACCCAGCGCTCGCCCTGCGGCGTGCGCTCCTTCTTCCAGAACGGCGCGCGCGTCTTCAGGTAGTCCATCACGAAGCGGCAGGCGTCGAACGCCGCGCCGCGATGCGCACCGGTCACCGCGACCAGCACGATAGGATCGCCCGGCGCCAGCACGCCGACGCGATGCACGACGAGCACGCGCCGTACGTCGAAGCGCGTGCGCGCCTCGTCGACGATCGCGTCGAGCGCCTTCTCGGTCATGCCTGCGTAGTGCTCGAGCTCGAGCGTCGCGACGCTCGCGCCTTCGTTCACGTCGCGCACGGTGCCGACGAACGTGACGACCGCGCCGACGTCGAGGTCGCCGTCGCGCAGCGCATCGGCCTCGGCCTGCGCATCGAACGGCCCGGTCTGGATGCGAACCGTCATGCTAGGGCCCGTTAGCGCTACCCGCCGGTCACCGGCGGGAAGAATGCCACCTCGTCCCCCGGGGCGATGCGGACATCGTCCGCGACGAGCGCGTGGTTCACCGCGACGCGCACCGCGCGCCCCGGCGCCAGCTCGACCGCCCAGGCGCCACCACGCGCGCAGAGCATCGCCCGGAGCGCTCCGACCGTCGTCGGCGCGGCGAGGTCGAGGCGTTCGTGCGACGTGCCCAGCGCCTCGCGCAGCCGCGCGAGGAACACGAGGCGGACGACCGAGGTGGCGGAGGCGGGAGTGCCGCGCATGGGTCTACGATAGCAAACGCGCTTGGCGTCGAGCGTTCATGGCGTTTGACGCCGCGGATCGCCGGGGTTGCGTCACCTGCACGCGAACCCCGATGAGCAACCTGCGATGATGCGTTCCGGCGAGCGCCGCCGCGTCAGAAGCGAAACTGGACGCCTAGGCGGACCTGGTCGGTCTCCGGCAGCGTGCTGCCGAAGCCCTCGGACGCGAAGCGGCCGAAGCGGGTGTACTCGACGTTCACGCCCAGCGCGCGCGTCACGTCGTAACGCATGCCGAGGCCGTAGTTCATGCCGTCGCGGTTGCGGCGCGCGTCTCCGGCGATGAGGTTCGACAGCGCTGCCGGGGCGAGGTCGGTCTGCGCATAGCCGACGCGCCCGTACAGCGCGAACGAGCGCAGCAACGTATAGCGGCCCACCACGTCGACGTTCCATGCCGCGCGCGCGCTCGCGTCCGGCGGCGCCGCGAACGTCAGGCCGACGCCACCGGGGATGCCCGCGCCGAACGGCCGCAGTGCATAGCTCTCGCTGCGCTCGAGGCCGGCTTCGAGCGCGAGGTCGTTGCGCCAGCGGTAGCCGCCGAAGACCCGTTGCCGCGACGCGCTGTCCTCGCTGGCGATCCCCTGAAGCCCGTGCGGCGGGGCCACCGGCGCCAGTGCTGCGGTCTCTGCACTTCGATCGCGGAATGCGATGCCGCCGTAGAAGCCGTCGAGGCTTTGGGCCGCCGTCGGCGCGACCGCGCCCCATCCGACGGCCAGCGCAGCGCTCGATACGACAAGCCTTTGAATCAGCGTCATATTTTGGTCAGGAGGCGCTTCGATCCCCGGCCGCGAACCCGTCCGCCTGCGGCTGTCAGCCACGAGCGTTGGTCCACGGGCGCTCCCGCAAGTTCACCCTACGCCTCCGCTTCCCCGCTCGTCAATCGCCGGGTTGCGGTTCACGGGCGTGCGCGACGACGAACGTTGCGATCTCGTCGTATCCGTCGAGCGGCAGGAGCGGTCGCCCCGCCGCCGACGGCCCCGGCGCGACATCGGCGGCGATGGCCAGGATGTGGGGGTCGTCGGGGTGCAGCCAGGGCTTGCCGAGCGAGGCGCGGTGGATCTCGAGCTTGGGCAGCCGCGAGCGCTTGTACCCTTCGACCAGCACCAGGTCGCACGGCGACAGGCGCGCGATCGCCTCCCCGAGCGTCAACTCGTCGGCACCACGCAACTCGTGCTGCAACGCCCAGCGCCGGGTCGACGTCACCAGCACCTCGGTGCATCCCGCCTCGCGGTGGCGGAAGCTGTCCTTTCCGGGCTGGTCGAGGTCGAACTCGTGGTGCGCGTGCTTGACCAGCGACACGGCCAGGCCGCGCCCCGTGAGGCGCGGGATCAGGCGCTCGATCAGCGTAGTCTTGCCGCTGCCGGACCAGCCGGCGAAGCCGAACACTCGCATGCCGGCCGCGCGCGTCACGCCGCGCGCCCGAGCACCGCGACCGCGATGGTGAGGAGGCCGAGCACCAGGTTGAGGCCGACGAGCCGCCGGATCGTCGCCATCGCTCGGCCCGCGGCTTCCCAGCGCGACGCCGCCACTGCGCCGCGCAGCGCGCGGAACGGCCCGGCGACGACATAGGCGTAGACCAGCGTCATCACCAGCCCGATCGTGGTCATGGCGTGGATCGCGGTGCCGGCCGCGCGGAACCCCCCGGTGGCCAGCACGAGCCAGGTGCCGCTCGCCAGGATCGCGAGTACCGCGACGCCCGCCCACGGGAAGAAGCGTGCGAGCGTGGCCGCGAGGAGCGGCAGGCGCACCGGCGGCGCGCGCGCGCGCGCCGCCGGCCGCAGCGCCAGGTGCGCGAAGAACATGCCGCCGATCCACACCACGACGCCCATCAGGTGCAGCCACCGCGCGATCTGCATCGGGAACGATCCGCCAAAACGATCATTCTAACGGCCGGACCCGGGCGTCCCGCGGGTACCCGAACCGCCCCGACCGCGCTAAGCTGCCGTGGCGGGCCCCCCGCCCCGCCGGATCGACCTCCCCGATGAGCCGCTCCCTCACCGTCGACGCCACCGCGGACCACGAGGTCACCGGCATGATCGAGCGCGTCATCGCGGACGTGCCGGCGCCGCGCTCGCACGAGGTCGAGCGTCCCGACCGCGCCGCCGACGAGCTCGCGCGAAGCGCCGCGCAGCGGGCCGCCGTCGTGTCCGGCTCGCTGGCGCTGCCGCCGGGTCCGTTCGGCATGCTGACGGTGCTGCCCGACGTCTACGTGATCTGGCGCATCCAGCGGCAGATGGTGGCGGACATCTTCGGCCTGTACGGCCGCAGCGCCGAGCTCACGCGCACGCACATGCTCTACTGCCTGTTCCGCCACGCCGCGAGCCAGGTGCTGCGCGACGTCGCGGTCCGCGCGGGCCAGCGCTTCGTGCTCGAGCAGCTGTCGAGCGGGGCGCTGCGCAGCGTGCTCGCCGCCGTCGGCGTCGCGATGTCGAAGCGGATCGCCGGGGCCAGCGCCACGCGCTGGGTGCCGATCGCCGGCGCCGCGGCAGTCGCGAGCTACGCGTACTGGGACACGCTGCAGGTGGCGAAGACCGCGCGCCGGCTGCTGTCGACCGGCGACGCGCCTGCGGCGCCGCCCGCCGCCGGGTGACGCCGTGTGCGGCCGCTACGAGCTGCACGCGCACCCGGCCGCCATCGCGCTCGCGTTCGGGCTCGCGGCGCCGCCCGAGATCGTCCCGCGCTACAACATCGCGCCGATGCAGCAGGTGCCGATCGTGCGCATCAACGCGCACGGCGCGCGCGAGCTCGCGTTCGTCCGCTGGGGGCTCGTGCCACGCTGGGCGAAGGACCCGGCGATCGGCGCGAAGATGATCAACGCGCGCGGCGAGACGGTGCGCGACAAGCCGGCGTTCCGCACCGCGTACCGTCGCCACCGCTGCCTGTTGCCGGCGAACGGCTTCTACGAATGGATGGCGCGCGACGGCGGCACTGGCGGCAAGCAGCCGGTGCACGTCGCGCTGAAGGACGGCGCGCCGCTCGCGTTCGCGGGCATCGCCGAGCGCTGGCTCGGTCCCGACGGCGAGCCGCTCGACACCTGCGCGATCGTCACCACCGAGGCGAACGCGCTGCTCACCCCGGTACACGAGCGGATGCCGGTGATCATCGCGCCGGCCGACTACGCGCGCTGGCTCGATCCCACGGTGGCCGACCCGGCCGACCTGATCGCGCCCTACGACAACGATGCGCTGCGCTATGCGCCGGTATCGACGCGCGTCAACACGGTGCGCCACGACGACGCGTCGCTGATCGCGCCGATCGCCCCGGTGCTGGCGGAAGCGCTGGCGGAGCCGCCCGACGAGGAGGCGCCGGCGGAACCGCTGCCGCCGGTCGCGAAGCCCAAGCAGTCCGCGCTGTTCTAGGCCCCATTGGCGCTGCCGGGACACGTCGCGCCCGTGTCGCACCGACGGGCCCTGGCGCGCTGGCGTCTCAGAGCGGTGCGCAGAACGTCACCGCGTTCGGGCCGGAGCCCTCGGCGATGTAGCCCTTGGCGACCATCGAGTTGCGCACAACGATGTCCGTCGTGTAGCGGTGGTTGGTGTCCGGCCGGTGGTTCCACACGCGGTAGATCGGCGTCGTGCCCGCCGGGCAGATGCCCGAGAGCGGATTGGGCACCGCTAGATGCATCACCGCCGTCGATTCGAGGATGAACGTCGGGTTACCCTGCTGCACCGCCGCGCATTCCGCCGGGCTCGCCGAGTAGAAGTGCGAGTCGGCCGGCGGCGGCAGGTAGAACCGGCAAATGGGCGAGTAGCCGTTCTGCGAGACCGCATGCGCCTTGAACGTGAGTCCGGTGCGCGCCCACCCGGCGAACAAACCGGTATCGAGCGCAGCAATCTCGTCGGAGGCGATCGTGATGAAGTAGTGGTCGGACGCGGCGCGATAGAACTCGACCACGGTCACCGGCTGCGCCGTCCCCGGCTCGGGCGTGCCGGCGGACGACTGGCCGGTGCCCTTGACGGTGATCGACGAGCGGCGACCGTCGCTCGCGACGACCACCAGTTGCGCCGATCGAAGCCCCGATGCCGACGCGGTGAACCCAACGTCGACCGTGCAGGTCGCGTTGGGCGCGAGCGTCAGGCTGGGCTTGCATTGCCCCGAACGCACGAACTCGTTCGATTGGGGCCCTTCGAACAGCATCGAGCCGATCGTCACGCTCGCGGCGGTGGCGTTGCTGAAGCGCACGCGCTGCGTCGTCGACGGCGTCCCGATCGCCCAGGCGCCGAAGTCGATCTGAGTGAGGTCCGTGGCGAAGGCGCTGGCCGCACCGCCGGTCGCGGTGCCGATCAGCTTGATCCGGTAGGCCTCCGGCTCGTTCACGGCGATCGAGATTTGGCTGCCGAAGTCGCCCGCCGTCGTCGGCGCGAACGTCACCTGCATCGTGCACGACGCGCCCGGGAACACGGTCGTGCCCGCGCCGCAGCCGGACACGCCGTAGGCGGGCCCGGCCGTGATGCCGGCGATCGAGATCGACGCGTTGCCGTTGTTGGCGAGCACGATCGTGCGCTGTGACGATTGGCCGGCGGTGATCTCGCCGAAGTCGACCACCGGCGGGATCGAGCACAGCAGTCCGGTCGACACGCCCGGCGGCGGGCCGTACAGGCAGCGGCAGCCGCGGACGTCGTCCGTGGTCAGCGTGTTCATCGTGTTGTAGTTCGAGTACGGCGGGCCGGACATCAGCGTGTTGTCGAACTGCGAGTGGTTGACGCCCAGCACGTGCCCGAATTCGTGCAGCAGCAGCCGCTGGAGCTGGTCCGCGGCCGGGAGCTTCGCCGGGTCGACGACGACGTCGGAGTCGATGATCGGCCAGATGCCGTTCGCGGAGGGCGCCGAATACCCGACCGTGTACCCGGCGATCCCCGCAGGCGTGGGCCGCCAGCCAAGCACGTTGATCTGGTCGGGCTGCGGCCCGTTCTCCTGGTCGAGGATCGAATGCTCGGGGTCCACGGAGGTGGTGCCGGCGTAGGCCGCGTCGATGTTGCAAGCCGAGCGCCACGTGCCGATCGCCATTTGCATCGCGTTGGCGACGATCGAGGCGTCGGCGAATTGCGGCGGCGCGCCGGACGGGTTGTAGCTCCAGAACAGCGTGGACGGCCACGCGGCCAGCGGGTCGTAGCTGAAGCGGAACTTGTTCTCGCCCGACTTGGGCGTCAGGACGAAGTCGGTGGTGGCCTGCGCGCCCGCGATGCCCGCACATGCCGCGACGGCGAGCGCGACCGCCCAGCGCGCGAACGAGGCGCGCCGCGAATGCGGAGTCGGTGAGCGGGACGTCGTCATGGTCATTCGCGCTTCCGCGCGGGCTTGCCCGGTCGCCAGAGACCTGTTGCCGGCCGGTACGCTTGCAGCAGCGCACCGTCGGGGAGCCGGTAGGCAAAACGGTAACATGGCGCCGCGATCGAAAAGCCGGACGCCGGCCGCCGTGCGCGTCGGCCATCGACGCGCAACCGGGTGCCTGTCGTGGTGGATGGGGTGTCGGCCGCGCGCCGACAATGCGAAGAATCAGCGCGGCGCTCAGAACGTCACGATGTCAGGGTCGCTGCCACCGTGACCGGTGCGAAATGCGTCACTTGCGACGAATCTAGCACGACCGCCGGGTTCCGTTGGTGCACTACCGCACATGCGGCGGGGCGGGTCGGACAGACGGTTGGCGCAGCGATCGCAGGACGGTCGCGCAGGATTGATCGATGCGCGCCCGCGATTCGCGACGCCGGGCGCGGCGGGCCTGGCCTCGCTCGCCGCGGAAGCGAAGCAGACCCGCGCAGTGCACGTTTGCGCGGCTTCATGGCCGGGCCCCGCGTGCGACGTGCGCTGCGCGTAACGTCCGCACCCATGGCGCCGGCCAGGGCATTCGATGCGGCGTCCACGGATTATGCCGTTGGCATAATCACGGCGTGTCCGGCGCAATGAGCGGATCCGGGCCGGCCTCCGCTGCGCGCGCGGCGGGGTATCCTGCCGCCGCCTCCCCCGCCCCATGCCCCTGCCTCCCTTCGAACCGGCGTATCCGCGCGACCTTGCGGGCTACGGCGCCGACGCGCCGCACGCCTGCTGGCCCGGAGGCGCGCGCATCGCCGTCCAGTTCGTGCTGAACCACGAGGAAGGCGGCGAGAACGCGGTGCTCCACGGCGATGCGGCGTCGGAGACGTTCCTGTCCGAGATCGTCGGCGCGCAGCCGTTCGCCGCGCGCCACATGAGCATGGAGTCGCTCTACGAGTACGGCACGCGTGCGGGCGCGTGGCGCATCCTGCGTCTGTTCCGCGAGCGCGGCATCCCGCTCACGGTGTTCGGCGTCGGCATGGCGCTGTTGCGTCATCCGGCCCTCTGCGACGCCTATCTTGCGGACGGCCACGAGATCGCGGGCCATGGCTGGCGCTGGATCAGCTACCAGGCCGCCGACGCTTCGCTCGAGCGCGAGCACCTCGAGCGCGCCGTCGAGGCGATCGTCCGGCTCACCGGCGCGCCGCCGCTGGGCTGGTACACCGGCCGCGACAGCCCGAACACGCGGCGGCTGGTGGTCGAGCACGGCGGCTTCGTCTACGACGCCGACAGCTACGCCGACGACCTGCCGTACTGGACCGGCGTGGATACTTCGCGCGGTCGCGTACCGCACCTCGTCGTCCCCTACGCGCTCGACACCAACGACATGCGCTTCGCGACGCCGCAGGGCTTCAACAGCGGCGACCAGTACTACGCGTACCTGCGCGACGCGTTCGACACGCTCTACGCCGAAGGCGATCCTGCCGGGCTCGACCGGCCGAAGATGCTTTCCATCGGCCTGCACGCGCGCATCGTCGGGCGGCCGGCACGCCTCGCCGCGCTGACGCGCTTCGTCGACCACGCGCGCTCGCACGATCACGTGTGGTTCGCGCGACGCATCGACATCGCGCGCCACTGGATCGCAACGCATCCGTTCCGGGGGTGACGGGCGCAAGTCGCCCGCACGTCAGTCGGCCGTGGCGGCAACTTCCGCGTCCACGGGCGCGGGCGCCGCACGACGCAGCCCGCGGCGCCGCAGCAACAGGTAGGCGGCAGGGATCACGAGCATCGAGAGCAGCGGCGCGGTGATCATGCCGCCGACCATCGGCGCGGCGATGCGGCGCATCACCTCGGCGCCGGTGCCTCCGCCCAGCATGATCGGCAGAAGGCCCGCCATGATCACCGCGACGGTCATCGCCTTGGGACGCACGCGCAGCACGGCGCCCTCCTCGATCGCGTCGCGCAACAGCGCCTCGGTCGGCGGCGCGCCGCTCGCGAGGCGCGCCTCCCAGGCGTGGCGCAGGTAGATCAGCATCACGACGCCGAACTCGGCCGCCACGCCGGCGAGCGCGATGAAGCCGATCGCGGTCGCCACGGACGTCGCGTAGCCGAGCAGCCACATCAGCCAGTAGCCGCCCACCAGCGCGAACGGAACGGCGAGCATGATCACGAGCGCCTCGTCCAGGCGCCGGAAGGCGAGGTAGAGGAGCACGAGGATCACGACGAGCGTCAACGGGACGACGTACGCGAGGCGCTCCTTCGCGCGCTCGAGGTACTCGAACTGCCCGGACCACGAGATCGAGTACCCGGCCGGCAGCGCGACGTCGCGCGCGACCGCCGCCTGCAGGTCGCGCACGACCGACACCAGGTCGCGCCCGCGCGCGTCAACGTACACCCAACCCGAGAGGCGCGCGTTCTCGCTGCGCAGCATCGGCGGTCCGTCGACGATGCGCACCGTGGCGATCGCGGCGAGCGGGATCTGCGCCCCCATCTCGGTGACGATCGGCAGCATGCGGATCTCATCGACCGAGTCGCGCAGCTCGCGGGGGTAGCGGACGCTGATCGGGAAGCGCGCGAGACCCTCGACCGTCTCGCCGATGTTCTCGCCGCCGACCGCCGCGGCGATCACGTCCTGGACCTCGACGATGTTGAGCCCGAAACGCGCGGCCGCCGCGCGGTCGATCACGACGTCGAGGTAGCGGCCGCCCTCGAGACGCTCGGCCAGCGCCGAGGTCACGCCCGGCACGTCCTTCGCCGCATGCTCGACCGCGCGCGTCAGCCGGTTGACTTCGGCGAGGTCGGTCCCGGCGACCTTGACGCCGATCGGGCTCTTGATCCCGGTCGCGAGCATGTCGGTGCGGTTGCGGATCGGCGGTACCCAGATGTTCGACAGCCCCGGCACGCGCACCGTGCGGTCGAGCTCGTCGATCAGCTTGTCCGGCGTCATGCCGGGTCGCCACGCGGAGCGCGGCTTGAACTGGATCGTCGTCTCGATCATCTCGAGCGGCGCAGGATCGGTCGCCGTCTCGGCACGGCCGACCTTGCCGAACACCCGCGCCACCTCGGGCACCTGGCGGATCATCCGGTCGGTCTGCTGCAGGAGCTCGGATGCCTTCGCGGCCGACAGGCCGGGCAGCGCCGTCGGCATGTAGAGCAGGTCGCCCTCGTCGAGCGGCGGCATGAACTCGCCGCCGAGTTGCAGCACCGGATACGCGGTCGCGGCGAGCACGAGCGCGGCGAGCGCGAGCGTCGCCTTCGGCCAGCGCAGTGCCCAGCGCAGCTGCGGCCGGTACAGCACGGTGAGCCCGCGGACCAGCGGGTTGGCGTGTTCGCCGCGCAAGCGGCCGCGAATCGCGTAGCCCATCAGCACCGGCACCAGCGTGATCGCGAGCGCGGCCGAGGCGGCCATCGCGTAGGTCTTGGTGTAGGCGAGCGGCTTGAACATCCGGCCCGCCTGCGCCTCGAGCGCGAACACCGGCACGAACGACAGTGTGATGATCAGAAGGCTGAAGAACAGCGCAGGGCCCACCTCGACCGACGCGTCGACGATGAGCTTCCACCGCTCGTCCGCGGTCGGTTCGGGGAGGCGACCGCTTCCCGGGGACGCGGGGTGCGCCTGCCGCCACGCCTCCAGCTTGCGGTGCGCGTTCTCGATCATCACGATCGCCGCGTCCACCATCGCGCCGACCGCGATCGCGATGCCGCCGAGCGACATGATGTCGGCGTTCACGCCCTGCGCGCGCATCACGACGAACGCCGCGAGCACGCCGAGCGGCAGCGAGACCACCGCGACCAGCGCGCTGCGCAGGTGCAGCAGGAACGCGACGCAGACCAGCGCGACGACGATGAACTCCTCGAGGAGCCTGTCGGTGAGGTTCGCGATCGCGCGCTCGATCAGCGCGGAGCGGTCGTAGGTCTCGACGATCTCGACGCCGGGCGGCAAGCCCGGCTTCAGCGCCGATAGCTTCGCCTTCACCGCCTCGATCGCGCCGAGCGCGTTCTTGCCCGAGCGCAGCACGACGATCCCGCCGACCACCTCGCCTTCGCCGTCGAGCTCGGCGATGCCGCGCCGCATCTCGGGCCCGACCTGGATGCGCGCGACGTCGCCGAGCAGCACCGGCGTGCCGCCCTCGATGATCTTGAGCGGGATGCGGCGGAAGTCGTCGAGCGTGCGTAGGTAGCCGCGCACGCGCACCATGTACTCGGCCTCCGCGAGCTCGACGACCGAGCCGCCGAACTCGCGGTTGGCGTCGCGGATCGCGGCGGCGACCTTCATCACCGGCAGCCCGAAGGCCTTGAGGCGGGCCGGATCGAGCACGACCTGGTATTGCTTGACCATGCCGCCGACGGTCGCGACTTCGGCGACGTCGGGAACCGTCTTGAGCTCGTACTTGAGAAACCAGTCCTGCAGCGTGCGCAGCTGCGCGAGGTCGTTGCGGCCGGTGCGGTCGACCAGCGCGTACTCGTAGATCCAGCCGACGCCGGTCGCATCCGGCCCCAGCGACGCCTTCGCGCCGGGCGGCAGCCTTCCCTGCACCTGGTTCAGGTACTCGAGAACGCGCGAGCGGGCGAAGTACAGGTCGGTGCCGTCCTCGAACAGGACGTACACGAACGAGTCGCCGAAGAACGAGTAGCCGCGCACCACCCTCGCGCCCGGCACCGAGAGCATCGTCGTGGTGAGCGGATAGGTGACCTGGTCCTCGACGATCTGCGGCGCCTGCCCCGGCCAGGTCGTGCGGATGATCACCTGCACGTCGGAAAGGTCGGGGATCGCGTCGAGCGGCGTGTGCCGCACCGACCACACGCCGGCCACGGCGATCGCGGCCGCGGCGAGCAGCACGAGGATGCGGTTGTCCACCGACCAGCGGATGACGGCGGCGATCACGGCTTGCCTCCGCCGCCGGCCGGCGCGATCGACGTGAGCGCGAACTCGCCCTGCGGCGTGATCGTGAACGCGAAATCCACGCGCGTTCCCACTGTCACGGTCGCCGGCACGCCGGAGGCGGGCGCCTTGAAGGCCATCGTCATCGCGCTCATGCCGGCGCTCGGAATCGCGCCGTGCTGGATCAGCACGTCGGTCGCGTCGACGTCGCGCACCACGCCGGCGGCACGATGGACGACGCTGCCCGTCGCCGGCGTGCCCGCGGTCTGATGACCGGCGTGCGGATCGGCTGCGGGAGCGGCGGCGGGAGCAGCGGCGGGCGCCGCCGGCTCCGCCGCCGTGTTCATGCGCGCGAGCACGCCGCGCAGGCTCGCCTCGGAGTCGATCAGGAACTGCCCCGACGCGACGACGCGCGTGCCCGCGGCGATGCCGCCGACGATCTCGGTGAGCTCGCCCGACTCGCGGCCCACCTTCACCTCGACCGGCGCGTAGCGTCCCCCGCCCGTCGCGACGATCACGACGTCGCGCGTGCCGGTGCGGATCACCGCTTCCGAGGGCAAGAGCACGCCGGTGGCGGGCGTGCCGCGAAATGCGACCGTCACGAACATGCCGGGCTTCAGCGCCCCGCCCGGATTGGCGAGCTCGATGCGCGCGCGCACCGTGCGCGTCGCCGCGTTCACTTCGGGCAGCAGCGTCTGCACGGTGCCGGCGAGCGCGCGCTCGGGTGCCGAGGCCGCGCGCACCTCGACCCGCGCGCCCGGCGCGACCAACGCCGCTTGCGCCTCGGGGATCTCGGCGATCACCCAGACGCTCGCCAGGCCCGCGATGCGCACGAGGTTGGTCCCCGGCATCACCGCCATGCCATCGCGCGCGCCGATCTCCCAGACGATGCCGCCGCTCGGCGCGGTGACGGTAACGCGCCCGCTGCTTTTTCCTTCGCGCTCCACGCGCTCGATCTCGGCCTCCGGCATCCCGAGCAACTTCAGCCGTTGGCGCGCCGCGTCGACGAGCGCATCGCCGCCGCCCAGGCGGCTCGCGCGAAGCGCCAGGAGCTCCTCCTGCGCGGCGACCCAGTCGGGCACGAACAGATCGGCGATCGGCTGGCCGGCGTGCACCGGATCGTAGGTGGCGCGAACGTGCAGCCGCTCGACGAACCCCTGGACGCGCGACTGCACGCCGGTGAGCGTGCGCTCGTCGACCGCGACGGCGCCCGTGGTGCGAAAGCCGGTCTCGAGCGTGCCGGCCTTCGCCTCGACGGTTCGCACGCCGAGGCTTTGCGCGAGCCGCGGGCTCACGCTCACCGCGCCGCTGTCGGCCGCCGCGTCCGCATAGACCGGCACGAGCTCCATGTCCATGAACGGGCTCTTGCCCGGCTTGTCGAAGCGCTGGCCGGGCACCATCGGGTCGTGCCAGTACAGCACGCGCCGCCCGGTTTCGTCGGTGAGCCCCGGGCCGCTCGCCTGCGAGGCGGACGGCGCCGGGGCGGCCGTGTCGACGGCGGGCGGGTGGATCCCCAGCCAGTAGCCGGCGAGCGCCGCGGCGAGCGCGATGGCGACCATCGCGGCGAGCGTTCCCGCCGCGACGCCCCGCCCGACCTTCCGGGCAGCCGTCATGACGCCGCTCCGGTGGCGAGCGCGGCGAGCCACGCCCAGGCGCGCGCGGCGGCCAGCTCGAAGCCGAGTTGCGCGAGGCGGGCGTCGAGCACCGCGCGGCGCGCGTCGAGCACCGGCGCGAGCGGACCCGAACCGCCGCGGTACGCCGAGAGCGCGGCCTCGACGCGGCGCTCGGCGAGCGGGACCCATTCGTCCCGCGTGCGCAAGGCCTGCACGCGCATCGCCTCCCATTCGGCGAGCATCTGGCGCACCTCCGC
>DATLIR010000075.1:0-4031 GCA_035539315.1 Casimicrobiaceae bacterium
AATCGCCATCGAGGAAGGCGAAGCGATCGGCGCGGATGCCCGGGTCGTCGAGTCGGTGTCGCTGCGCGTGGCGGAAGCCGCGCTGACCGGCGAAAGCGCGCCGGTGGACAAGCTGCCCGATCTGTTGCCGCGCGACGCCGGACTCGCCGACCGCGTGAACATGGTCTACGCCGGCACGGCCGCCACCTACGGCCACGGGCTCGCAATCGTCACCGCGACCGGCATGCGCACCGAGATCGGCCGCATTGCCAAGCTGCTCGCGGCCGACCCGCAGGAGCCCACGCCGTTGCAGCGCGAGCTCGCCGGGATCGGCCGCGTGCTCGGTGGCGCGGTGATCGCCATCGCGGTCGTCGTCGCCCTCGCGATCCTCGTCATGCAGCGCGACGTTTCCGCGGCCGCGCTCACCGCGATCCTGCTGTACTCGGTGTCGCTCGCCGTTGCCGCCGTTCCCGAGGGGCTGTCCGCGGTGACGACGATCGTGCTGTCGCTCGGCATGCAGCGCATGGCGCGGCGGCACGTGATCGTGCGCAAGCTCGACGCCGTCGAGACGCTGGGCGCGACGTCGGTCGTGTGCACCGACAAGACCGGCACGCTCACGCGCAACGAGATGACGGTGCGCCGCGTCGTCACCGCGAGCGGCACGGTCGACGTCGACGGCGCCGGCTACGAGCCGGCGGGCAGCCTGACCGCGCGCGGAGCCCCGGTCGGCTCCGGGGCGCTCGCGACCGAGCTCGAGACGGCGATCGCGGCCGCCACGCTCGCCAACAACGCGACGCTCGTCGAGCGGGCCGGCCGCTGGGCGATCGTCGGCGACCCGACCGAGGGCGCGCTCAAGGTCCTCGCGGCGAAGGCCGGCCTCGAGGAGCGCATCGCGCGGCGCTTTCCCCGGCTCGCCGAGCTGCCGTTCTCGTCGGATCGCAAGCTGATGAGCACCGCGCACGAGGACCGCGACCGGCCGGGCCGCGCCGTGCTGTTCACCAAGGGCGCGCCCGACATCCTGCTCGCGCGCTGCACGCACGAGCGCGTCGGCGCCGACGACGTTCCGCTCGACGAAGCGCGCCGCGCCGCGATCATCGCGCGCATCGACGCGCTCGCCGACGAGGCGCTTCGCACGCTCGGCCTGGCCGGCCACCTGATGGACCCTGCCGACGTCGAGGCGCTGCATCCGGCGCACGAGCAGGCGCTGGTGTGGCTCGGCGTGGCCGGCATGATCGATCCGCCGCGCGACGAAGCGCGCGCATCGGTCGCGCAGGCGCACGCTGCCGGTGTGCGCGTCCTGATGGTCACCGGCGACCACCCGCATGCGGCGCTCGCCATCGCGCGCGAGCTCGGCATCGCGCAAGAGGGCGACGCGGTCGCAGTCACCGGCGCGGAGATCGACCGCCTCGACGACGCCGCGCTGCGGGCGCTCGCCGCGCGCCGTCACGTGTTCGCGCGCACCTCGCCCACGCACAAGCTGCGCCTCGTGCGCGCGCTCAAGGCGGGCGGCGCGATCGTCGCCATGACCGGCGACGGCGTGAACGACGCGCCGGCGCTCAAGGCCGCCGACATCGGCGTGGCCATGGGCATCGCCGGCACCGACGTGTCGCGCAACGCCGCCGACATGATCCTCGCCGACGACAACTTCGCGTCGATCGTCGCCGCGATCGAGGAAGGGCGCACCGTGTACGCCAACCTGCGCAAGTTCCTGCGCTACCTCCTGTCGACCAATCTCGGCGAGGTGCTCGTGCTGTTCGTCGGCGTGATCGCTGCCGGCCCGCTCGGCATCGTCGCCGGACCGGGCGAGGTGATCGTGCTGCCCCTCCTCGCGACGATGGTGCTGTGGGTCAACCTCGTCACGGATGCGGCGCCGGCGCTCGCGGTGGGCGTCGATCCGGCGGACGGCACGCGCATGCACCGGCCCCCGCGGGGGGCCGCCGAAGGCGTGGTAACGCCGCGCATGTGGGCGGGCATCGTGCTGACCGCGGTCGTGCTCGCCGCCGGGACGCTCGGCGTGCTCGACGCCGACCTGCCGGGCGGCCTGATCGAGGGCCGGAATGACATCGCGCACGCGCGCACGCTCGCGTTCCACACGCTGGTGCTGTTCTCGCTCGTCGGCGTGCTGTGTGCCCGCTCCGATACCGCGTCGGTGCTGCGCGGGTTGTTCTCGAACGCGTGGCTGTGGGCGTCGATCGCGCTCGCGCTCGCGCTGCAGGGGTTGG
This sequence comes from Casimicrobiaceae bacterium, assembly GCA_035539315.1. Taxonomy (GTDB): domain Bacteria; phylum Pseudomonadota; class Gammaproteobacteria; order Burkholderiales; family Casimicrobiaceae; genus VBCG01. Next base: position 2,202 of record DATLIR010000075.1, read on the forward strand.
TGCTGCATCTGCCGGCGCTGCAACGCGCGTTCGGCACGGTCGCGCTCGCGCCGCGCGACTGGGCGGTCGCGGCGCTCGTCGCCTCGACGCTGGCCGTCGCGCGAGAGCTGCAGAAGGCGTGGTACCGGCGCGCCGACGCACGCGCGGCTGCCTGACCCCGGGGGCCGGCGCCGGAGCCGGTCGGTCCCAGAACTACTCGTTCGCGATGCCGTGGGGCACGTGCCCCGACGGGACGTGACGCGATGCTGAATCGACGTGGCGCGTCTGGTCGTCGAAGTAGAAATCCGGCTCGAACTCGCGCAGGAACGCGCCCTTGTCGAGGCCGCCGAGGAACAGCGCCTCGTCGACCGCGATGTTCCAGTCCATCAGCGTGCGGATCGCGCGTTCGTGCGCCGGCGCGCTGCGTGCCGTGACCAGCGCGGTGCGCAGGCGCATCGACACCTTGTCGCTGTCGTCGGCGAGCTGGAGCCGGTGCAGCGCCTCGAGCAGCGGCTTGAACGGGCCGGGCGGCAACGGACGCCCGGCATGGTCCGCCTCGTGTGTCTGGAAGGCGGCGAGTCCCTGCGACTGGTAGACGCGCTCGGCCTCGTCGGCGAACAGGACGGCGTCGCCGTCGAACGCGATGCGCACCTCGTCGGGGTGCGAATCCGCGGCGGCGGAGCGCGTGTAGACCCGCGCGGCCGGGTAGCCCGCCTCGAGCGCAGCCTTCACGTCCTCGGCGTTGGCCGACAGGAACAGGTTCGCGTTGAGCGGCCGCAGGTAGTTGTAGGGCGCGCGGCCGCGCGTGAACACGCCGCGCTCGATCGCGAGGCCGGAGCCGCGCACCGAGCGGAACACGCGCAAGCCCGACACCGGGTCGTTGCGCGACAGGATCACCACCTCGATGCGGCGCACGCCGTCGGCGTTGAAGCCGAGCAGCTTGCGCACCAGCGGGAATGCGACGCCGGGCTTGGCCGGCGATTCGACGCGCTCGAGCTGCATCTTCATGTAGGCACGGTCGTCCGCGGTCTCGAAGACGCGGTTCTCCTCCTCGAAGTCGAACAGCGCGCGCGAGCTGATCGCGACCACGAGCTGGGAGTGCGGGGAGGGCATCGCCCAAGTATAGGCGCGGGCGGGCGTGACGCGCCGCAACGCGTCCGCGACCCGCGTTGCCCGGGCGTAGCGTGTGGCGTCCATGGCGTTCGCGGTCTGGTAGCTGCACTCTTTACCGCGACGACGCGCGACCTATGACGACGGCGACGGCGCACGCGCCGCGCGACCGTTGTCGCGCGAGCAACAGGGGGAACCCCGGGTGCGGCCCCGCCGCGACGGCGCGCCGCGGCAGATGGCGTGCTACGAGGCGCTCAGGCGACGCGCTTCTTGCCGGTCTCGACGTCGTGCAACGCCGCGCGGATCTCGCCCACCGCCCACCCCAGCGCCTCGCGCGGAACGTTGAGGGGCGGCGCGATGCGCACGACCGTGCCGTGCGTGTCCTTCGACAGGATGCCGCGCGCGAGCAGCCGGTCGACCACCGTCCGTGCCGTCGTCTGGTCGGCGTCGACCTCGATGCCGATGAACAGCCCGCGCCCGCGCACGTCCTTCACCAGCGGGCTTTCGATGCGCTTGAGCTCCGCGAGCATCCATTCGCCGAGCTCGCGCGAGCGCGCGACCAGTCGCTCATCCTCGAGCACCTCGAGCGCGGCGAGCGCGACCGCCGCGCCGAGCGGATTGCCGCCGAACGTGCTGCCGTGGTCGCCCGGGTTGAACACCTGCATCACATCGTCGGTCGCCACGAACGCGGACACCGGCATCAGCCCGCCGCCGAGCGCCTTGCCGAGGATGATGCCGTCG
>DATLIR010000076.1:0-8315 GCA_035539315.1 Casimicrobiaceae bacterium
GAGAAGGAGATGATGATCGACGGGATGCGCTTCCGCGTCATCGGCGTGCTCGAGCGGCGCGGCAAGTTCCTGGGCATGAACCGCGACAACGACATCCTGGTGCCGCTGGGGTCGACCGGGAAGCGCGATCCCTTCTTCAACTTCATGGTCGCGGACCTGAAGCCGGTCTCGCCCGACAGGATGGACGACGCCGCGGAGGAGGTGCGCAGCGTGCTGCGCCGCCAGCGCAAGCTCAAGTTCCTGGTGAAGGACAACTTCATGATCTTCACGCAGGACACGCTCACGAACCTCTACAACCAGATCACGGGCGGCATCTACATGGTGATGATCGCCATCTCGTCGATCGGCCTGGTGGTGGGGGGCGTGGGCGTGATGAACATCATGCTGGTGTCGGTCACCGAGCGCACGCGCGAGATCGGTCTCCGCATGGCGGTGGGCGCGCGCGGGCGCGACATCCTGACGCAATTCCTGGTCGAGGCCGTGACGCTGTCGCTGATCGGCGGCCTGATCGGCATCGTGCTCGGCGCGATCACCTCGGTCGCGGTCGGCGAGTTCGCCGGCTGGCGGACCGAGATGGGCGCGGGCGCGGTGCTGCTGGCGTTCGGCTTCGCCGCGGCGGTCGGCGTGTTCTTCGGCTTCTATCCCGCGCGCAAGGCGGCTTCCCTCGCGCCGATCGACGCGCTACGGCACGAATAGGCATTCCACGAAGCGCAGCAGGGACGACCGGTCACGTACGTTGCCCGGAATCGCTACGCAGAGCGAGTTCGTCAACGTCTTCGGCGGCCAGCTCCAGCCTAGCCGCGCCCATCAGCTCCTCGAGCTGCGCCACGGAGGTCGCGCTCGCGATCGGCGCGACGATGCCGGGCTGCCCCATCAGCCACGCCAGCGCGACTTGCGCCATCGTCGCACGCCGGCGCGCCGCGACCCGCTCCAGCGCGGCGAGCACGGCCGCGCCGCGCTGGTTCAGGTACTTCTTCAGGCCGGGGCCGCGCACGCTCTTGGCGACGTCCGCCTCCGACCGGTACTTGCCTGTCAGGAAGCCCGCCGCGAGCGAGTAGTAGGGGATCACGCCGATCCCCTCCTGCACGCACAGCCGCTGCAGCGGTCCTTCGAACTCGTCGCGCACCAGCAGGTTGTAGTGCGGCTGCATCGTCGCGTAGCGCGGCAGCCCTTTCGACCGGCTGACCGCGAGCGCTTCGGCGAGTCGCTCCGCCGTCAGGTTGGACGCGCCGATCGCCTTCACCTTGCCCTGGCGGATCAAACGGTCATAGGCCTCGAGCGTCTCGTCGAGCGGCGTGGTCGCATCGTCCCAGTGCGACTGGTAGAGGTCGATGCGCTCGACGCGCAGGCGCCGCAGCGACGCCTCTGCCTGCTCGACGATGTGGGTTCGCTTCAGGCACTTGTGGCCGAGCCCCATGTCGGACCCGACCTTCGTGGCGATCACCACGTCGTCGTGCCGGCCGCGCCGGGCGATCCAGTTCCCGATCACCGTCTCGGACTCGCCGCCCTGGTGACCGGCGACCCAGCGCGAGTACGAGTTGGCCGTGTCGATCAGGGCGAAGCCGCCCGCGACGAATGCATCGAGCACCTGAAACGATGTCCGCTCGTCGGCCGTCCAGCCGAACACGTTGCCGCCGAGCGCCAGCGGCGCCACCGCGAACCCGGAGTTGCCCAGCGGCCTCTTGTCCATGCCGTCATTCTAGGGGCAGGTCGCTCGACCCAAGAGAAACGGCCGCGCGTCGCGCGGCCGTTTGGGTGCTGCCCGATACGCCGTGACGGTTACTTGCCGTCGCGGTCCGAGTCGCCTGGAATCGCGCGCTCGATGTTGTCCGACAGGCGCTGCCACGAGTCCTTCGCAGCGAGGCGCGCGCGGTCCCAAGACAGGTCGGAATCGCCGCGGCGGTAATCCCACTGCGAACGAAGCTGCGGCTCGACTTCCTCGAACGGCGTGCCGGCGAACTGCGGGTAGGTTTCCCAGCCGTAGCGATAGGCCGGGCCGTAGTCGTCGAACGTGGAGCCCGACGCGTACGGACGGCTCGAGAAGTTCTCGCGCCAGTACGTCTCCTCGACCGTCGGATCGATCATCTCGGCCACGCCCTTGCCGGCAAGCCCGCCGGCCACGCCGCCGACGACCGCGCCCACGACCGCCCCGACCGGGCCCGCGGCGGCACCGACCGCCGCGCCCGCCGCCGCGCCGCCCGCCGCGCCCAGGCCGGTCCCGACGGGATGCGCGCCCGGCGCACCGGTGACGGGATCGAGATTGGCGCGTTCGCGCGCGACATCCTTGCTGTAGTTCGTCATGGTGAAATCTCCTCTGGTGGATTCACGCCCCTGTCGATGCGGGCGATGCGAAACGAAGCTAGTTTGCGCAGCGTGGCGAGGCCGCGTAATCAGCCGCGCTGCCCCGCGCGCGTAGGCGCCGCCTGACAATCGTCCGTGGGTCGTAGGACGGTGGATGAGCCTGCGATCGTGCGACGGCGCGCGAATCGCTCGCGCCAAGCGACTGACCCGACGCACGATTCGCGTCGCGCGACGCCTTCGCGCGCACGGCGACCCCTGTCAAGACTGACAGGTGCGCGCGCCGCGCAACGCTCCTACAGTCCGCCTCGCATGTCGCCCGCGCACCCGCCGGAGGGACCCATGAAGGTTCTCGTCGTCGACGACCATCCGCTGATCCTCGAGGCGCTCGCGCGCTACGTCGCGAGCGCAGAGCCGCACTGGACGCTGCTGACCGCGCAGACGCGCGACGAGGCGTTGCGCGTGCTCGCGCTCCACCCCGACTGCGACGCGCTGCTGCTCGACCTCGCGTTGCCGGGCACGCGCGGCCTCGCCTTCCTGGTCGAGTTGCGCCGCGACCGGCCGCGGCTGCCGATCGTGGTGCTGTCGGCGACGCATGACCGCGCGACGATCGACGGCGCGCTCGCTGCGGGCGCGCGCGGCTACGTGGCGAAGCGCGCCGACGCAGCAGGGGTCGTCGACGCGGTCCGAACGGCGCTGCGTGGCGGCCGTCCGGTGGCGAGCGCATCGGACCCGCGATCGCGGCCCGCCGGCCGCTGGCCGGTCGGCCTGCCGATCGCGTTCACGCAGCGTCAATCGGAAGTGCTGCGCCTCCTCGCGCAGGGCAAGCCCAACAAGCTGATCTGCCGCGACCTCGCGCTGTCCGAGGGCACCGTGAAGGTCCACGTCAGCGCGATCCTTAGGGCGCTGAACGTGCATACGCGCACGCAGGCGATCGTCGAGCTCGCTCGCCGTGGTGTCGACGTCGACGCGCTGCGCCCCTGACGCGCGCGGCGCCATGGACGCGGACGGCGACGCCACGCTCGCGCTTCCCGCGCCGCTCGCCCGCGCGCGCGCCGAGCAGGTCGCGACGCTGTACGCGAGCTGGCCGCGCACGACGGCGTCGATGCTGTTCGGCGCGGCGCTGTTCTGCATGGCGATGGCCGGCCAGGCGGCGCCCGCGACCATGGCGGCCTTCGTCGTGCTGGTCATCGCGAACCAGGCGTGGCGCGCGCTCCTGGTGCGGGCGTGGCGCCGAGCCACCCCCGGCCCGGCCGCGATGCGGCGCTGGGGGCGCTACTGGTCGATCGGCGCGGCGAGCGCCGGTGCGCTATGGGGCGCCGCCGCCGTCGCCATGTTCCCGGCGTCGGCGGCGCACCAGGCGCTGTCGATCGTGTGCCTGTTCGGCGTCGTGCTGGGCGGCCTCAACCTCACGGCCGTCTACAAGCCGTCGTTCTACGGCTTCGTGCTGCCGGCGCTGGTGCCGCTGATCGTGCGCGTCGGTGCCGAGGGCGGGCCGGTCCACCTGTTCACCGCGCTGGTGATGGCGGTCGTCCTGGGCTTCGTGCTCGCGTTCGGTCACCGGCTGAACGATGTGCTGACCGATGCGCTGGCGACCCGTCACCGCAACCTCGATCTGATCGCCGAGCTGAAGGCGCGAACGCGCGCGGCGGTCGACGCCCGAGCGGCCGCCGAAGCGGCCAACCGCGGCAAGAGCCAGTTGCTCGCGGCGGCGAGCCACGACCTGCGCCAGCCGCTGCACGCGCTCGGTCTCTTCGTCGCCGCGCTGGGCAAGCGCGCCCGCGACGGGGAGCTCGCGCCGCTGGTCGCGAGCGTGCGCGGCGCCCTCGCCGCGCTCGAGGCGCAGTTCGCCCAGCTGATCGACCTGTCGCGCCTCGAAGCCGGCGCGCTCGAGCCGGCCCGCGAACGCGTGCCCCTCGCGCCGCTGTTCGACCGGCTCGCGCGCGAGTTCGGCGTCGAAGCGGCGTCGCGCGGCCTGTCGCTCGCCTTCGTGCGCACGCGCCTCGCTGTCGAATCGGATCCGCTCCTGCTCGAGCGCATGCTTCGCAACCTGTGCGCCAACGCGCTGCGCTACACGCGGCGGGGCGGCGTCGTCGTCGGTGCGCGGCGGCGCGGCGCGCGCGTCGCGATCGAGGTCGTCGACAGCGGCGTGGGCATCGCTCCCGAGCATCGCGAGCGCGTATTCGACGAGTTCTTCCAGGTGCCGCGCCGCGCCGACCAGCCGCGCGTGGCCGGCATGGGGCTGGGTCTCGCGATCGTCCGCCGCTTCGCGGCGCTGCTGGGCCACGCGCTGACCCTCGCGAGCGAGCCGGGGCACGGGTCGCGCTTCGGCATCGTCGCGTCGCGCGCGGCAGACGTCACGCCGCTGCGCGTTCACCGCGCGCAGTCGCAGGCGTCGCTCGCCGGCGCCTGCATCGCGGTGATCGACGACGATCCGGCGGCCGTCGAAGGCGTGCGCGCGCTGTTCTCGACCTGGGGCGCCAAGATCGCGGGCGGCGCGCATGCGGACGCCGTGCTCGCCGCGCTCGGGGAGGTCGAACGCTATCCCGACCTGATCGTCGCCGACCTGCGCCTGTCGGATGGCGCGAGCGGGCTCGCGGCCATCGCGCGGCTGCGCGACGAGCTGGGCGAGCGCGTGCCCGCGCTCGTCGTCAGCGGGGATCTCGGGGCCAATGCCGAGCGGGAGGTGCGCGAGGCCGGCTTCCTGCTGTTGCCCAAGCCGGTGGTGCCGGCGTCGCTGGAGGTGGCGGCGTCGACGCTCGTCGCCGGCGCGCGTCCCGCATGAGCCGGGACGGGCGCCAGGAGTAAGTTGCGGTCCTGCGCCGGCATTGCAGGGGGGTGCTAGGCCGGGAGGGGCTTGGGTCGCAGGACCGCGGGAGACGAAGGTGTCAGCGTGTCGTGCCCGTTCCACCCGCTCCCGCCCGGGAGGGGCGAGCGCGAGCGGGTCGCGGGGGGACGCGCAGGTTCAGAGGAAGCCGATGTTCTTGGTGCCCGCCGACCAGTTGGCGAGGTTCGGGAACGCGTAGTCGATGTCGGCGGACGACATGCCGAACCAGGTCGCCAGCGTATTGCCGATCTGGTCGACCGAGGTCGTTGGCAGCCAGGCGCCATTGCTGCCCGTGTCGTCCGGTCCCTTCAGCACCAGCGTCGGGTAGGTGCCGTAGATGTCGCCGCCCTTCACCGCGCCGCCCACCACCAGGTAGTTGCCGCCGTACGCGTGGTCGGTGCCGAGCGACTGGTTGCCGATGAACGTGCGGTTGAAGTCCGACATCGTGAACTGCGTGACGTCGTTGGCGATCCCGGCGGCGACCGTGTAGTTGTAGAACGCGCGCATCGCCGGGCCCATCTGGTTGAACAGGTTGTTCTGGTTCGTCAGGATGTTGGAGTGCGTGTCCCAGCCGCCGATGTTCACCATGAAGAACTGGCGCTTCACGCCCAGCGCTGCGCGACCTTCGATCAGCCGGGCCACCTGCTTCAGCTGGTTCGCGAGACCGGTGTTGAGCAGCGTTCCGTTGATCGTGAACGCGTCGGTGATGATCTGCGGAAGCGCCGGCGTCAGGTAGGGATTGGCCGCCTCGGCGGCGTCCAGCGACTCGTTGAGGATCGCCGCGGCGCCATCGAACAGCTGGTGGCCGCCGCCGGTGCCGAGCAGCGTCTTAAGCGCGTTGTAGCGCGCCGTGCTCACCGCGTCGGCGCCCTGCCCCGACAGCAGCACGCCGCCGGAGCCCGGGATCACGAAAGGCACCGTGTCGTGGCCCGAGTTGAAGATCTGCGTGCCGGACACCGACACCATCGTCGGGATCTTCTGACCCGCGTTCTTGACGACCAGCTTGTCCGCCAGGCGCCCGCCCCAGCCGCTGCGCACGATGTCGCCGGGCAGGAGGCCCTGCCACAGCATCTGCTGGTCGGAGTGCGAGAACAGGTTCGGCGGGCGGTTCTTGCCCGCCTTGTAGTCGGCGAGCGTGATCGGCGCGAGTAGCGTGCCAGCGTTCGCGACCACTGCGAGCTTCTTCTGGTCGTAGAGGTCCTTGAGGAGCGCGAGGTTGGGGTGGAAGCCGTACGACTTGCCGCCCTGGCGCGCCGCGGTGACCTTGAGGATCTCCGCCTGCGTCAGCGCCACCTGGGACGCTGGGGTCCGCACCAGCGCGTACTGCGCGTAGTCGGTGTCGGGCGGGAGCATGTTGTTGCTGTCCGCGCCCCCGAACTGGAACAGGCACACCAGCGCCTTGTAGTCGGTCACCGCCTGGGCATGGGCCGACTGGATGCCGAGGCGCCCGAACGTCCCGGCCATCGCCGCGCCGGTGAGCGCGGTCGTGCGTGCGAGGAATTGACGGCGGTTCGTGCTCATGGTCAGCGCTGGATCTGGTAGTGGTTCGACGACGCGATCAGGTAGACCGCCATGCGTGCGCGATCCGTCTTTTGCTGCGCGGTGGGCGTCGCCGACAGCGCGATCGCCTGGACGGCGTTCATCACCGCAGTGCGGGCTGCGGCGGGCAGCGGCCCGCCCAGCAGCATTTCCGAGACCTTGTCGGTCAGCACCGCCGCGTCGGTCGCCAGCGGCTCGAATTGGATGTGGTTGAGCCGCGTGCCGGTCGCGTTCATCAGGTTGCCGTCCGGATTCACGCCCGTGTAGACGAGCTGGTACACGAGGTTGGTCCGCGCCACCGCCGAGTTGCTGTTGTAGATGGCGAACTCGGGCGCCAGGATCGAGGTCCCGGGCACCGTCGCGTCGGGCTGGAAGTAGTTGAACACGGTCGGCGCGTAGTACGGACGCTGGTTGAGGTTCGAAGCGCGATCGCCGAGACCGGCGCCGTCCGTCACGCCGTTGAGCGCGCGGATCAGGCCCGTGATCATCAGCACCGGTTCGCGCAGCGTGCCGAACGTCGGGTCGGTCTTGGCCGGGCCGCGCGCCTCGGCGTCCAGCAGGATCGCGCGCACGACCGCCTTCAGGTCGCCGCGCACGCCCGCGCCGTTGTTGTTGAACACCTGCGTCACGCGCTGCACGTAGCCGGGCGTCGGGCTGCCGGTCACCAGCCGCTGGATCAGCTGCTTGCTGATGAACGGCCCGGTGTTCGCGTGGATGAACACGTTGTGGACCGCGGCGTCGACGTCCTGGAACGGCGTCTGGCCGGCCGGCAGCACGACGCTGTTCAGCAGCGTCTTCGCGTCGGTGTCGTGCCCGGTCGTCGCAGTGCCCGGGTACACGCCCATGTCGGCGCCGTAGAACACGCCGTTCTTCTTGATGATCGGGCTGCCGTCCGCATTGGCGTAGGTAAAGCCGGTGAACACGCGTGCGAACTGCTTGATGTCGTCCTGGTCGTAGGTCGGGATCTCCTGGCCGAGCGCGTCGAGGAGCGGCGTGCCGTCGGCCTTGAGCTCGACCAGCCCGACGCTGAACAGCTGCATGATCTCGCGCGCGTAGTTCTCGTTCGGGACGCGGCCCTTGAGCGCGTCGGGCCGGTCGTTGTTGACCGAGTCGAGCCAGTTGCCCATCGCCGGCGAATAGGAGATGCGCTTCAGGATCGTCTCGAAGTTGCCGAACGCCTCGTCGAACATGATCTGCTGGTAGCGCGACATCACGTAGGCGCGCGAAAGGTCCGGCTCGACCGCGGAGATCACGAGGATCTGCGACAGCGCCCAGGCCACGCGCTGGCGCAACTGGTCGGCGCCGTACACGGCGCCGGTGTACAGGTCGCGCTGCATCATGTTGAGCGACAGGTGGTCGCGCACGCACGTCGCCTGCGGCGAGTTCGACGGGTAGTTGTTGCCGAGCGGGTCGCGCGTGGTGCAGTCCGCGGACTCGTTGAGCTGGACCTTGTTGTAGCGGCTGGCCGGGTAGCCCGACACCGGCTTGTTGAACTGCGCGTTGATCCAGCCGGCGATGCCGAGCGACTTGACGTTCGCCGCCTCGGCCTGCGACGCGCCGAAGGTCGCCTGGTTCAGCAGGCGCCAGATGTCGGCGTCGTTGGTCGCCACCGGCACGGGCGTCTGCGCCGACACCACCTGCGGCACCACGC
>DATLIR010000077.1:0-13989 GCA_035539315.1 Casimicrobiaceae bacterium
CTCGTGGTCGAGGTGAGCTGGGCGTCGGGCCGCGTGGTGCGGAGCTACACGTTCCTGCTCGATCCGCCCGGCGTGATGGTGCAGGCGCCGGTCGAGCCGGTCGCCCCGGCACGCGGTGCGCGCACCACGCCGGCCGCGGCAGCGACCGCGCCGGTTGCCACGGCCGCCGCGCCCGCGATGCAGGCGGGCGAAGGCTACACGGTCAAGCGCGGCGACACGCTGTCGAAGATCGCGGGCGAGGTGAAGCCGGCGGCCGTCACGCTCGATCAGATGCTGGTCGCGCTGTTCAAGAGCAACGCTGCGGCGTTCGATGGCGGCAACATGAATCGCCTGCGCACCGGCGCGATCATCACGGTGCCGGCGGGCGACGAGATCGCCGCGACGCCCGCGTCCGAAGCGACGCGCGTCGTGCGCGTGCAGGCCTCCGACTGGCGCGGCTACCGCGATCGCATCGCGGCCGCGGCCCCGGCCGCAGAAGGAACCTCGGGACGCGCGGCCGGCGGACGCATCGGCGCGGCGGTCACCGAGACCACGCCGGCGGCACGTCCGGGCGGCGACCAGCTCCGCGTTTCGCGCGAGGCGACCGGCGGGCGCGGCGCGGCGGCGGCCTCCGAGGATGCGGTCGCGCGCGACCAGCAATTGCGCGAGGCGCAGACGCGCATCGCGATACTCGAGAAGACGATCGCCGACCTGCAGAAGGCGGTCCAGATGCGCAGCCCGACGATGGCGCAGGCGCAGACGCAGGCCGAAGCGGCGACCGGCAAGGCCGCGCCCGCGGTGACGCCGCCGGTGAGCGCTGCGCCGCCCAAGGGCCCGGATACGAAGGCCGCGGCACCGATCACGGCCGCGCCGCCCAAGGTCGAGCCCGCCAAGGTCGAGGCGCCCAAGATCGAGCCCCCGAAGGTCGAGGCCCCGAAGGTCGACGTGACCAAGGCCGAGCCGCCCAAGGTCGAGGCACCGAAGGTCGAACCGCCGAAGGCCGTGACCAAGGCCGCGCCCAAGGTCGCCGAGCCACCGAAGGCGGCGCCCGGCTTCTTCGAGGACCTGTTCGCCAACACGCCGACCTGGGCGATCGGCGGCGGCGCCCTCGCGATCCTCGCGGGCATCGCCGCGATCGTCGCGATGCGCCGGCGCAAGACCACCAAGTTCGAGGACAGCATCATCTCGGGCACCGACATCAAGACCAACACGGTGTTCGGCTCGACCGGCGGCGGCGTCGTCAACACCGGCGACAACTCGCTCGCGAGCGACTTTAGCCGCGAGGGACTCGGCAACATCGACACCGACGAGGTGGACCCGATCGCCGAAGCCGAGGTCTACCTCGCCTATGGCCGCGACGCTCAGGCCGAGGAGATCCTGAAGGACGCGCTCAAGAAGGATCCGCAGCGCCAGGAGATCTACCTCAAGCTCCTCGAGATCCACGCGCAGCACAACAAGCCGTCCGCGTTCGAGACCGTCGCCGCCGAGCTGTACGCGGTGTCGCAGGGCCAGGGCGAGGTGTGGAACAAGGCTGTCGCGCTCGGCCGCCAGCTCGATCCGGCCAACCCGATGTTCGCCGAGGGCGGCACGCCGGCGCCGCGCGCGCCGCGCGCCGCGGAGAGCGACATGTTCTCGGTGTCGAGTGACTACAAGCCGGACACCACGAAGGCCGACAAGGCGTTCGACATCGGCCTCGACGAGGAGATCTCGCTGTCGCCGACCTCGGGCGCCACCGCCAAGCCGATGGCCGCGTCGTTCGGCGAGGAAACCATGATCCATCCGCCGCGTCACGCGCCGTCGTCGGCAGGCATGGCCGCGGCGGCGGCGGCCGGCGCCGCCGTGGCCGCGACCGCGGCGTCGCGCATGAGCGAGCACGTCGAGCCTCCGCGCGAGCCCAGCGTCGCCGAGAAGGTCAAGGCGGCGGCGGACAAGTTCGACATCGACTTCCAGCTCGACGAAGGCGAGAAGCCGGCGCCGATGCGGAAGCCCGAGCCCGCCCTCGCGACGGCCATGGCCGGACCGTCGGGCGGGACCGCCGACAAGCTCGCGCGTCCCGCCGCGGCGCTCGAGCTCGACAAGCTCGACCTGTCGTTCGATCCGGAAAAGGCGACGTTCGAGGACCCGACGCCGTCGGTGCTCGACGGCCAGTGGCACGACGCCGCGACCAAGCTCGACCTGGCCAAGGCCTACCAGGAGATGGGCGACGTCGAAGGCGCCCGCGAGATCCTGCAGGAAGTGCTTCACGAGGGCGACGACGAGCAGAAGCGCGAGGCGCAGGGCATCCTCGCGAAGCTTGGCTGACCGCCAGCGAATCGACGCGACGGCGGGCCGGGCGGCCCGCCGTTGCTATTTGGGCGATAGGCGATAGGCGATAGGCGATAGGAAACGCGCGCGTGTCGTCGCGGTCGTGCAACATCGGCGTGCGGAATGCATGCAGTCCCATCGCCCATCGCCCATCGCCGCCGATCGACTCCATGCGTCTCGCCTTGTGCCTCGAGTACGACGGTCGCGGCTTCTGCGGCTTCCAGTCGCAGCCGTCGCGTTGCGGCGTGCAGGACGCGCTCCAGTCAGCGCTCGCCGCGATCGCCCAGCGCGAGGTCGTCGCGACGCCGGCCGGACGCACCGACGCCGGCGTGCACGCGACCGCGCAGATCGTGCACGCCGACGTTCCCGACGATCGTCCGCTGACCGCCTGGGTGCGCGGCGTCAACGCCCACCTCCCCGACTCCATCGCGGTGCTGTGGGCGCAACCGGTCGGCGATGCCTTCCACGCGCGCTTCTCCGCCACGGCGCGGCACTATGTCTACGTGCTCCTGGTGCGCCCCGAGCGCCCGGGCCTGATGGCCGGCCGCGTCGGTTGGTATCATCGCGCGCTCGACGCAGGGGCGATGCGCGCGGCCGCGGCACTCGTCGTGGGCCGACACGATTTCAGCGCGTTCCGCGCCGCCGAGTGCCAGGCGAAATCCCCGGTGAAGACGCTGCACCGCCTCGACTGCGACGCGCACGGCGACCTCGTGCGCTTCTCGCTGTCCGCCGACGCGTTCCTGCACCACATGGTGCGCAACCTGGTCGGCGCGTTGGTCGCCATCGGCGCGGGCAGGGCGGAGCCGGGCTGGATGCGCGAACTGCTCGAGGCGCGTGACCGCACGCGCGGTCCCGCGACCTTCGCCGCGGACGGCCTCTACTTCGCCGGCGCCGACTACGACGCCGCGTTCGCGCTGCCGCCGACGCGACGCGAGGTCGCGCTCGCCGCCCCCCGATGACGCGCACGCGCATCAAGATCTGCGGGATCACCCGCGTCGAGGACGGCGTCGCGGCCGCGCGCGCGGGCGCCGACGCGATCGGGCTCATCTTCTGGCCCGGTACGCCGCGCCGCGTCGCCGCCGCGCAGGCGCGGGCGATCGTCGCCGCGCTGCCGCCGTTCGTGTCGACGGTCGGCCTGTTCGTCGACCCGAGCGAGGACGAAGTGCGCGCGGTGCTCGCCGCGGTGCCGCTCGCCGCCCTGCAGTTCCACGGGCACGAGCCGGCGGCGTTCTGCCGCGCCTTCGCCCGGCCCTACCTCAAGGCCGTTTCCGCGGCGCCGGGGACCGATTTGCTAGAATCGCTGTCGCCATATGACGACGCCGCGGGCCTGTTGCTCGACGCGCCGCCCGAGGGCGGAATGCCGGGCGGCACCGGCCGCACCTTCGACTGGAGCCGCGTGCCGGCGCGATTGCCGCGTCCGCTCGTGCTTTCCGGCGGGCTCACGGCCGCCAACGTCGGCGCGGCGATCCGGCAGGTACGGCCCTGGGCCGTCGACGTCTCGTCCGGTGTCGAAGCGCTCGACACCGCCGGGGCGCCGACGAAGGGAATCAAGGACGCGGGGCGCATCGCCGCGTTCGTCGCCGAGGTACGCCATGCAGATGCACGACCTTCCTGACGCGCGCGGCCACTTCGGTCCCTACGGGGGCGTGTTCGTCGCCGAGACCCTGATCCGCGCGCTCGACGAGCTGAAGGCGCAGTACGACGCCGCGCGGCACGATCCGGCCTTCGCCGCCGAGATCGCGCGCGATCTCAAGCACTACGTCGGCCGCCCCTCGCCCGTGTACCACGCCGAGCGCTGGTCGCGGGAGCTCGGCGGCGCGCAGATCTGGATGAAGCGCGAGGATCTCAACCACACCGGCGCGCACAAGATCAACAACTGCATCGGGCAGGCGCTGCTCGCGCGCCGCCTGCGCAAGCCGCGCGTGATCGCCGAGACCGGCGCCGGCATGCACGGCGTCGCGACGGCGACGGTCGCGGCGCGCTACGGCCTCGAGTGCGTCGTCTACATGGGCATCGAGGACGTGCGCCGCCAAGTGCAGAACGTCTACCGGATGAAGCTCCTCGGCGCCACCGTCGTCCCGGTCGAGTCGGGCTCGAGAACGCTGAAGGACGCGCTCAACGAGGCGATGCGCGACTGGGTCACCAACGTCGAAAGCACGTTCTACATCATCGGCACCGTTGCGGGTCCGCACCCCTACCCGATGATGGTGCGCGACTTCCAGTGCGTGATCGGACGCGAGTGCCTCGAGCAGATGCCCGAGGCCGCCGGTCGCCAGCCCGACGTCGTGATCGCGTGCGTCGGCGGCGGCAGCAATGCAATGGGGATCTTCCACCCCTACCTGCCGTATTCGAACGTGAAGCTCGTGGGCGTCGAAGCGGCGGGCGAAGGCATCGAGACGGGCAGGCATGCGGCCTCGCTGTCCGCCGGACGCCCGGGCGTCCTGCACGGGAATCGCACCTACCTGCTGCAGAACGACGACGGGCAGATCATCGAGACGCACTCGGTATCCGCCGGGCTCGACTACCCCGGCGTCGGGCCCGAGCACGCGTGGCTCAAGGACAGCGGGCGCGCGCAGTACGTGTCGATCACCGACGACGAGGCGCTCGCGGCGTTCCATCGCTGCTGCCGCACCGAGGGCATCCTGCCGGCGCTCGAGTCGGCGCACGCGCTTGCCTACGCCGCGAAGCTCGCACCGACGCTGCCGAAGGACCACCTGCTGCTCGTCAACCTGTCCGGCCGCGGCGACAAGGACATGGCGACGGTCGCCGAGCGCTCGGGTCTCGATTTCTCGGTGCCCGCCAACGGCGCGCGCCATCCATGACGCGCGGCGCGAACCGGATCGACGCGACGTTCGCGCGCCTGCGCGCCGAGGGCCGCACCGCGCTCGTGCCCTATGTCACGGTCGGTGACCCGTCGCTCGACGTGACGCTCGACGTGATGGGCGCGCTGGTCGCCGCGGGCGCCGACGTCATCGAGCTGGGCGTGCCGTTCTCCGATCCCATGGCCGACGGCCCGGTGATCCAGCGCGCGTCCGAGCGCGCGCTCGCGAAGGGCACCGGCCTCAAGGACGTGCTCGCCGTCGTGCGCCGCTTCCGCGAACGCGACAGCGCGACGCCCGTGGTGCTGATGGGCTACGCGAACCCGATCGAGGCCATGGGCGTCACCGCGTTCGCCGACCGCGCGCGCGATGCCGGCGTCGACGGCGTGCTGGTCGTCGACTATCCCCCCGAGGAGGCGCGCGATTTCGCCGCGCGGCTGCACGAGCGCGCGATCGCGCCGATCTTCCTCCTCGCGCCGACGACGCCGGAATCGCGCATCGCCGCGGTCGCTTCGCTCGCGCGGGGCTTCGTCTACTACGTCTCGCTCAAGGGCGTCACCGGCGCGGGGCACCTGGACACCGGCGACGCCGCCCGCCACCTCGCCGAGATCCGCCGCCACGTGAAGCTGCCGGTCGGCGTCGGCTTCGGCATCCGCGACGCGGCGAGCGCCCAGGCGATCGCGGTGCACGCCGATGCCGTCGTGATCGGTAGCCGCATCATCCAGGAGATCGAGGGCGGCCCGCCCGACGGCGCGGCCGCGCGGGCGGGCGCCTGGCTCGCGACGATCCGCCGCGCGCTCGACGCGATGCCGGCGAAACGCGCGGCGTAACCGGGATACGGCAGGAGACGTCGATGAGCTGGCTTCAGAAGCTGCTGCCCCCGCGCATCAAGAGCACGCCCGGCGGCCGCAAGCAGGCGGTGCCCGAGGGGCTGTGGATCAAGTGCCCGGCCTGCGAGGCGGTGCTGTACCGCACCGATCTCGAGAAGAACCTGTCGGTGTGCCCGAAGTGCGGCCACCACACGCGCGTGTCGGCGCGCACGCGCATCGACCAGCTCCTCGACGCCGAGGGCCGCTTCGAGATCGGCTCCGAGGTGCTGCCGATCGACTCGCTCAAGTTCAAGGACCAGAAGAAATACCCCGAGCGGCTCGCCATCGCGCTCGAGGAGACCGGCGAGACCGACGCGCTGGTCGTGATGCAGGGCAGCGTCGCGAGCGTGCCGCTCGTGCTCGCGGCGTTCGAATTCGAGTTCATGGGCGGCTCGATGGGCTCGGTGGTCGGCGAGCGCTTCGTGCGCGGCGTGCGCGTCGCCTACGAGAACCGCGTGCCGTTCGTCTGCATCTCCGCCTCGGGTGGCGCGCGCATGCAGGAAGGCGTCAACTCGCTGTTCCAGATGGCGAAGACCACCGCGGCGCTGCAGGAGCTCACCAAGGCGCGGCTGCCGTTCGTGTCGCTCCTGACCGACCCGACCATGGGCGGGGTCTCCGCGTCGTTCGCGTTCGTCGCCGACCTCGTGCTCGCCGAGCCCGGCGCGCTGATCGGGTTCGCCGGCCCGCGCGTGATCGAGCAGACGGTGCGCGAGAAGCTGCCCGACGGCTTCCAGCGCGCCGAGTTCCTGCTGGAGAAGGGCGCCATCGACGCGATCGTCGACCGGCGCACGCTGCGCGAGGAGCTGCCGCGCCTGCTCGCGCTCCTCACGCGCTCGCCCAGCCCGACCGTCTGATTCCGCGTCGGCCGACGTGACGCCGCTCGCCACCGACGGGCGCATCGCCGTCCGGCGCTTCCTGCCGACCGACCTGGGCGCGTTCTACGGCGCGATCGACGAATCGCGCGCCGCGCTCGCCCCGTGGATGCCGTGGATGCACGACGGCTACACGATCGCCGACACGGCGGACTGGCTCGGCGCGCGCGACGCCGAGTGGGACGCGGGCCAGGACTTCAGCATGCTCGTCGTCGACGCGGCGAGCGGCGCGGCGCTCGGGGCCTCGGGGCTGAACCAGATCAACCGCGAGCAGCGCATCGCGAACCTCGGCTACTGGGTGCGCAGCTCGACCACCGGCCGCGGCGTCGCCTCCGCGGCCGCACGCCTGGTCGCCCGCTGGGCGTTTGCCGAAGCGGGCTTCGGCCGCGTCGAGATCGTCGCGATGCGCGACAACCGCGCGAGCTGCCGCGCCGCGGAGAAGGCCGGCGCACGCTTCGAGTGCCTGGCGCGCAACCGCCTGCTGCTGCACGGCGCGTGGCACGAGGCCGCGGTGTACTCGCTGGTGCCCGGAGACGTCGACTGAACGCGGGCGCCGCCGAGACCCGTCCCGCCGATCTCGCGGGCTGGCTCGCCTACCTCGAGACGTTGCACCCCAGCGCGATCGCGCTCGGGCTCGATCGCGTGCGCGCCGTGCGCGCGCGCCTCGACGCGCCGCTCGGCTGCCCCGTCGTCACCATCACCGGTACCAACGGCAAGGGCTCGACCGCGGCGATGCTCGAGGCGATGCTGCGCGCCGCGGGCTACCGCACCGGCCTCTACAGCTCGCCGCACCTGATGCGCTACAACGAGCGCGTGCGCCTCGACGGACGGGACGCGAGCGACGAGTCGCTGGTCGACGCGTTCCACGCGGTCGAGGACGCTCGCACGGCGGCGATCCCGGCGATTCCGCTCACCTATTTCGAGTTCGGCACGCTCGCCGCGCTGCTGCTCTTCGCGCGGAGCGCGCCCGACGCGCTGGTGCTCGAGGTCGGGCTCGGCGGCCGCCTCGATGCGGTCAACGTGGTCGACGCCGACGTGTCCATCGTCACCAGCATCGACCTCGACCACCGCGACTGGCTCGGCGACACGCGCGACTCGGTGGGCCGCGAGAAGGCCGGCGTCTTCCGCGCCGGCCGCCCGGCAATCTGCGGCGACGCCGATCCGCCGCGCGCGCTGGTCGACGAAGCGGAGCGCGTGGGCGCGCGGCTCCTCGTCGCCGGACGCGATTTCACGGCGGTGGCCGAGGGCACCCAGTGGCGCTACCGGGGGCCGGCGAGCGACCGCTTCGGCCTGCCGATCCCCGCGCTGCGCGGACGCTATCAGCTCGACAACGCCGCGTGCGCCATCACCGCGCTGGACGCGCTGCGTGAACGGCTGCCGGTAAGCGCCAACGCGTTGCGCGAGGGGCTCGTGAGCGTCGAGCTCGCCGGACGCTTCCAGGTGCTGCCCGGACGCCCGACGCGGGTGCTCGACGTCGCGCACAACCCGCACGCGGCCCGCGCGCTCGCGGGCTGCCTCGCCTCGATGGGCTACCACCGCGACACGCACGCGGTGCTGGGCATGCTCGCCGACAAGGACATCGACGGCGTGGTCGCGGCCGTGCGCGGCCAGGTCGACCGCTGGACGGTCGCGCCGCTCCCCGGCCCACGCGGCGCGTCGGCCGCGATGCTGGCGGCGGCGCTCGCGCGCGCAGGTGTGCCCGGCGACCGCATCGCTACCGCGCCGGACGTCGCCAGCGCATGGCGCTCGGCCCGGGAGGCCGCGGGGGAGACTGATAGAATCGTCGCCTTCGGTTCGTTCCTCACCGTCGCCGCAGCGCTCGCGGCGGAACGCTGAGGCCGACGACGCGATCGATGGCCGACCCTGCCGACCTCAACCTCGACGAGCTCAAGCGACGCGGACGGCGCCGGCTGATCGGTGCGATCGTGCTGGCGCTGGTCGCGGCGGTCGTCGTGCCGATGCTGCTCGAAAGCGATCCGCGCCCGCTCGGCGAGGACGTCTCGGTGCGCATCCCGCCGGTGGACGACGGCAAGTTCGTCAACAAGCTCAACGAGGCGCGCGGCAAGGGCGACACGCCCAGGTCGGCTGCGCCGGCGCCCGCTCCGGTCACTGCCACTCCACCGGCTGCTGCGCCGGCCCCGGCGACATCGGCGAGCGGCGACGCGGCGCCGCGCAAGTCGCTCGCGGACGCCGAGAAGACCGTCCTCACGCCGGGGACGCGGCCGCCAGCGCCGGAACCGAAGTCCCCGGCGAAAGCGACCGAGGCGACCAAGGCGAACAACGTCGCGAAGGCCGCCGAGCCAGCCCCGCCCAAAGGCGAGCCGGCCGCCAAGGCCGACGCCGCCGCCAAGGCGGCCGCGGCGCCGGCCACCGCGGAGCCCCCGCGCGAGGGGTTCGTGGTGCAGCTCGCGGCGTTCTCCGACGACAAGGGCGCGAACGCGCTCGCGAACAAGCTGAAGCTCGCCGGCCATCCGGCGTACACCGAGACGATCACGACCAGCCGCGGCACGCTGTGGCGCGTGCGCGTCGGCGGCTTCGCGTCGCGGGACGCCGCGGCGACGTCGCGCGACAAGCTCAAGGGCGAAGGCCACGCCGGCATCGTCTTGCCGGCGAAATGACGCTCATGCGCCGGCCGCCCGCGGATCGCGCGCACGACGCAGGGTCCGGAGCCCCGCGCTGATCACCGCGCTCGACATCGCCGCGCTCGCCGTCGTCGCGCTCTCGATCCTGCTCGCCTATGCGCGCGGGATCATCCGCTCGCTGATCGGCACCGCAGCCTGGATCGTCGGCTTCGTCGCGGCCCTCGCGTTCACGCCCGCGGTGGGCGCGCACCTGCCGGCGATGTCCGGGGCGCCGTTCCTGCCCTACGTGATCGCGTTCGTCCTGATCTTCGTCGCCGCGCTGGTCGTGGGCGCGCTGTTCGCGTGGCCGCTGCGCGCGGTCGTGCGCAAGGCGGGCATGGGCTTCCTCGATGCCTCGCTCGGCGCGACGTTCGGGCTCGTGCGTGGCATCGCGCTGATGGTGGCGTTCGCGCTCGTCGCCGGCGTCACCGGCATCGCGCAGCGCGATTGGTGGCAGAATGCGTACCTCGGGCCGTCCCTCGCGTCGGCGGCCATGGCGCTGCGGCCGTGGCTGCCGCACGCGTGGGCCGAGCGCCTCGACTTCTCCGCCGCCGGTCCTCCGGCCGGCGCGCCCATCCTTCCGGGAAAGAACTGACAGCATGTGCGGCATCGTCGGCGCCGTCTCGCACGCGCCGGTCAACCAGCTGCTCTACGACGGCCTGATGCTGCTGCAGCATCGCGGCCAGGATGCGGCCGGCATCGTCACGAGCGAAGGCAACGTGTTCCACATGTTCAAGGGGCAGGGCTACGTCCGCGACGTGTTCCGCACCCGCAACATGCGCGAGCTTACCGGCAGCGCCGGCATCGGGCACTGCCGCTACCCGACCGCCGGCAACGCGTTCTCCGCGCTCGAGACGCAGCCGTTCTACGTCAACGCGCCGTTCGGCATCACGCTCGGCCACAACGGCAACCTGACCAACAGCGACGCGCTGAAGCGCGAGCTGTTCCAGCTCGACTTCCGCCACGTCAACACCAACAGCGACAGCGAGGTGCTGCTCAACGTGCTCGCGCTCGAGCTCGAGCGCGCCGCGCAACACCACCGGCTCGACCCCGACGCGATCTTCCGGGCCGTGGCGGGCGTGCACAAGCGCTGCCGCGGCGCCTACGCGGTCGTCGCGATGATCGCGGGCTACGGGCTGCTCGCCTTCCGCGACCCGTTCGGCATCCGGCCGCTGATCGTCGGCGTCAGCGAGACGCCGCTGGGCCGCGAGCACATGGTGGCATCCGAATCGGTCGCGCTCGAGGCGTGCGGCTTCAAGGTGCTGCGCGACGTGCAGCCGGGCGAGGCGATCTTCGTCGACTTCGCCGGCCGGCTGCACGCGCGCCAATGCGCCGAGCGCTCGCACCTGTTCCCGTGCATCTTCGAGTTCGTCTACCTCGCGCGGCCCGACAGCGTCATCGACGGCACCAACGTGTACGAGTCGCGCATCCACATGGGCGCCGAGCTCGCGAAACGCATCCGCGCGATGCCGGAGGCGGGCGACATCGACGTCGTGATCCCGATCCCGGATTCGAGCCGGCCCTCGGCCATGCAGCTCGCCGCCGACCTCGGGCTCACCTACCGCGAGGGCTTCGTCAAGAGCCGCTACATCGGGCGCACGTTCATCATGCCCGGCCAGGCGATGCGCAAGAAGAGCGTGCGCCAGAAGCTGAACCCGATCGGCATGGAGTTCGAGGGCAAGGTCGTGCTGCTGGTCGACGACTCGATCGTGCGCGGCACCACGTCGCGCGAGAACGTGCAGATGGCGCGCGACGCGGGGGCGCGGAAGGTCTACTTCGCGTCCGCCAGCCCGCCGGTCCGCTACCCGAACGTCTACGGCATCGACATGCCGACGCAGAACGAGCTGGTCGCCCACGGGCGCAGCGAGAGCGAGGTCGCGCGCGAGATCGGCGCCGACCTCCTGATCTACCAGGAGCTCGACGCGCTGAAGCGCGCGGTGCGCGCGGCCAACCCGCGGCTGTCCGAGTTCGAGGCGTCTTGCTTCGACGGCAGGTACGTCACCGGCGACGTCACGCCCGAGTACCTGGCGCAGCTCGCCGGCGAGCGGCCGGCGGGGCGAGGCGACCCGTACCGCGACGAGGCCGCGCGGGACGATGACAGCGGCGGCCCGTCGGCGTAGCCTCGGCACCGGGGCAGCCTGTCGCAAGAGGCGGCGATGATCACCATTGAAACGTTCTTCATGCTGTCGGCCGCGGTCGTGCTGATCGGATTGATCGTGTGGCGGCGCGACCTGAAGTCCGGGCGCATCCTGCGCCCGAAGTCGCTGACGCGCGCACGGTCGGTGCGCGACCTGTTCGCGGACACGCGCTCGCCGGCCATGTCGCCGCCGCCCGACGCCGATGCGGCGCGTCGCCGCACGACCCCCACGGCGAAGGCGAAGGCCGAAGGCACCCCCGCCGCGAAGGACGGACCGGGCTGACCCTCGCCGGGCTGCCGGTTTGACCGCGCGCGGGCGGCGCGCTACCATGTTGCCTGCGCCGATTTGAAGCTTCAGCTTGCGGGCGCATAACAAATGCCGCTAAAGCGAGGTTCGCCTTGAGTACGGGGATACCGTGCCAGGGCACACGAAACCCGTCGGCGGCCCCGGCGGGTTTTTTGTTTGGCAGACTCGATCATGACGACCAAGGCTCCGCGCGGTTTCACGACCGCGATCCTGCACTCCGACCGCGAGGCCGTCATCGAGCATGGCGCGCTGCACAAGCCGCTGCACGTCTCGGTGGCCTACGGCTACCGCGACGCGCACGACCTGGCCGCCGTGTTCCAGGGCAAGCAGGCGGGCTACGCCTACGGGCGGCAGGGCAATCCGACCTCGGCGGCGCTCGAGGCGAAGGTCAACACGATGGAGGGGGGCGTCGCGACGGTGTGCTTCGCCACCGGCATGGCGGCCATCGGCGCCGTGATGCTGACGCTGCTCCGCGCGGGCGACCACGTCATCGCGAGCCGCTACCTCTTCGGCAACACGGCGAGCCTGTTCGGCACGCTCGAGGCGCACGGCACGCGGGTCAGTTACGTCGACGCGACCGACGCCGGGGCGGTCGCCGCGGCCGTCACGCCGCGCACGCGACTCGTATTCGTCGAGACGATCGCGAATCCGCGCACGCAGGTCGCCGACCTCGAGGCGATCGGCGCGGTGTGCGGCCGCCACGGCCTGGTCTACGTCGTCGACAACACGCTGACCTCGCCGTGGCTGTTCCGGCCGTTCGACGTCGGCGCGAGCCTCGTCGTCAATGCACTCACCAAGGCGATCGGCGGCCACGGCAACGCGCTCGGCGGCAGCGTCACCGACACCGGCCGCTACGACTGGACGCGCTATTCCAACATCGTCGACACCTACAAGGGTTCCGACGCCAGGCTCTGGGCGATCACGCAGATCCGCAAGAAGGGATTGCGCGACTGGGGCGGGACGCTGTCGGCCGAGCAGGCGCACCACCTCTCGGTCGGCGCCGAAACGCTGGCGCTGCGGATGGACCGGCAGTGCGCCAATGCTCTCGCGCTCTCGCGCCACCTCGCCGCTGACCCGCGCGTGCGCGCGGTGCACTATCCGGGGTTGTCCTCGCACGCGCAGCATGCGCGCGCGAGCACGCTGTTCCGCGGCTTCGGCGCGCTCATGAGCTTCGAGCTCGCCGAAGGCGTCGACCCGTTCGCGTGCCTCAACCGGCTCGGCGTCGTGGTGCTGTCGTCCAACCTCGGCGACAACCGGACGCTCGCGATTCCCGTGGCCCAGACGATCTTCTGGGAGATGGGACGCGAGCGACGCGCGGCGATGGGCATCGCCGAATCGCTGATCCGCGTCTCGGTCGGCATCGAGGACGAGGCCGACCTGATCGCGGATTTCACGCAGGCACTGGCGGGCTGACGCGTTTCCCGGGCCCGGTGGGTCGGGCTTCGGCCCGACGAAGCGCCCCCGGAGGACCTCGGCCTGAAGGCCGACCCACAACTCAGGCGTCGAGCTCGTGCCGCGTGGCGCCGCCTGCGTCGATCTCGAGCCATGCCGCGCGGCCGTGCCAGTCCGGGAGAACGTGGCGCTCGCCGTGGCGGCCGTCCACGTCGACGGCATGCGTCGCGGGACGGTGGGTATGGCCGTGGATCAGGCGCGCGACGTTGGCCGCGCGCATCGCGTCGACGACGGCGCCAGCGTTCACGTCCATGATCTCGGGCCCCTTGCGCAGGCTCGCACGGCGGCTCTTGCGCCGCATCCATGCGGCGAACCCGCGGCGCACCGGCCAGGGCAGCGACAGGAGCTTGCGCTGGCGCGCCGGGTCGCGGATCCAGGCGCGGTAGCGCTGGTAGTCGACATCGTCGGTGCATAGCGTGTCGCCGTGCAGGAGCAGCGTCGGCACGCCACCGGTCTGGACGACGACCGAATCCGGCAGCATCGCCGCGCCCGCGGCGCGCCCGAACTTCTCGCCCAGCAGGAAGTCGCGGTTACCGTGCATCACGTGCACCGGCACGCCGGCGCGCGCGACGCCGGCGAGCTGTCCGACCACCTCGCCCGAGAACGGGTCGGCCAGCTGCTCGTCGCCG
>DATLIR010000078.1:0-3245 GCA_035539315.1 Casimicrobiaceae bacterium
CGGGGGGCAGCGC
Organism: Casimicrobiaceae bacterium; assembly: GCA_035539315.1. Lineage (GTDB taxonomy): Bacteria > Pseudomonadota > Gammaproteobacteria > Burkholderiales > Casimicrobiaceae > VBCG01. The sequence goes on from DATLIR010000078.1 coordinate 14, forward strand.
CGCGACCGCTCGCAGCATCGCCTGCGCCTTCACCGAGTGCGGCGAGCTGCGGAAGCCGTGCAGGTACACGATCATGCGGTCGGCGTCGGAGCCAAGCGGGTCGGCGCCGCTCACTCCCGCCTTTCTCCGCGCGATGCGGGACGAGGGGACAACGTGGCGATGCCCGCGCAGCCGCCATGCATTCCTCGGCTCCCTCTCCCCGCTCGCGGGGAGAGGGCCGGGGTCACGGGAATCATGGGGACGAACGGCCTTCAGTCGGACGCCTTGCGCGCGTACGACGCCGCGGATCGCTCCTCCAGCGCCTTCAGCAGCCGGGCGTGCACGCCGCCGAACCCGCCGTTGCTCATCACCAGGACGTGGTCGCCCGGGCGCGCCTCGCCGGCGACGGCGGCGACGAGCGCCTCCAGGTCGTCGAACGACTGCGCCCGTGCCCCGAGCGGCGCGAGCGTCGCCGCGGTGTCCCAGCCCAGGTTCGCCGCGTAGCACCACGTGCGCTCGGCGCCTTCGAGGCTCGCCGCCAGCCGGTCCTTCATCGCGCCGAGCTTCATCGTGTTCGAGCGCGGCTCGAGCACCGCGAGGATGCGCGACGCCGGCCCGACGGCGCGCCGCAATCCCTCGATCGTCGTGGCGATCGCGGTCGGATGGTGCGCGAAGTCGTCGTAGACCGTGATGCCGGCGGCGCGGCCACGCACCTCCATCCGGCGCGCGACGCCGCGGAAGCCGGCCAGCGCGGCGAGCGCGTGGGCGACCGGCACGCCTGCGTGGCGCGCCGCGGCGATCGCGGCGAGCGCGTTCGTCCGATTGTGGACGCCCATCTGCGGCGCGTCGTCGGGCCAGCGCAACACGCCCTGCGGCGCGCCGCCGAGCAGGATCGTCCCGTCGACGGCGATCGTCCAGCCGGGTCCCGTCCCCGCGACCTCGGCGAGCCCGAAGCGCTCGACCTCCGACCAGCAGCCGCGCGCCAGCACGCGGGCGAGCGCCGCATCGCCGCCGTTGACGACCAGCCGCCCGAGCCGCGGCATCGTGCGCACCAGATGGTGGAACTGCGTCTCGATCGCCGCGAGGTCGGGGAAGATGTCGGCGTGGTCGTACTCGAGGTTGTTGAGGATCGCGGTCGTCGGCCGGTAGTGGACGAACTTCGAGCGCTTGTCGAAGAACGCGGTGTCGTACTCGTCCGCCTCGACGACGAAGAACGACGATGCCGACTGGCGCGCCGACACGCCGAAGTTCGCCGGCACGCCGCCGATCAGGAACCCCGGCGCGAGTCCGGCATGCTCGAGGATCCACGTGAGCATCGACGCGGTGGTGGTCTTGCCGTGCGTGCCGGCGACCGCGAGCACGAAGCGGTCGGCGAGCACGTGGTCGCGCAACCACTCGGGTCCGGACACGTACGGCAGTCGGCGGTCGAGGATCGCCTCCATCAGCGGGTTGCCGCGCGAGACTACGTTGCCGATCACGAAGACATCGGCATCGCGCGCGACGCCGTCGAGCTGCGCCGCGTCGTAGCCATCGGTGAGCGCGATGTCGAGCGCGGCGAGCTGCGTCGACATCGGCGGGTAGACGTTGGCGTCGCACCCGCTGACGCGATGGCCCTCCGCGCGCGCGATCGCCGCGAGCCCGCCCATGAACGTGCCGCAGATGCCGAGGACGTGGAGGCGCATCGGGTCAGGCCGCGATGGGAGTCGCGGCCACGGCGTAGCGCTTCCACCCGGCGAGGAACCAGACGTAGGCGGTGGCGACCAGGGCGAGCACGACGGCGAACGCCACGCGCAGCCCGTCCGCGACCGACAGGCCCGCGGCCGCGCGCGCGGCGTCGGCGATCACGCCGATGCCCCATTGCGCGGCGAAGCTACCGCTGAACATCGTCAGGTTGACGGCGGTGTTCGCGCGTCCGGCGAGCGTCGCCGGGAAGCCTTCATTCAGCACCGTGAACGCGATGATGTTGGCCGCCGCGCCGAAGCCGTAGGCGCACCACCAGAACGTCTCGCCCGGCAGGCGCAGCACAATCGCCGCGATCGCCGTCAGGTTTACCGTCCAGCCGGTCAGGTACATGTGGCGCGCCGCGAACCCGCGCTTCGCGAGCCGCGACGCGAGAAGGCCGAGCCCGAGGTAGCCGACCAGCGTGAGCACGCTCATGGCGAGCAGCACGCCCGCCGCTTCGGCGCGCGTGCGCCCCTCGACCTCCATCATCCACGGCACCGACCAGAGCCCCTGGATCGCCATGAACGAGCCCATGCCGAGCGAGCCGACCGGGACGATCCACCAGAAACGCGGCTCGGTGAACACGCGGCGCACGCCGTCCCACTGCTCGGCGAACGAAGGCGGCGTCCCGATGCGCTGCAGGTCGGGCACACGCCAGGCGATCGCGCCGGCGATGACCAGCGTGACGACGCCGAATGCGACGAACAGCGTCCGCCAGTCGAGGTGGCGCAGGGCGAACTCGACCGGCAGCGTCGCGACCAGCGCGCCCGCGCCGCCGGCCACCATCACCCAGCCGGAGAGCGACGCCTGCCGGTGCGGCGGATACCAGACCGCGAAGCCCTTGAGCGGCGCCATCAGGCACACCGATACGCCCGCGCCGATCAGCGCGCGTGCGACCGTGAGGCTCGCGATGTCGCCCGCGGCGGCGAACGCGAACGCGCCCCCCGCGGCGACGACGAGCAGCAGCGGCTCGACGCGGCGCGGGCCGTAGCGGTCGAGCAGGATGCCGGCCGGGATCTGCATCGCGGCGAAGGCGATGAAATACGTGCTCGTGAGGAGGCCGAGCGCGCCGGGATGAAGGTCGAGCTCGCGCGTGAGCTCCGGCGAGATCACCGCGGTCACGACGCGGTACAGGTAGGACATCAGGTACCCGGCCGCGAAGGCCAGGTAGATGCGCCCGAACGGGACCTCGGCGCGCGTCATGCTCGCCACGCGTCGGGCGAGTGTGCAGGTGCGGCAACCGGCGGCGGTCCGCTCCGCAGAGCGCTCACGCATTCCTGTGGCAGTTTCATGACCCTGGCACCGGAAGGGCGGCGCGGCACGCGCGCGGGACGAAGGTCATGTGCGAAAGATGAAATAGACGGCGCCCATCATGCACAGCGCGGCCCACAGGTAGTCGAGCTTGATCGGCTCGCCCATGGTGAGCACCGCGAACGGCACGAACACCGACAGCGTGATCACCTCCTGCATGATCTTGAGCTGCGCGAGCGAGAGCGCCGTGAAGCCGATCCGGTTCGCGGGCACCTGCAGC
>DATLIR010000079.1:0-9774 GCA_035539315.1 Casimicrobiaceae bacterium
CGGCACCAGCGTGGGATGCACACGTAGCTCGATGCCATTTGTTGTTTTTTTTGTTAACCCCAATAACTTGATCCGGTAGCCGAGCTCTTCCGCGTAGCGGATATCGGCCTTGGTGAGCTTCTGGATCCCTTCGCGGAAGCACTTCTGGAACTGCATCGGGATGCCGAACGCGAGCGCGGACAGGATGGTGAGCTTGTGCGCGGCGTCGACCCCCTCGATGTCGAAGGTCGGGTCGGCCTCGGCATAGCCGCGCTTCTGCGCGTCCTTCAGCGCCTCGTCGAAGGCGATGCCCTTGTCGCGCATCTCGGAGAGGATGAAGTTCGAGGTGCCGTTGATGATGCCGGCGATCCACTCGATCCGGTTGGCGGTGAGCCCCTCGCGCAGCGCCTTGATGATGGGGATGCCGCCCGCGACCGCGCCTTCGAACGCCACCATCACGCCCTGCGCATGCGCGGCGGCGAAGATCTCGTTGCCGTGCATCGCCAGCAGCGCCTTGTTGGCGGTCACCACGTGCTTGCCGGCCGCGATCGCGGCGAGCACGAGCGTGCGCGCCGGCTCGATGCCGCCGATCAGCTCGACGACGATGTCGACGTCCGGGTGAACCGCCACGGTGCCCGGGTCGCTCGCGAGCTGGATGCCCGGCACGCCGCGCAGCGTCGTGCGCACGCGCTCGAGGGTGCGCGTCCCGATCCACGCGATGCGGATCGGCCGGCCGGCGCGGCGCGCGATCTCCTCGCCGTTTCGCGCGAGGACGTCGAACACGCCCTTGCCGACGGTCCCGAAGCCCAGCAGGCCGACGTTGAGCGGGCGCATGCGGGCCGGGGGCGTCACGCGGCCTGCGAGAGGCCGTCGTCGCGGAACATCTGCTTGATGCCGCGGATCGCCTGGCGCGTGCGCGCCTCGTTCTCGATCAGCGCGAAGCGGACGTGCCCGTCGCCGAACTCGCCGAAGCCGATGCCGGGCGACACCGAGACCTTGGCCTGCGCGAGCAGCCGCTTGGTGAACTCGAGCGAGCCCGCCGCGCGGTAGGCCTCGGGGATGCGCGCCCACACGTACATCGACGCCTTCGGGATGTCGACCATCCAGCCGGCCTCGTGCAGGCCGCGCACCAGCACGTCGCGGCGGCGCTGGTATTTCATCGCGATCTCGGCGACGCAGTCCTGCGGCCCTTCCAGCGCGGCGATCGCCGCCACCTGGATCGGCGTGAACGTGCCGTAGTCGTGATAGCCCTTGATGCGCGCCAGCGCGTTCACGAGGTCGCGGTTGCCCACCATGAAGCCGATCCGCCAGCCGGCCATGTTGTAGCTCTTCGACATCGTGAAGAACTCGACCGCGACGTCGCGCGCGCCCGGCACCTGCATGATCGATGGCGCCTTCCAGCCGTCGAAGCAGATATCGGCGTAGGCGAGGTCGTGCACGACCCAGATCCCGTACTCGCGCGCGAGCGCCACGATCTTCTCGAAGAAGTCGAGCTCGACGCATTGCGCGGTCGGGTTGGCGGGAAAGTTCAGGATGAGCATCTTGGGCTTGGGGAAGCTCATCCGGATCGCGTGCTCGAGCTCGGCGAAGAAGTCGACGCCGGGCGCGAGCGGGATCTGGCGGATGTCCGCGCCGGCGATGATCGGCCCGTAGATGTGGATCGGGTAGCTCGGGTTGGGCACGAGCACCGTGTCGCCGCGGTTGCAGGTCGCGAGCGTGAGGTGCGCGATGCCCTCCTTCGAGCCGATCGTGACGATCGCCTCGCTCTCCGGATCGAACTCGATGCCCCAGCGGTCGCGGTACCAGTGGCAGATCGCGCGGCGCAATCGCGGGACGCCCTTCGACACCGAGTAGCCGTGCGTGTCGGGCCGCCGGGCGGTCTCGCACAGCTTCTCGACGATGTGCGCCGGCGTGGGGCCGTCGGGATTGCCCATCCCGAAGTCGATGATGTCCTCGCCCCGACGGCGCGCGGCCATCTTGAGCTCGGTCGTGATCGCGAAGACGTAGGGGGGCAACCGCTCGAGGCGGTCGAAATGCTTCGGGGGGAAGGGCATGGCCGGCTCTCGCGTAAGCGCCCGGAACCGTCCGAGCGACGCGCCGCGCCCCCTCCGGCGGGCCGTGAGGAGGGGCGACCGTATAATCCTAGCCAATCCGGGGGTTTACCGCAATGCACCATCCATGACTGCCGGCGCCACGTGAAGATCGCCCTCGACACCGGCGGCGGCCTGGTCGTCACCGGAACCGGTGCAGGCTGGATCCGGGTCGGCACCGCGGAGGTCCGCGGCAACGTCGTGCTGACCCACGACGCGGTCGTTCCCGGCTGGGCACCGCACGGGTTCGACGCCCTCGAGGCGTCCGATTTCGCCGCGCTCCTCGACTACACGCCCGAGATCGTGCTGCTTGGGACCGGGGCCACGCAACGCTTCGCGCATCCGCGCCTGCTCGCCCCGCTCCACGCGGCGCGCATAGGCGTCGAGACGATGGCGACGCCGGCGGCGTGCCGCACGTTCAACATCCTGAGCGGGGAAGGCCGCCGCGTCGTGGCGGCGCTGATCGTGACGGCATGACCGGGGGCACGGCCCCTTGAGCCGCACCGGCGTCGTCCTGGCGATAGGCACCGCCCAGACGCTCGCGTGGGCGTCGTCGTACTACTTGCCGGCCGTGCTCGCCGATTCGATCGCGGCGACGCTCGACGTGTCGCGCACCTTCGTGTTCGTCGCGTTCTCGGTGTCGCTCGCGTTGATGAGCTTCCTGGGGCCGGCGATCGGACGCCACATCGACGCGCGCGGCGGCCGCGCGGTGCTGGTGGCCTCCGCGCTGGTGCTTCCCGCGGGGCTGGTGCTGCTCGCAGGCGCGCAGGGTCCGGTGTCGCTCGCCTGCGCGTGGATCGTGCTCGGCGTGGGCATGGCGCTCGGGCTCTACGACACCGCGTTCGCGGCGCTCGCGGCGATGTACGGCCACGCGGCGCGCACGCCGATCACCGGCATCACGCTGATGGCTGGCTTCGCGAGCACGATCGGCTGGCCGTTGTCGGCATGGCTCGACCATGCGATCGGCTGGCGCGGCGCCTGTCTCGCCTGGGCCGTCATCCACCTCGTCGTGACGCTCCCCTGCTATCTCGTCGCCGTGCCGCGGCACGCGGTGCGCGGGGCGCGCGACGCCGCGGCGGCCGCCGCCGCGATACCCGAGGCGCCGCGCGGCGTCCCGCCGCGCTACGCGATGCCATTGATTGCGTTCGCGTTCGCCGTCGTCGCCTTCGTGTCAACCGCGATGGCCTCGCACCTGCCGCGCCTGTTGCAGGACACCGGCGCGAGCGCGGCGGCGGCGATTGCAGCGGCGGCGCTCGTCGGACCTGCGCAGGTGGCCGCGCGCTTCGCCGAGTTCCTGACCGTGCACCGCTGGCGCCCGCATCCCGCGCAGGTCGCGCGCGTCGCCGCGATCCTGCACCCGGTCGCCGCGGGCCTGCTCGCGCTGGCGGGCGGCGCGGGACTCATGGCGCCGGCATTCACGCTGCTGCACGGCGCCGGCAACGGTCTTTTGACGATCGCGCGCGGCACGCTGCCGCTCGCGCTGTTCGGGCCGACCGGCTACGGCTTCCGGCAGGGCACGATCGCGGCCGGCGCGCGCCTCGCGCAGGCGGCCGCACCGGTCGCGTTCGGCGTGCTGCTCGACGCGTGGGGCGCCACGGCTGCGCTGGCTGTCTCGGCGACGCTGTCGTTCGCGGCGTTCCTCGCGTTCGTCGCGTTGAGGCGCTAGCGCGCGAGGATCACTCGCCCATCTGCAGCAACCGCCCGTGCCGGCGCGCGTGGCCGACCGCCAGCGAGAAGACCAGCGCGCCGAGCGCCACATAGGCGACGTCCAGCACGAGCGCGCGAACGAGGAGGTCGGTGCGCACCACGCCGTCGACCAGCACTGCGCGCATACCCTCGAACACGTACGACGACGGGATCGCGGCCGCGACCCACTGGAGCCAGCCGGGCAGCACGTCGATCGGGTAATAGACCCCCGACACCGGCGCGAACAGGAAGATCGCGGCCCAGGCAAACTCCTCGGCACCGAGCCCGAAGCGCAGGATCATTCCCGACACCACGAGGCCGATGCCCCAGCCGAACGCGAGCAGGCCGGCGAAGAAGGCGACCAGCGGCAATCCCAGCGAGAAGATCGAGTAGTGGAACAGGAGCCATGCGGCCAGGCAGGCGCCGCCCACGCCGATCAGCGTGCGCAGCACCGACAGCGCGAACTGCGCGAGCACGAACTCGGTGAGCGACAGCGGCGCCACGAACAGATTGCCGAGGTTGCGCGAGTAGATCTCCTCGATGAAGGTCAGCGACACGCCGAGCTGGCCGCGGAACAGCACGTCCCACAAGAGCACCGCGCCGAGGAAGAAGCCCGGCGCGTCCTGGAGGAAGCTGTTGGTCGGCGCGAGGGACACCGTGATGAACGCCCACAGCACCATCGTGACGGTCGGGTAGTACGCCATGGAGACGATGCGCGGCCACGACTTGAGCAGCAGGTAGGCGTGACGGCGGATCAGCGCGGCGATGCGGCGCGCGCTCGCGCCGGGCCCGGTCTGTGGCTTGAGGGTGACGCCGGCGGCATTCACGGCGAATCCGTCCCACGCTCACCCGCGCGCGACGATGGCGTGGCGGGGTCGCGCTGCGGGAGCGGAACCGCAGCATCGTCGCGCCCGCGCGCCACGTCGAGGAACACCTCCTCCATCGTGCCGCGGCCGTAGCGCGCGACCAGGTCGGCCGGCGATCCCTGGTCGACGACGCTGCCCTCGCGCAGCATGACGACGTCGTCGCACATGCGCTCGACCTCCACCATGTTGTGCGAGGCGAGGAGCATCGTGCAGCCGGTGCGCCGCTGGTAGCCGGTGAGCCAGGTGCGCACGCGATCGCCGACGTCCGGGTCGAGCGACGCCGTCGGCTCGTCGAGCAGCAACAGCTCCGGGCCGTTCAGGAGCGCCTTGGCGAGCGAGACGCGCGTGCGCTGGCCGGCGGATAGCGTCCCGTAGGGCTGGCGCATGAGCCCCGCGAGGTCGAACTCGCGCGCGAGCGAGGCGACGCGTTCGGCCGCCTGCGCGACCCCGTACAGGTCGGCGAATACGCGCAGGTTCTCGGCGACGGTGAGGCGCTTGGGAAGGTCGACGTAGGGCGAAGTGAAGTTCATGCGGGGCAGCGCCGCGCGCCGGTCGCGCCGCATGTCGACGCCGAGCACCCGGACGTCGCCCGCGGTCGGCTCGAGCACACCGAGCAGCATCGACAGCGTCGTCGTCTTGCCCGCGCCGTTGCCGCCGAGCAGCGCGGTCGTCGTGCCCGCGCGAACCGAGAACGAGATGCCGCGAACCGCCTCGACGGCGCCGTAGCGCTTGACCAGCCCGGATACGACGATGGCAGGCGTCGGGGTCGACACGCGGGGGCCCTCGGCGACTGCCGGCGGTCCCCCGCCGCCCGTCAGCACTGGATGGTGTTGCGGCAATACTGCTCGAGTTCCCGCACCACCGAGGTTCCGTCGACGGCCGCGCGGCCCTTCGCGCCGTACTCGAGGCCGAGCTTGACCTCGTACTTGGCGAAGAACGCGTCGAACTGCTCGGCGCCCAGCGTGCCGACCGCGTAGAGCTCGTCGGCGGGCGCGTCGTGCTCGAGCACGATCGCCGCGAGCGGCTGCGGAGCGGGACCGGAGACGACGCGGGCGCCCTGCGTCGGGTCGTAGACGCTATGGTCGGCGCAGCAGTGGATCACCGCCCCGCTCGAGGTCGCCGAGCGGCTGCGCTGGTACCGAATGAAGGAGACTTCGCGCGTCGGGTAGGCAAGGCGGTGCGCGCAGATCGCCGAGAACGCGACGACGTTGCGGTCGGGACCCACGCCGCCGATCCAGTCGTAGCGATTGCCGTCCTCGCGCCGCAGCGTCGCCTGCATCGGGCCCGGCCGCGGGAGGCGCAACAGGAAGCACGGCGTCGCGGCGAACGGATACTGGAAGACGTAGTTGGTTTCCGCGGCGAGGCGGCTCGCGCGAATCGGTCCGCCGTGGATGTCGATCAGCTTGACGCGCCGGTAGAGTCGCGGTGCCGTGCTCGCACCGGTCGCCCCGGTGCCGCGAACGCCGCGGCTCCCGCCAGGAGGCCGCACGCGCCGAGGAATTCCCGTCGTTCCATCGCCATGACCCTCGACCTTCGTCCTTCGTCCTGGAGCGGACGCCCTGCCCGCTACCGATCGTGACGCACCTGCCTCATTCGGTGATCAACGCCTTCACGTGCTCGGCGGCGCTGCGGCCGAGCGCGGAGAGCGCATAGCCGCCCTCGAGCGTCGACACGATGCGCCCTTGCGCGTGGCGGCCGGCGACGGCGCACAGCTCGCGCGTCACCCAACCGTAGTCCGCGTCGGCGAAGCGCAGCCCCGCGAGCGGATCCTCGCGGTGCGCGTCGAACCCCGCGGACACGAACAACATCTGCGGCGCGAAGTCCTCGAGCGCGGGGAGCCACTGCTCGGTCACGACGCGGCGGAAGCCCTCGCTTCCGGTGCCCTCGGGCAACGGGACGTTGACCATGTTGAACGCGGGGTTGTCCACGCCGGTATACGGATAGAGCGGGTACTGGAAGATCGACGCCATCAGCACCCGCGCGTCGTTCGAGAACACGTCCTCGGTGCCGTTGCCATGGTGCACGTCGAAATCGATCACTGCGACGCGCTCGAGGCCGTGATGGTCGAGCGCGTGCATCGCGCCCACGGCGACGTTGTTGAACAGGCAGAAGCCCATCGCGCGGCGCCGCTCGGCGTGGTGGCCAGGCGGGCGCACTGCGCAGAACGCGTTGCGGCAGCTCCCGCCGATCACCAGGTCGGTGGCGAGCACGACCGCGCCGGCGGCGTGGCGCGCCGCGTCGAGCGAATGGGGATTGAGCGCCGTGTCAGGATCGAGGAAGACGAGGCCCTCGCGAGGGCTCGCGCGCTCGATCTCGTCGACATAGGCGGCGCCGTGCACGCGCAGGAGCTGCTCGCGCGTCGCGGCGGGCGCCTCGTGGTGCTGCAGGTAGCCGTCGAGGCCCGCGGCGATCATCCGGTCGCCGATCGCGGTCAGCCGGTCGGGGCACTCGGGGTGGTAGGGCCCCATGTCGTGCAGCAGGCACGAGGGGTGGGTGACGTAGGCGGTGGACACGGGGCGTAGCGGCGAAAGGAGCGCGGCCGGCACTGCGCCGAACGCCACGAGCCGCCGGACGGAGTGTAGCGTGTGATCGCCGGGGATGACGAGCCGCCGCGTTAGGCGCTAGAGTCCGGGCTCCCCGCCCTCCCCACGGCCCCGCAATGACCCTACGCTCCGCCGCCCAGATCGTCCCGGTCGCGCAACGCGCCGCCCTCCTCCTGCGCGAGCTCGGGCGGATCGTGGTCGGCAAGGACGAGACGCTGCGACTCGCGCTCGCGTGCATGATCGCGCGCGGCCACCTCCTGATCGAGGACATCCCCGGCGTGGGCAAGTCGACGCTCGCGCAAGCGCTCGCGGCGACCCTGGGCCTCAAGTACGCGCGCGTCCAGTTCACGAGCGATCTGTTGCCCGCCGACGTGCTAGGCGTGTCGATCTACGATGAGCGCGCCGCCGCGTTCCGCTTCCACGCCGGCCCGATCTTCCACGCCGTGGTGCTCGCCGACGAGATCAACCGCGCGCCGCCGAAGACGCAGAGCGCGCTGCTCGAGGCGATGGAGGAGCGCCAGGTGTCGATCGACGGCCAGACGCGCAAGCTGCCCGAGCCGTTCTTCGTGATCGCCACGCAGAACCCGGTCGAGCAGATCGGCGCCTACCCGCTGCCCGAGTCGCAGCTCGATCGCTTCCTGATGGCGCTCGAGCTCGGCTACCCGGACGCCGCGGCCGAGCGCGAGCTGCTCGCGGGCGGCGACCGGCGCGCGCGGATCGCGGAGCTGACGCCGCTCGCCGACGCCCCCACGCTGCTCGACTGGCAGCGGGAGGCCCAGGCGCTGCACGTCGCACCGCCGCTGCTCGACTACGTGCAGGCGCTGCTCGCCGCGTCGCGCGGGCACCAGAGCGGCGCCGGCACCGCGGACACCGGCGCGCGGCGCGGCCTCTCGCCGCGCGCCGGCCTCATGCTGCTGAACGCTGCGCGGGCATGGGCGCTCGTCGGCGGGCGGCCGATGGTGCTCCCCGAGGATGTGCAGGCGGTATTCCCCGCCGTCGCGAGCCATCGCCTCGCCGGCGGCGCGCGCGCGGGGGCGCTCAGCGCGCAGACGCTGCTGCGCGCGGTCCCGCTGCCCTAGGGCCTTCAGCGCTACCGGGACGCTCGCGTGACTCAGGAAACCGCCGCCATCAAGGCGCAAACCGCAGCAGTAGTTCTCACTACTGCGAGAATTTGCAACGCCGAGGGCGGCCGTTTCCTGAGATCACCCGCAGGGCCCGTGCCGCGCTGGCCTCAGGGCGTTGTCGCTCACTTGCTGTGTGCGGGAAGCCCACGGCCGCGTTCGCGCCTTGCCCTGCGGCCAGCGCGACACGGGCGCGAGTGCCCCGATAGCGCGAACAGGCCCTAGGCCATGGGCGTCGCGACGCACACCCGCGGTCCCGGCGCGTGGTCGCGTGCGCGCCAGCGCTTCTTCCGCCACGAGCCGGCGGACGGCGAGCGCCTAATCCTGCGCCACTCGCGCATCTACATCCTGCCGTCACGGCGCGGCTGGACGATGCTCGGCACGCTCGCGATCATGCTGCTGACGTCGGTCAACTACGCGCTGTCGCTGGGCTTCGCGGTGACGTTCCTGCTCGGCGGGCTGGTCGCCGCCGCGCTCCTGCACGCGTTCCGCAATCTCGCCGGCATCGAGATCCGGCCGCTCGCCGCAAGCGAGACCTTCGCGGGGGGCCGCATCGCGTTCACGCTGTCGCTCAGCGGAGGCGAGCGCACGCGCGAGGCGATCGAGCTCCGCGCGGTCGGCGCGGAGCCGGTGGTCGCGGACGTCGCGGGTGGCACCGCGGTTACCTTGCGCATCGAGCGGCCCGCCCCGACGCGTGGACGCCTCGCGCTCGGACGCGTGACGCTTTCGTCGACGCAACCGCTGGGGTTGTGGCACGCGTGGTCGTACGTCCACTTCCCGCTCGCCGGCATCGTGTATCCGGAGCCGGAGCCCGGTGCGCCCCCGCTGCCGCGTGGCGCGCACGGGCAGGACCTGACCGCGCCCGGCCAGGGCGAGGAGTCGGAGTTCGCTGGCCTGCGCGACTACCATCCCGGCGATCCGCCGCAGCGCGTGGCCTGGAAGGCGGTCGCGCGCGGCGCCGGCTGGTACACCAAGGAGTTCGACGGCGCCGGCGGCGGCGGCCCGGTCACGCTCGACTGGACGATCCTGCCGAGCGCGCTCGACGTCGAGACGCGTCTCGCCCGCCTCACGGCGTGGGTGCTCGCGGCCGAGCGCGCGGCACGGCCGTTCGCGCTGCGCGTCCCCGGCGGCATGCTCCCGGTGGCCAACGACCGCAACCACCGGCGCGCCGCGCTGACGATGCTCGCGATGTTCCCCGCCGAGGACGCCGTGTGAACGCGATCTCCGGGCCAGCGCGCAACGCCGGTCGCGCCGCGTCGGCGTCGCTCGGTGTCGTGCAGATCCGCTGGCTCGGGGCGCTCCTGGTGTGCGCACAACTGCCGCAGGCGCCGCACCTGCCGTTGTGGATCGCGGCGTTCGGGCTCCTGCTCGTCGGCCTGCGACTCGCGCTGCTGCGTCGCGACCGCCTTCGCCCCGACGCGCCGCCGGCACGCATCCCGTCGTGGACGCTGGTGCTGTTCGCGATCGCCGCGGCGCTCGCCGTGCGCGC
>DATLIR010000080.1:0-2742 GCA_035539315.1 Casimicrobiaceae bacterium
CGCCCGCGCCGGCCCGATCGCCCGCCCCGCCTGCGCCCGGGCGATCCATCGTCGATGCCCCGGCACCCCCTCGATTCCCCGCGCCGCCTGCACGGTCGCCGGCACCGCCCGCGCCCTCGCGCCCGCGGTAGTCGTTCCGCGCCGACGCGCCGCCCCGATCGGTCTTCCCGTACTTGTCGCGCGTGCCCTGGTCGCGGTACGCCACGCCTTTGCGCTGGCTCGGGTTGTGGTCGAACTTGCCGTTCTGGGCCCGGTTCTTGAACTCCGCGTTATTGCTGTTGCGGACGAAATTGTTGTTGACGTCGATGTTGATGTTGTTGCCGCCCCAGTTCGCGCCGGCCCAGCCCCAGGCCGCGCCGACGGCGAGGCCGACGCCGAAGCCGACAGCTGCTGCACCGAACGCATAGCCCGGGTAGTAGTACGGCGGCGGCGGCCAGTAATAGGGCGGATAGGTCGGCGCCCACCAGGTCCCGTAGACGACGGCGGGGTTGTAGGTCGGCACGTACACGGTCTGCGGCTGCGCCGGCTCGATGATGATCGCCTTCTCCTGCACGACCACCTTCTGCTGCTCGCTGCTTTTGAGGTTGCCGGCGTCGCTCGCCTTCTTGCGCAGCCTCTGCACCGTCTCCATGACCTTCGCCTCGTCGGCGAGGACCGCGTCGCCGAGCTGCTGCATCCACTCGAGCTTGTCGTTCATCATCTCGAGAACCTGCGGGTAGGCGGTCAGCGACTGCACCGACGGGTCCCAGTTCTTCTGCTCGGCCGCCTTCACCATCGCGTCGCCCTTGAGCTCCTTGTTCGCCTTGACGAAGCGCGAGGCTTCGACGACGTCGAGCGGATAGGTAGACGCCATCAGCGTCTGCACGAGCAGCTGGTCCGGGTAGAGCGCGATCGGCGCGACCAGGCTGTCGAGCTGGTCCTGAGTCATTGCGCCCTGCGATGGCTGGGCCGACGCCGCGGGCGTCGGTGGCCGGGCCGACGGCGCGGGCGTCGTCTGGGCGTGCAGTGGAGTGGACAGCGCCGTGGCGAGCACTGCCATCGGTGCGACCAGACGCGCGAGGTATCGATTCATGTAAGGCTCCTGATGCCGCGACGGCGCGATAGCCTGCAATCGTAGGAGTGCGCACGCGATCGCAAACCCCGCTGATCGCCGCCGTTCCCGATGCGTCGCGAGCCGGTATCCTAGCTCAAACATCCCTGTGGTGGATTACATTTCACGACAGCCTGCACGCAATGGCGGGCCGGCTGGTCTACCATTTGACGGCGCCGCCCCGCCTACCGTCGCGCCTCATGGACGCTGCCACTTTCGCCGCCGAGATCGAGACCCACCGCCGCTACCTCATGCGCATTGCGCAGCTGCAATTGCGCGATGGCGACCTGGCGCAGGACGTGGTTCAGGACACGCTGGTCGCCGCGCTCACCGGCGCCGCCGGCTTCGACGGGCGCTCGAGCCTCAAGACCTGGCTCACCGGGATACTCAAGCACAAGATCGTCGACGCGATCCGCCGCAAGCAGAAGGCGCCGGTTCCGCTTGCGGCGCTGGACGACGAGGGTACGCTGGACGATGTCGACGCGCTGTTCCGGCCCAACGGCGCCTGGGAGGCCCCGCCGGCGGATTGGGGCGACCCGGAGGCCGCGCTCAACCAGCGTGAGTTCTTCGACGTCATGGAATTCTGCCTCGAGAAGCTCCCCCCGCAAACCGGGCGGGTGTTCGTGATGCGGGAGGTGATGGGGCTCGAGAGCGAGGAGATCTGTAAGGAACTGGCGATCACGGCGAACAATCTGTGGGTCATCCTGTACCGGGCCAGGATGGCGCTGCGCGCGTGCCTGGAAAAGCACTGGTTCGCCAACGGCGGGCGCCGCCCGCGGGCGGCCTGACGTCCCCGACGCCCCATGCTCATGCGCCTGCTCGGCCACACGCTGATGTGCAAGGACGTCACGCGCCTGCTCTCGCAGGCGCAGGACAGCCGCCTCCCGTTCCTGACCCGCATGCGGGTGCGCGCGCACCTCAAGGTCTGCGCGCTGTGCACGCGCTTCGACGCGCAGCTCCGTTTCCTGCGCGAAGCGGCGCGCCGCTACAAGACGTGATGAACGCGCCCGAGCGCATGGCCACGATCAGTGTCAATGGCGTCGCGCGCGCGCTGCCTCGCGACGGCTCGATCGCCGACCTCGTGCGCGAGCTGACGCTCGAGGGCAAGCGCATCGCGGTCGAGGTCAACGGTGCGATCGTGCCGCGCAGCCGCTACGCCGACACGCGCCTCGTGGCCGGCGACCGCGTCGAGATCGTCGGCGCGGTTGGTGGCGGCTGACGCCTCGACGCCGCTGCGCCCGGGGATCGCAGGCGTACAATCGCGCCATGAATGCCCCGCAGCGCGCTGCGCTGGATGACCCGCTGGTCATCGCGGGCCGCGCCTACCGGTCGCGGCTGCTCGTCGGCACCGGCAAGTACCGCGATTTCGAGCAGACGCGCGAGGCCATCGTCGCCTCCGGCGCTGAAATCGTCACCGTCGCGATCCGCCGCACCAATCTCGGGCAGGACCGCAACGCGCCGTCGCTGCTCGACACGCTGCCGCCCTCGGAATTCACCTACCTCCCCAACAGCGCCGGCTGCTATACCGCGGACGACGCCGTGCGTACGCTGCGCCTCGCGCGCGAGCTCCTCGACGGCCATCGGCTGGTCAAGCTCGAGGTGCTGGGCGACGCGCAGTCGCTCTACCCGGACGTGCGCCAGACGATCGCGGC
>DATLIR010000081.1:0-3695 GCA_035539315.1 Casimicrobiaceae bacterium
TCTTCGACGCCAAGCGCTGCCGCGACATCGACTGGCTCGCCGGCAAGACCGGGACGCCGAGCTTCCCGAGCGATGGCCTCTCGCTCGACCAGCTGGTGCGCCTGTGCGCGCCGGGCGCACCGCAGTCGCCCGAAGCCAAGCGCGGCGCGTGCAGCTCGCTGCATCCGTACAAGTGGTACGTCGCCGCCTGGCGCGGCGACCGCGCCAAGGACGGGCCGTGGACGAAGGCGATCGCCGTCCTTGCCGAGCGCAACTGGCTGCGCGCGAGCGGCCGCGTCCACGGCACCGGCGACCACGGGCCGAACCCGGCCGCCGAGATCGCGCTGCAGATCGTCGGCCGCACGACCGGCGCGATCGACGATGCCGGCGCGCCGGGCCGCTCGGCCGTCGCCAAGGCGAGCACAGCGGCGCCCGCCGTGGAGGCGACGCGATGAGCCGCATGTCCGCGGCGGCACGTCCGGCCGGCCCGGATCAGGAGTTCGCGTCGCCGCGAAGCCGCGAACGCGACCTCGAGTCGCTGCCTGCGCCGCTCGTCTGGACCTTCGACGGCCCGTTCGAGCGCTGCCTCGAGGACCTCGACGACAGCTTGCGTCGCGCCATCGTCCTGATCGGCGACGTCTCGCGCGTCGCGCTCCTGATCGACCTCTCGCTGCCCGCCTTGCTCGCGCGCGTGCGCGCCGGCGACACCGTGCAGCCGGCCTGGGGCCGCTTCACCGACCGCATCGCCGGCTACGGCCTGCCCACCTTTCCGCGCGTGCGCCACCTGCGCACGCCCGGCCCGCTCGCGACGCTCGTCGTCGCCTATCGCAGCTGAGGCTCTGCTCACGCTTCAACGAAAGCCCGTCATGTCCATGAAATCGTGGGTCCTCCATCGCGTCGCCGGCCGCAGCGACCTGCCGCCGCGCGACTCGCGCCACCTGCAGGAGCCCGACCTCGACGTCGACGCCGCGCAGCGCCACGGCGACGCCGCCGCCGGCGCCGATCCCTTGCGCGCTGGCGCCGACCTCGGCGTCTACGCGCCGCTGATCGGCGCCGTGCGCGACGAGCTCGAGCACTTCGTCGCCAGCCACGTCCGCCTGCACGTCGTCATCGCCGAGCGCGATCGCTTCCTGCTCACCTCGATCGGCGTGCGCTCGCCGGGCGGCGCCGAGGCGCGCGACCTGCTGCGCCAGTTCATGCACGAGTTCCGGCCCGAGCAGGTCAAGCGCTACCTCGCCCGCGAAGTGATCGGCCGGCTGCCGAACGCGGCGGTGATCGATCTCTCGCAGTTCGCCGGGCTCGCCGACCTCGAGAACGGCGAGCGGCCCGGCGACGACGGCGAGTACCGCGAGCTGCTCGCCGCGCTGCGCACGACCCCGGCGCTGCCGATCGCTCGTCCGTACGAGGTGAGCGTGATCGGCCGCTGGAGCGAGACCGACCCGGCAAGCGCGACCTCGGCCGCGCCGACGCGCGCGCGCCGCCTCGACACGCCGACGACGCCGCTCGCCGGCCGCCGGATCGAGTTCGACGTCGACGACGGTGCCGGCACGCGCCGCGCCGTCCTGCCCGCGGTCGTGCCGGGACGGCGCTACACCATCGGCAAGGACGAGAGCTCGGACCTGCGCGTCGACGGCACCTACACGAGCCGACGCCACGCCGAGATCTGGCTCGACGACGACGGCTGGCACGTCGCCGATGCCGGCTCGACCAACGGCCTGCGCGTCGAGAGCGGCGGCGCCGACGGCACGCCGGCGCACGTCGTCGCGACGGCGGCGACGAGCGACGCCGCGCCGATCCGCGTCGGCGAGGGGATGCGGATCGTCCTTTCGGCGCGCGCCGAGGGGCCGCCGGCCGACTACCCGTCGATCGCTGTTCGGCCGCTGCGGTCGACGGCGGCGGCGGCGCCGGGAGCGATGGCCGCGACGCCGCTCACTGCCGGCGCGAGCGCACCCAAGACGCCGCTGACGTCGGTGCTCGCGGTCCGGCCCGGCCTCTCGCGCTTCGCGATCACAGCGACTCAGGCGAGCGGTGAGCGCAGCCATGCGATCGCGGCCGACGCGCTTCCCCTCACCATCGGCCGCTCGCGCGACCAGGCGATCGTCATCGACCGCCGCCACCCCGGCGTGTCGGGGCAGCACGTCGCGGTCGACGCCGTCGACGACGACGGCGCGCACGGTGTCGTCCACGGCGACAACGGCGTCGTCATCGACGGCGTCGCGCACGGATCGGGCGAACGCTTCGACTGGCGGCCCGGACAGACGATGGTCCTCGGCGGCGCCCTGCCGGGTGAGCCCGCGTGCACGCTCGTCCTGGCACGAGACGGCGAGCACTGAGATGGCACCGCTCTCGCTCATCACGCCGATCGAGCCGGGTCGCACGACGCGGCCCGGCGCGCTCTCGCGCGGCGCGCCGGCGCCGACGCAGGCGGTCTACGCGAACGCGGCGTGCCGGCTCGAGGCCGCCGTCGCGTCGTCGTGCGGCAGCCAGCACGACGTCAACGAAGACGCGCACAGCGCGCTCGACGGCAGCGGCCGGCTCTTCGTCGTCGCCGACGGCGTCGGCGGCGGCGCGATGGCGCAGACCGCGAGCCGCTTGCTCGTCGCCCAGTTGCACCAGGCGCTCGAAGGACAGCCGCTCGACGCCGACCGCGTCGCGACCGCGATGCTCGGCGCCGATCGGACGATCGCCGAGGCGATCGCGCGGGTCACCGAACGGCCCGGCGCGGCGACGGTCGCGCTCTGCGCACCGCTCGACGCTTCGGCCGCGCACTGGCTCGTCGCCTGGGTCGGCGACTGCCGCGTCTATCGCTGGTCGGCGCGCGGCGCCGGCCAGCTCGACCTGCTGACGCGCGACGACACCTTCGGCCACCTCGGCGAAACGCCACCGCCCGGCGGCTCGCCGCACGACCCGGCGCGCATGGTCGGCAACGGCGCGACCACCGGCGCCAACGCCGCCGTGCACGGCCTCGGCCGCGACGACCTGCTCCTGCTCTGCAGCGACGGCATCCACAAGCACCTCGAAGGCGCGGACTGGTACCGCGTGCTCGGCGCGCCGGTCTCGCTTGCGCAGCGCGGCCAGGCGCTGGTCACGCTCGCGCGCAATCGCGGCAGCGTCGACGACGCGACCGTGCTGCTGCTGCATCGTTCGGATCCCGAGCCGCGCAACCCGCGCTGGCGCGGCCGCGCCGCCGTCCCCTTCGACACGGAAAGGAGCGAGCGATGACGCCGGCCGACATCGACCGCGTCTTCGGCCGCGGCCGCCTGCGCATGGTGACCGGCGACCACGTCGAGGTCTTCCGCGAGCACGCGCTGCCGGGCGAGCGGCGCCGCTATACCAAGCGCTTCCTCGCCACCGCCGCCGGCGACTTCAGCGAGTGGACCGAGCGCGAGTGGCGCATCCTCGCCCGCCTGGTCGGCCACGGCATCAAGCCGGTGCCCGACGTCGTCCGCTTCGACCGCGGCGCGGCCGACCGGGCGACGCTGGTCCAGACTTTCGACGCCGGCGTCACCGTCGACCACTGGGCGACGCTGCTGCCGCTCGAGCGCGACGGCACGACCTTGCGCAACGTCTTCGAAGACTGCGCCCACTGGTGGGCGCTCGCCCGCCACAGCCTGATCGCGCTCGACGCGATCCACGAGCTGCAGCTGGTCCACCTCGACCTCAAGGCGGACAACGTCTGCATCCCGGTCAGCCCGGCCAACTTCGATCCGCACGCG
>DATLIR010000082.1:0-10719 GCA_035539315.1 Casimicrobiaceae bacterium
CCCTCGTTCAACATCACCGCCTCGCCGGCGAGACGAGCGTGATGCGCTTCGCCGGCGAGGCGGTGATGTTGAACGAGGGGCTGGCGCGTCGACGACGAGCTGACGGCCGTCGTGCTGCAGCGACGTTGCAGCGGCGTCGCGCCTCGCCGCCGTCACTGGCGCGCGCTCAGCCGGGCTCCCTGCCAACGACGGCCTCGCGCTCGACGTTCAGGCTGGCGAAGCGATGGCGGTACTCGGCCGGCGTCATTCCGGTGTGTCGCTTGAACAGCGCCCGGAAGAACGCGGCGTCCTGGTAGCCGATCGTCGTGCCGATCGACTGGATCGGCTCGCTGCCCCTCTCCAGCATCGATTTGGCGGCGGCTACGCGCAGCGTCTGCACATAGGAGCCCGGCAGGCTCCCGGTGGCGAGCTTGAACCGGCGAATGAAGTTGCGCGCGCTCATGCCGAAGCGCCCGGCGAGCGTCTCGATCGAGACGGGATTGGCGAAATGCTGCTGCAGGTACTCCTCCGCCTTGCGGATCCTGGCGTCGGCATGCGGGCGCGACAGCGGCAGCGTCGCGAAGCCGGACTGACGGCCCCGCGGCATGCTGACGAGCAGCGACTTCGCGGTCTTGAGCGCGATCTCGTGCCCGCATAGCTTCTCGACGAGGTAGAGCGACAGGTCAATCGACGCATAGACGCCGCCGCTGCAGAACATCTGGCCGTCCTCGGTGACGAACTGCTCGCTATGCCAGCGGACGTTCGGGTAGCGCTGCCGCAGGATGTCGGCGACCGCCCAGTGCGTGGTGGCCTGCCGGTCGTCGAGCAACCCGGCCTCGGCCAGGAACGCGACGCCGCTGCAGATGCCCGCGATGTACGCGCCGCGAGCGTGCATTGTCCGAAGCCAGGGCAGCAGGCTGCTGGTCCTCGCGATCCGTTCCTGCACGTCGAGCCCCGACGCCGGCAGGATCACGATATCGGTCCGCGCAATATCGCCGATCCCGCATTCCGGGACGAGGCCGAGGTCGCACAGGCTCGTGACCGGCCCGCCGTCGATCGAGGCGGTGCGTACGCGAAACCGCGGCGCGGGCGTATCGCCGAGCAGCGCGTTCCACAGGCGCCCCGCCGAATGGAACACCTCGATCGGCCCGATCGCGGTCGACGCGTAGCCCTGCTCCAGCAGCACGACGGTGACGTCGAGCTCGCCGCTGTCTCGCTTGGTGCGTGCGGCGCGCAGCGGCGCGGCCGGCAGGCGCCTGGCGCGTGGCGCACGCTCAGTCATGGGCGCCCGCGATGGCGCGTGTCGCGACCGGCTCCCACAGGCCGACTCGCGCGCGGACGGCATCGGCGACGAGCGCGATGCGCGCGACGCCGGACACCTCGAAGGGCTGCACGAGAAGCTGGCCGCCCAGCGCGACCGCGCGCCCGACAGTTGCCTCGATGTCGTCCACGCAGACGTATGGCGTCCAGTGCGACGGGACGCCCCGCTCCACCTGGCCGCGACGCAACGGGTAGAGCGAGCCGACGTCGCAGTCGGCGAGCGAGAGCCGCGTGAACGCGCCGCCGTTGGCCGGTTGCTCGTGCGCCCGCCAGCCGAAGAGATCGGCGTAGAAGCGCTTCGCGCGATCGGCGTCGGTCGCGGCGAGGTCGAGCCAGCAGAAGCGGCCGCTCGCGAAGGTCGGGGCGATCGTCATGCCGTGTCCACGGTGGGATGCAAAGGCAGACACCGCCGGACGGTGGCCCGGCGGCGCCCGCGCCTCACGAGCGCTCGGTCATCGGGTCGATGACGGTGCGGACCTCGGTGACCTTGGTCGCCGGGAACCCCGACAGGTGCGCATGCTCGCGCACCGCTTGCTCGTCATTCGCCATGTAGATGCAGAACGTCTTGTCGTCGACGACGTAGCTCTGCTCCCACTGCACCCTGCCCGGCAGCTTCTCGAGCGCCCGGTTCGACGTCGCGGCGACGCCCTTGAACTGCTCGTGGTTGAGCCCGCCGACGCCCGGGATGCTCCGTTCGATCAGATATCGCTTCATCGCTTGGGTCCTCTTTCGTGGTGGTGGTGGTGGTGACGCGAGCGAAGTCTGCGGGCCCGGGGCGCCGGCCGCCAGACGGCATTCCTGACATCGTACAGTGGCGATTATGCCATAGCCCGTCGCACGGGCCCGGGTCGGGGCCACGACCCGATCCTCGGTTGGATGAACGGTTCAGGAAGCCGTCGTGTTGCCGAGGAAGTCGCGCTTGCCGATCTCGACGCCGTTGTGGCGCAGGATGCCGTACGCCGTCGCGACGTGGAAATAGAAGTTCGGGATGGCGCGCGCGAGCAGGAACTGCGCCCCGCTGAACTTCGTGTCCTGCCCGCCGACCTTGACCGAGAGCTCCTTCGCTTCGGTCCCGTCGACCTGCGCAGCCTTGACCGTCTTCAGGAACGCGACCGTCTTGTCGATGCGCGTCTTGAGGTCGGCGAGCGTCTTCTCGTCGTCCTCGAACGTCGGTCCGGTGGCGCCCGACAGGCGCGTCGCCACGCCGTTGGCGGCGTCGCACGCGATGCGCACCTGGCTCGCGAGCGGCAGCATGTCGGGAAACAGGCGCGCGTTGGGCAGCGTCGCCGGATCGATCTTGCGCGCTTCGGCATGGCCGTTCGCCTTGTCGAGGATCGCGGCGAGGTTCTGCAGCATGTGGATGAAGCGCGGGATGCTTACCTGATACATCGAGATGGTCACGCGGGACTCCTGGACGAGGATGCCGCAGACCGCGGCGCGCGCGGGCGGCGAAGGGGGAACGGACCGTCAAGGATAGCGCACCCGCACGCCCGCGCGGCCGGCGCGATAATGGCGGGCCGCCTAGGCGTCGGCCCATGGAAACCCTCGATCCCTCGCCCAACGAATTCGTCGTCCGCCACCGGCGTGCGCCGTCCCGTGTGCGCGCGGGCGCCGACGCCGCAGGCGCCTGGACGCTCGTCGATCCGGCCAGCGGAACCTACCTGTTGCGGACGACGACGCGAAACGATCCGCGCGGCGCCTGGGAAGCCGCCGTGCGCTCGGTCCACGCCGATGACGTCGTGCTGCCGGTCCTGCGCGACCAGGACGGCGTCGCCCACTATCCGACCGGAGAGGTGACGGTTCGCTTCGAGGTCGCGCCGAGCAACGCCGACCTCGACGCGTTCGCGCGCGCGCAGCGGCTGCGGCTCAAGCGCCGCAACGCGTTCGAATCGCAGCAGGCGGTGTTCGAGCCGGCCGACACGCCGCGCGACTATCTCCCCGACGTCGTCGCACGCGTCGCCAAGGCGTCCGGCGTGCTGCGGGCCTGGGCGAACACCGCGTCGCACTACACGCGCGCCTGACGGCTCGCTACGCGATCAGAGCGCCAGCGCCGCCTGCACGGCCCTGCCCGCGTTGAGGCGGCCGCGACCATACCGGTCGCTGTGGCCGCTCGCGTCGTACCCGATGCCGATGCGATCGCAGCTCGCCTCCATCACGCCGCGCACCTGCGAGCGCGTCAGGTCCGGACGCGCCGACAGCACCAGCGCGGCGATGCCCGCGGCGAGCGGAGTCGCCGACGAGGTCCCGCCGAATTCGTTGGTGTACAGGCCGTTCGCGCCGCCCGCCGCCGCGCTGCCGAGGTTGAAGCCACGGCGCTTGATCGACACATCGGTGGTGAAGATGCCGCGCTTGCCGCCGTTCGACGGCGCGACGAACGCGACCTGCTTGCCGACCGCGGAGTACCACGCCAGCTTGCCTTCGTCCGTCGACGCGCCGACGGCGATCGCGAGCGGGTCGCGCGCCGGGTACTCGACCGGCTGGTGCTCGTTGTTGCCGGCCGCGCAGAACACCAGCGTGCCGAGCCCGCCGCGCCCCCGGGTCGCGACGTCCTCGATCGCCTGGTGCAGGTCGGCGCTGTAGCCGCCCGACCACGAGCACGACAATACCGCCGCGTGGCGCGCCGACCAGCGGATCGCGTCGGCGACGCGTTCGTCGGGCGCGAGCGCGGCGGCCTGGAAGATCCGCACCCCCAGCACGCGACAGCGCGGCGCGACGCCGATCGCGCCGTGCGGCTTGCCCGACGCAGCGATGACCCCCGCGCACGGCGTGCCGTGGATGTCGTTGAGCTCCATGTCGTCGAACGGGTCCTGGAAGGTCTTGGGGCGCGGGTCGAAATGGCCCGCGTCGTCGTCGGCCAGGAAGAAATCGCGGCCGTGGCGGTCGCGCGCCTTCTTGTCGGGATTGCGCCACAGGCGCGGCTTGAGGTCGGGATGGTCGATGTCCACGCCGTCGTCGAGCACGGCGACGACGATCGACGGCGTGCCGCGCGTGAGCTTCCACGCGTCGCGCACGTCGATGTCCTCGTCGCTCTTCGCGCCGGCGGCGCCGTGGTTCTCGAGGTGCCATTGCTCCGGGCGGATCGGCGGAAGGCTCGCCTGGCGCCAGTACTGCGAGACGAAGTTGGGCGTCGCGAACACGACCTCGTCGAGCGCGGTCCACCGGTTGGCGATCTCGAGCAGCTCGTCGCCGGCGTACTTGCGCTGCGGGTGGTAGACGACGACCTGGTCGCGCTCGTAGCGATTGCGGCGGCGCACGACGAAGCCCAGCTCGCTCAAGATCCGGCTGCGTCGCCGGGCCGCCACGTCGTGCGCGAAGCGCACGACGATCTCGCGGTACACGACCCGGATGGCTCCGCTCGCCTCGTCGCGGAACGTGACCGGCGGCGGTCCCTTCGGCGGCGGCGCGGCCGCGCCCTTCGCGTTTCGCTTGCCGAGGTCGAACACGCGGCGCGACGCACGCGACACCAGCGCGCCGGTGCTGACCGGGTCGCGGCGCAGGTCCGCGTCCACCTCGACGCGCACGTTGCGCGTCCGCTTCGACACCGCGACTTGCGTCGCGAGCGGCGTCAACGCCACCTTCTCGCCGCTCTTCGTGAGCAGGAACATGGTCGGCCCTCCCGGTTCGAAACGACCCTCACCCCGGACCTCCCGCCGCGATGCGTGGAGAGGGGGCAGACCCATCGTCGCGCGCCCGGCGCCCGATGCGGATTGTCCCGCTCCCACGCCGGGGGGACCGGGTCGGGGCGGGGTGGCAGGCCCGTCGCGGCAGGCGCCGCCCGGCGGGCCAAGTGTAGCGTGCGCGTACGCGCCGCATGGAACGGCCGCCCCGCGGCGGGGTCAGCGTAAGGACCCGGGCCATCCTCCCCGGGCCCGGGATTATTCTTAGGGTTCGCTTCACCGCCCCAGCGCATGAGCCTCGCCCTCACCTGGCACGATCTTCCGGTCCGCGACGACGTGTCGCGCGCCGAGCGTCGCCTGTGGCGCACCGGCGTCCTGTCGCTGCTCGTCCACGCGACCGCGCTCGTCGTGCTGCTGCCGCACCTGAACGACCTGCGCCAGGCGGGCGAGGAATCGCAGGAGCAGCTCCCCCCGCTGTCGGTCGCGCTGGCGACACGATCGGCGCCGCAGGACGCCCGCGAGCCCGCGCCGGCGCGTCCACGCGTCCCGCTCCCGCGACAGGAGCGTCCGGCGCCGCGGACGGCGATCCCGCCAATGGCCGCGCTCCCGCGCGACCCGTCGCCCGACGCATTTCGCGTCCCCCTGCCGGTCGAGACCCTCGCGCCCGAGCCGCGCCTCACTCCGCGGACCGAAACGCGGCCGTCGCCGGCGCCGCTGGAAGGCGACCTGTCGTCCTTTATCGCCGCGCGGCGCGCAGCGCGTGGCGAGTCGCCCAGCGGGACGAGCGGCCCCGGCCGCGAGGCGGACGCCGCGCGGCGCGATCGCGCGATCGCGCAGAACCTCGCCTCGCTCAACGAGCCGCGGCCGCTGACCGGCAACCCGCGCAACGGCGGCGGGCTGTTCCAGATCACGCTCAAGAGCTACGACTTCGCGGAGTTCAGGTTCTTCGGCTGGAACAGCGATATCGGACGGCAGGCGCCGCAGCGCATCGAGGTGCGCAAGGGCGACAACCCGACCATCGACCTCGCGATCGTGCGCAAGATGATCTCGATCATCCGCGAGACGCAGCGCGGCGACTTCACCTGGCGCTCCGACCGCTCCGGACACGACGTGACCCTGTCCGCGCGTCCCGAGGACAACGCCGCGCTCGAGACCTTCCTGATGAACGAGCTCTTCGGTCCGGTGCTGCGCCAGGGCGCCGGGTGACCGCGGCCGCGGCGCAGGCATGACGCTCGCGCACCGCTGACCGGCGTCGAGGTCGCGTCGGCATCGTCCGACGCACGATTGCGCGTGCGTCCTCGCGCGCGTTCGGTGTCGTGCCGGCACCATGGCGTCTTGCGGTCCCTGGCGCGCAGCGGCGCGCCGCGCCTGGCCGGAACCTTCAACGCACGGAGTCCCCATGACGCTCCAGCGCCAGCAGGTCCACGAGTTGCTCCTTCAATCCCTCGAAACCGAGCTATGCGGCGTCGAGGTCTACGAGTCCGCGGTCGAGTGTGCGCTCAACGACGACCTGCGCGACGAATGGCGACATTTCCTCGAGGACACGGAGCGCCACGTCGAGGTGGTGCAGTCGCTGTGCGAGGCGCTGGGCGTCGACCCCGATACCGAGACGCCGGGACGCGCCGTCGTGCGCCACCTGGGCGAGGCGCTCGTCGCGGCCATTACGATGGCCAGGGATCGTGGAACGCCCGAAGGAGCCCAGATCGCCGCGGCCGAATGCGTGGTCCTCGCCGAGACCAAGGACCACGCGAACTGGGAGCTGATCGGCCGCGTCGCCGGGCAGCTCGAAGGTGCGGAGGCAGACGCGCTGCGCCTTGCCTACGCGGAGATCGAGGACGAGGAGGACGAGCACCTGTATCACACCAAGGGGTGGCTCCGCGAGCTGTGGATCGCCTCGCTGGGAATGCCGGCCGTGCTGCCACCGCCCGAGGAAGTGAAGGGAGTCGAGACCGCGATCGGCGCGGTGCACGCCCAGCAGGCGCGCGAAGAGATGCTGAAGAAGCGCGGCCGGGGCGGCGAACGCTGACCGCGCTGGGCCGGAAAGGCCAATGCGGTGATCGGCGATGGGCGATAGGCGATAGGTCTGCGACGCGCTTCGTCCTTGCGTCATGAGTCGGTCGCGTGGGCCAGGCGTTGTCCATCGCCTATCGCCTATCGCCTATCGCCAATTGCCCATCGCCGCCTCTCGTTCCACGGCCAAGGCGGCTTGCGCGCGCCATTCGACGCGCCGACCGCCGCGATTGGGCATGATGCGAGCTTTCCGATCGGCGGCGCGTGATGCCTTCCTCCCCTGTCCTCGCACTTAGCATGCCGATGCAGCCGGTGTGCTTCAGGCTCGAGATCGACGACGTGCAGCCGGGGGTCGCGGGCTTTAGGCCGAACGTGTTCGCGAGCTACTGGATCTACCTCGACGTCGACCGGCCGGTACGCCGGTGATCCGACCGCGACGCATGGGCCACGACGCGACCCCGCCCGCGCCCGTGCCGGAACGCGAGTTCGACCTGGTGGTCGTCGGCTCCGGCGCGGCGGGACTCACCGCTGCGGTGACCGCGGCTGCCCACGGCCTGGCGGTGCTCGTCGTCGAGAAGGATGCGGTCTGCGGGGGCGCGACCGCATGGTCCGGCGGCTGGATCTGGGTGCCGTGCAACCGGCTCGCGCGCGCCGATGGCGTCGTCGAGGACCGCGCGCTTCCGCGACGTTACCTCGAGCACGAGCTGGGACGCGAGTTCGACGCCGCGCGCGTCGACGCGCTGCTCGAGCACGGCCCGGCGATGATCGAATTCCTCGAGACGCGCACCGCGCTGCAGTTCGTCAGCGGTACCGCCATCGCCGACATCCACGGCGGGACGCCCGGCGCGGGCACCGGCGGGCGCTCCCTCGCGCCGCGGCCCTTCGACACCCGGCGCATGAAGCGCTCGCTCCTCGCGATCACGCGCGCCCAGAAGGCGGAGACCGCGTTGTTCGGCATGGGCATCATGGCCGGGCCCGACCTGCAACGGTTCCTGCATGCGACGCGGTCGGCGCGCGCGTTCTGGCACGTCGCGGCGCGGCTCGCGCGGCACGCCGTCGACCTCGTGGTCCATGGGCGGGGCCTGCAATTCGTGAACGGCCCCGCGCTCGTCGCGCGCCTCATCGTTTCAGCGGATGCGCTTGGCGTCGGGATCCGCGTGTCGACGCCGGCCGTCGCGCTCCACCGCGAAGGGGGCGCCGTTCGCGGCGTCGTCGTGCAGTCGGGCGGGCGCCGCGACACGATCCGCGCGCGGCGCGGCGTCGTGTTGGCCGCCGGCGGCTTCGCGCACGACGCGCGGCTGCGCAGCGAGCTGGTCGCGCGCGTGCCCGGCGGCGGCGTGGCATGGGCGCTACCGCCCCCCGCCGTCGACGGCGACGGCATTCGACTGGGCCAAGCAGCTGGCGGCCGGCTGTTCGCCGACGTCGCCTCGCCGATCGCGTGGTGCCCGGTGTCGGTCGTGCGCTACCGTGACGGCAGCACCGGGTTGCATCCGCACATCGTCGATCGCGGGAAGCCGGGCATCATCGGCGTGCTGGCGAACGGGCGGCGCTTCTGCAACGAGGCC
This sequence comes from Casimicrobiaceae bacterium, assembly GCA_035539315.1. Classification (GTDB taxonomy): domain Bacteria; phylum Pseudomonadota; class Gammaproteobacteria; order Burkholderiales; family Casimicrobiaceae; genus VBCG01. The sequence continues at coordinate 8,492 of DATLIR010000082.1, forward strand.
GACGGTTACCACGACTACGTGACGGCGATGCTCGCCGCGATCGCGCCGGGCGCCGAAGTCGCGTCGTGGCTGGTATGCGACCACGCGTTCCAGCGCCGCTATCCGTTCGGACTGTCGAAGCCGTTCCCGTTCCCGGTGCGGCCGTACGTGGCCAGCGGCTACCTCGAGCGCGCCCCTACGCTGGCGGCGCTCGCGCATGCCTGCGGCATCGATGTGGACGGGTTCGTCGCGACCGTCGACGCGTACAACCGCGGCGCGCGCCGCGGTGAGGATCCGGCCTTCGGCCGCGGCAGCACGCGCTTCAACCGCGGGTCCGGCGATGCCGACCATGGCCCCAATCCCTGCGTGGCGCCGATCGAGCGCCCGCCGTTCTACGCGATCAAGGTGCTGCCGGGCAGCTTCGGGACCTTCGCCGGTCTGGCGACCGATGCCAGCGCCCGCGTGCTCGATGGCACCGGCGCACCGCTCGACGGCCTGTACGCGGTCGGCGGCGACCAGGCGAACGTGATGGGCGGCCATTACCCCGCGGGCGGCATCAACCTCGGCCCGGCGATGACGTTCGGCTACGTCGCCGCCCGGCACGCGGCGGGATCGTAGGCGGGTCGACAAGCGCTCGCGCGCATCACCCTTCCGGGATCGTGCCGGGGACCGGGAATGCAGCACCGGTGCGCGCTGTTTGCACGCCGCCGAGGCTCTTGGGCTCGTCGTCCCGGGATACCCCCACGATCGACGGATCCGGCCCGGGCTGCGCGCCGACCCTGACGGCGGAGGGCCGAAAGCGTATCGTTCGCTGCAGGCCCCCGTACGGAGCGCCGCATCACGACCCCAACAAGGAGAACACCATGAACGTCACCCGCTGGACCCCACGCACCACCGTTCGCGCGCTCGCCATGGCCGGCGTCCTCGCCGCCCTGGCCGCCTGCACGTCGATGCCCTCGACGAACACCAAGGCCGTCGCTCTCGTCGGTGCCAGCGAGGTCCCGGCCGTCGTCACGGCGGCCACCGGGTCGGGATCGGTCACGATCAATCCGGACATGACCGTCAGCGCGAAGATTTCCGTCCGCGGCATGGAAGCAACCGCCGCGCATATCCACATCGGCGCCGCCGGCACCAACGGTCCGGTGATCGTTCCGTTCACCAAGACGGCGGACAACACGTTCGAAGCCCCGCCCGGCGCGAAGCTCAACGAGGCGCAGTACGCCGCGTTCAAGGGGGGCAACCTGTACGTGAACGTGCACAGCGCCAAGCATCCGGGCGGCGAGGTGCGCGCGCAGATCATCCCGTAAGCCGCAGGACCCCGGGCGCGACGAGCGTCGCGCCCGGGTCGGTGAACGCCAGCGCCGCGCTCGCGCGCGGCGCCGGGTCATCGAACGAGGAAGCGGCCGAGCCGGTCGAGGCAGCCGTTCCACCCGGCCAGGTGGTGGTCGCGCGCGTCTTCGTCGGCGAAGCGCTCGTGCGTCAGCCGAAGCTCGCTGCCCTCCTCGACCGCTGCGAACTCGACCGTGACGAGCGATTCGCGGTCCGGCGTGCTCTCCCACGCCCAGGTGAAGGCCAGCCTGCGGTTCGCGACGACCTCGCGAAAGACGCCCCCGACGCGGTGGATTTCCCCGTCCGGCGCGTGCATCACGAAGCGATAGCGTCCGCCCACGCGAACGTCCATCGTGATCTCCGCGTCGCCGAAGCCGTCGGCCGGCCCCATCCAGCGTTTCATCTGGTCCGCGTCCGTCCACGCCGCGTAGAGGACGGCGACGCTGTGCGCGTAGTGCCGCCGGATGTGGAGGCGGGTCCTGTCGTCGGTGGCGATGTCCATGGGTCGTTCTCCTTGCGGTCGAGGAAGTCCCCCAGGCGGTCGAGCCGGGCGTTCCAGAACGCCTCGTGGCGGTCGAGCCACGCCCGCGCATCCTTCAATGCGCCCGGCTTGAGGCGGCAGCTCACTACGCGGCCGGTCTTCTCGCGCTCGATGAGCCCCGCGTCCTCCAGGATGCCCAGGTGCTTGATGAGCGCCGTGAGCGACATGGCGAACGGCCGGGCCAGCTCGCCGACCGTGCGCTCGCCACCTTCTAGGCGCGAGAGCACGGCGCGCCGCGCCGGATGGGCGAGCGCACCGAAGACGTCGTCGAGGCGGAGCGCTTGATAGTGAACCATTTGGTTCAGTTTAAATCCGGCCGCGAGGCTTGTCAAGCCGTCCCGGAATCACTGTCCGCCGAACGCGCAGAGCGCGACGGTCG
>DATLIR010000083.1:0-15664 GCA_035539315.1 Casimicrobiaceae bacterium
ACGTTGAAACCCTGCTCGCGCACCGTCGGCACGTCCGGATAGCGTGCGAGGCGGCTGTCGTCGAACACGGCGAGCAGCCTGACGCGGCCCGCCTGGATCTGCGGCAGGATCTCCTGGACCTCGCCGATCCCGAGGTCGAGCGAACCGTTGAGCACGTTGATCATCATGTCGCCGCCGCCTTCGTGCGACACCACGGCGGCGCGCGCACCGGACACGCGGTTCAGCTGTTCGAGCGCGATGCGCTCGAGCGAAGTGGGATTGGCCGCGCCCCACTTGCCCCTGCCGGTCCGTCTGGCGTGATCGACGGCGTCGGCCAGCGACCTGAACGACGACTGCGTGCGGGTGTACAGCACCTCGGGATCGCGGAACAGCGTCACCAGCGGGTCGAGGCTGTCATAGCCGAAATCGAGCTTGGAAAGCAGCGTCGTCTGGATGTAGGTGGGCGTGGTCACGTAGAACACCGAGCCGTCGGGCGGCGATTGCGCGACCCTGGCGATCGCCTTGGCGCCGCTTCCCCCGGGCCGATTCTCGACCACGAACGTCACGCCCATCTCCGGTCCGAGATGGCGCACCAGCTCGCGCACGAAGACGTCGCTTCCGCCGCCGGGGCTCGAGTGCGTGACCATGATGACCGTCGGTCGCGGGTAGGTGCCCTGCGCATGCGCGGCGGCGGCGGCGATCACGACGATGCCCATGACGGCGATGCCGAGGGCAAGACGCCGTGTGATGCAGCTTCCCATCGGTCTCCCGGTGCAGAGGCTGGGGTGCCAGCGTTCAACCCGCAATGTAGTCGCCCGGAATCCGCAACGCCATCCGTTGGTAGAATGCGTCGCATGCGGCAATCGCGGCTCCGGAAACCTTCCCCGTCTTCCTCCCGCTGGTGGCGGTAGTCCGCCACGCCCATCCCTCCCGAACGACGCCCGCCTCCCGCGCGGGCAGCACCTGAAGGCCTTGGCACCCCTGGGGGCATGCGAAGCGATCCACGCCATCGATCCCGCGTGGTTTCAATGGGTTAGGTCGAGCTATGCTGCTGATGATCGACAACTACGACAGCTTCACCTGGAACCTCGTCCAATACCTGGGCGAGCTCGGCGCGGACGTGCACGTTCATCGCAACGACGCGATCACGCTCGAGCAGGTCGAGGCCTGGGCACCGGAGAAGATCGTCGTCTCGCCGGGGCCGTGCACGCCCAACGAGGCGGGCATCTCGGTGCCGCTCATCCGCCGCTTCGCCGGGCGCGTGCCGATCCTCGGCGTGTGCCTCGGCCACCAGTCGATCGGCCAGGCGTTCGGCGGGAAGATCGTGCGCGCGCAGCACGTGATGCACGGAAAGCTCTCGCCGATCGCCCATGACGGCGCGGGCGTCTTCGCGGGCCTGCCCTCGCCGTTCCAGGCGACGCGCTACCACTCGCTCGCGATCGAGCCGGCGAGCCTCCCCGACGAGCTCGAGGTGACCGCTCGCGCCGACGACGGCGAGATCATGGGCGTGCGCCACCGCGAGCACGCGGTCGAGGGCGTGCAGTTCCATCCCGAGGCGATCCTCACCGAGCATGGCAAGCGCATGCTCGCCAACTTCCTCGCCGCCTGACACCCGTCCGGGCCGGAGGCTTCGATGTCCATCACGCTGCAGGACGCGCTCCAGCGCACGATCGAGCACCGCGAGATCTTCCACGACGAGATGCTGTCGCTGATGCGACGCATCATGAGCGGCGAGGTCACGCCGGTGATGATCGCCGCGCTGACGGTGGGCCTGCGCGTCAAGAAGGAGACCGTCGGCGAGATCGCGGCGGCGGCGCAGGTGATGCGCGAATTCGCGATCAAGGTCGTCGTGCCCGACACCGACAACCTGGTCGACATCGTCGGCACCGGCGGCGACGCGTCGCACACGTTCAATATCTCGACCGCATCGATGTTCGTCGCGGCGGCCGCGGGCGCGCGCGTGGCGAAGCACGGCGGGCGGTCGGTGTCGTCCAAGTCCGGCAGCGCCGATGTCCTCGAGGCGCTCGGTGCCGACATCATGCTGTCGCCCGGCGCCGTGGCCCAGTGCATCGGCGAGACCGGCGTCGGCTTCATGTTCGCGCCGTCGCACCATGCGGCGATGAAGCACGCGGCGCCGGTCCGGCGCGAGCTCGGCGTGCGCACGATCTTCAACATCCTCGGCCCCCTCACCAATCCCGCCGGCGCGCCGAATCAGCTGATCGGCGTCTTCCACCCCGACCTCGTCGGCATCCACGTGCGCGTGCTGCAGCGCCTCGGCGCGAAGCACGTGATGGTGGTCTACGGGCGCGACGGCATGGACGAGGTGTCGCTCGGTGCCGCCACGATGGTGGGCGAGCTCAAGGACGGCGAGGTGCGCGAGTACGAGATCCATCCCGAGGACTACGGGATGGCGATGAAGTCGCACCGCGGACTCAAGGTCGCCGACGCGCAGGAGTCCAAGGAGATGGTGCTCGAGTCGCTCTCCGACGTCGACGGCACGCCGCGCGAGATCGTCGTGCTCAATGCCGGTACCGCGCTCTACGCGGCCGGCGTCGCGGCGACGATCGGCGAGGGCATCGAGCGCGCCCGCGCGGCGATCGCCTCCGGCGCCGCGCGCCGGAAGCTCGACGCGTTCGTGTCGATGACGCAGAAGCTTCGCACCCGGGGCTGACGCGCCGCATGGACGCCAGGCGCACCGACATCCTCGCGCGCATCGTCGCCGACAAGGCGGAGGAGGTCATCGCGGCGCAGCTCGCGCGGCCCTACGACGAGCTGGCCGAGGCGGCTCGCGCGGCACCGCCGCCGCGCGGCTTCGCGCGCGCCATCGAGGCGCGCATCGCGAGCGGCAAGCCTGCGGTCATCGCCGAGATCAAGCGCGCGAGCCCCAGCAAGGGCGTGCTGCGCGAATCGTTCGATCCGCCCCAGATCGCCGCGTCCTACGAGCGCGCCGGGGCGACCTGCCTGTCGGTGCTGACCGACGCCAAGTACTTCCACGGCTCCGACGCGTTCCTCGTCGACGCGCGCGCCGCCTGCACGCTGCCGGTGCTGCGCAAGGAATTCATCGTCGACGATTACCAGGTCGCGCAGTCGCGTGCGCTCGGCGCCGACGCGATCCTTCTGATCGTCGGCGCGCTGGACGACGGCCAGCTCGAGCGCTTCGCCGCGCGCGCACGCGAGTTCGGCATGGACGTGCTGGTCGAGGTGCACGACGCCGGCGAGCTCGACCGCGCGCTCGCGACCGACGCCCCGCTGATCGGCATCAACAACCGCAACCTCAAGACCTTCAACGTCTCGCTGTCGTCGACGCTCGACTTGTTGCCGCGCATTCCGCCGGGCCGCCGCGTCGTGACCGAGAGCGGCATCTCGCTGCCCAAGGACGTGGCGCTGATGCGCAGCCGCGGCGTCGACGCCTTCCTGGTCGGCGAGGCGTTCATGCGCGTGCCGGATCCGGGCGCGGGGCTCACCGCGCTGTTCGGCTAGCGGGCGCAGCGGACGCGAAGTCCGGGCCACGCACGTGCGCGCGGCCCGTCGACGGAACGGTTGCCCGGGGCCCTACCTGCCGATCACCACGGCCTTGCCGCTGGTCGTGTCCCAGGCGGAGCCATCCGCCAGGCTGATGCGATAGAACTCGCGCACGACGTTGCCCATGAAGCCGATCTCGACGATCGAGACGTCCCTGAATTGCGTGTTGATGCCGTCGGGCAGCACGCGGTTCATCTCGTCCGCGACGTTTTTCATCGCGGCCTGCACGCGGGCGTCGTAAGGCGTCATGCTGTACACCAGCGTGTTGTGCGGATTGTGCGACGCGGTCGGCTTGCCGTCCTTCATCACGTTGACGCCGCTGACGCCGACGGTCTGCACCAGCTCCTTCGCGGCGTCGCCCATCTTCGCGTAGACCGGACCCGTGACGCGGGGCAGCGGCCCATCGCGCAGCGGCGTCAGCGCCGCGGTCGCGACCACGTTGTACGCCATCATGTCGGTGTAGCCCTGGCCGGACTTCACGATGCCGAGGTCGAACCACCACGGCGCGCCCGCGCCAGCGGCGGCTTCGGTGTTGTAGAAGTTCTTCAGCGTCACCGCGAGCACAGGCGGGGCGTTCTTCAGTGCGGCGAGCATCCGGCGGGGCGTCCCCGGGTCGGCGTTGTGAATGTGGACGACCGTCACGTGCTGCAGGTTGAAAGTGCGCGCCTCGTCGGCGAGTCCGAGCGCGACGAGCCGCTCGCGCAGCGGCGGGTAGATCCGGTTGTCGAGGACGTCGGTCACGTCCTTCGGGAGGCGGTAGACGAGACCGTAGGTGGCCCGGTGCTCGCGGAACGCGGGTTGGCCGATCGACGCGTTGTCGATGGCGGACGCGGTCGGCGCCATCGTCGTCGCGCACCCGGTCAATCCCATCAAGCCCATCACGGCGGTGGCGATGCCACTACGAAGCGCGCTCATGGTGTCCTCTTCTCGGGGGTGGGATGCGTCGGTTGCTCGCGCGACACGCGATTGCGTGTCGCCGAAGGCATCCTACGCGCGTTGCACGTGCATCGTCGAACGGGCGGCCCTGCCGTGGCGGCGCCCGGAGGCCTTTGCTATGATCGGCGCCTCGCCGCGGGCATGCGGTCGGGGGCAACCAGGAACCCCGGCGCGCGCGGTCACCGTCGCAATTTCCGACCGAAAACCCCGCGTGTCCGCGATCGTCGTCGAAGGCGCGAGCAAGCACTGGCCGACCGGCGACGGCCGGGTGCGGGCGGTCGATCGCCTGTCCTTCTCGGTCGACGAGGGGACGCTCACCGTGCTCCTCGGGCCCTCCGGCTGCGGCAAGTCGACGACGCTGCGCCTGATCGCCGGCCTCGAGATCGCCGACGAGGGCACGATCCGGATCGCCGGGCGCGAGGTGACGCGGCTGCCGCCGGCGCAGCGCAGCATCGCCATGGTGTTCCAGTCCTATGCGCTGTTCCCGCACCTGTCGGTCGCCGAGAACATCCTGTTCGGGCTGCGCGTGCGCAAGGTCGCGCCCGACGAATGCACGCGGCGGCTCGCCGAGACGGCCGAGCTGCTCGGGCTCACCGCGTTGCTCAACCGCAAGCCGTCGCAGCTCTCGGGCGGGCAGCAGCAGCGCGTGGCGCTCGGCCGCGCGATCATCGCGCGCGCGCCGGTGTGCCTGATGGACGAGCCGTTGTCGAACCTCGACGCGCAGCTGCGCGCCGAGATGCGCCAGGAGATCCGCGCGCTGCAGCGCAAGATCGGCATCACGATGGTCTACGTCACGCACGACCAGGTCGAGGCGATGTCGATGGCCGACCGCGTGATCCTGCTGAACGGCGGGAAGATCGAGCAGAACGGGACGCCGGTCGAGCTCTACGAGACGCCGGCCAATGCGTTCGTCGCGCGCTTCATCGGCACGCCACCGATGAACCTGCTTCCGCTGGTCGGCGGCGACGGCGGGGCGGTGGTCGACGGTACCGCGGGTCCCGCCGTGGCGCCGCGAGACTGCGCCGGCGGCATGCTCGGCGTGCGGCCGGAGCACATCCGCTTGGTCCAGGGACGAGGCGTTCCCGCGGCCGTCGAGAGCGTCGAGTACCTGGGCGGCGACTCGCTGATCGCGTGCCGCGTCGGCGCGACGCCGGTGGCCGTCCGCGTCGCGGGCAGCACCGCGCTCGCGCGCGGCGACACGTCGTCGCTCGAGTGGTCGGGCGGCGCGCAGCATTTCTTCGGGCCGGACGGCAAGCGACACGCGCCGGCCGATCGCATGTCGGGCCAGACGATGCTGGCGTAACGGATTCGGCGAAAGGCACCCCCTGCGGTTCGCCGGTGTGAGAGTGAACCGAATCGCTGGCAGGGCCAGCCGATTCGAGTGATCAGGATCGACGATTTGAGGAGGAGGTCATCATGAAATGTCGCTTCCGGCTGTGGACGCTCGCCGTGCTCGCCGCGCTCGTCCCCGCGCTCGCCGCGGCGCAGGTCGAGGTCCCGTTCTTCTATCCGGTCGCCGTCAGCGGGCCGATCACCAAAATCGTCGACGGCATGGCCGCCGACTTCGAAAAGGAGAACCCCGGCATCAAGGTGAAGCCGATCTACACCGGCACCTACCAGGATTCGATGACCAAGGCGCTCACGGCGGTCAAGAGCGGCGACCCGCCGGTCACGTCGATCCTGCTGTCGACGGACATGTACACGCTGATCGACGAGGACGCGATCGTCCCGTTCGACGAGCTGATCAAGACCGACGAGGACCGCGCGTGGCTGCGCAGCTTCTACCCCGCGTTCATGGAGAACAGCCAGACCGGCGGCAAGACCTGGGGCATCCCGTTCCAGCGCTCGACCATCGTCCTCTACTACAACAAGGAGCTGTTCAAGGAGGCGGGGCTCGATCCGAATCGTCCGCCGCAGAACTGGCGCGAGCAGGCCGAGTACGCGCAGAAGCTCACCAAGCGCGATGCGTCGGGCAACGTGACGCAGTGGGGGATACAGATCCCGTCGTCGGGTTTTCCCTACTGGCTGTTCCAGGCGCTCGCGATCCAGGCCGGCACCAACCTGATGAACCCGGCGGGCACGCAGACCTATTACGATCGCCCCGAGGTGATCGAAGCGCTCACCTACTGGGTCGATCTCGTGAAGAAGCAGAAGGTCCATCCGGAAGGCATCGTCGACTGGGGCACGACGCCGAAGGATTTCTTCGAGAAGAAGGTCGCGATGGTGTGGACGACGACCGGCAACCTCACCAACGTCAAGAACAACGCGAAGTTCGATTTCGGCGTCGCGATGCTTCCCGCGGGCAAGCAGCGCGGCAGCCCGACCGGTGGCGGCAACTTCTACCTGTTCAAGAAGTCGACGCCGGCGCAGCGCGAGGCCGCGTTCAAGTTCATCAAGTGGGTGACGACGCCCGGACGTGCGGCGCAATGGGGTATCGACACCGGGTACGTCGCGGTGCGAACCGACGCGTGGGATACGCCCGTCATGAAGAGCTATGTCGCGGGCTTCCCGGCCGCGGCGGTCGCGCGCGACCAGCTGCCGCTTGCCAAGGCGGAGCTGTCGACGCACGACAACCAGCGCGTCACCAAGGCGCTGAACGACGGGCTGCAGGCGGCGCTCACGGGCACCAAGACGCCGGAGGTCGCGATGAAGGACGCGCAGCGCGAGGCGGAGCGGCTGCTGCGGACCTACAAGTAGCGTCCGTGCGGCGTCCCGTCACCCTGACCCTCTCCCTCGCGATGCGGGGGAGGGAATCGGGCTCGCATCGACACGACGGTCGATGGCGAACGACGCATCGACCGAAGGGCTCCCTCTCCCCGAATCGCGGGAAGAAGGCTGGGGTGAGGGGCGCTCGGAAGGGCGGCAGCGCGATGGTTGAAGGCGTGGCCGCCGTTCGCCAATGACGCGTACCAGGGAATGGCTTTACGCGTGGCTGCTCCTCGCGCCCGCGATGATCCTGCTCGTGCTCTTCACGCACTACCCGGCCGTCGCCAACCTCTGGCACAGCTTCCTGTCGACGCCGAAGGGCAACCGACCCGCCGTATGGGTCGGCGCCGACAACTACGCGCAGCTCGTCGAGGATCCGATCTTCTGGCAGGCGCTGACCAACAACTTCTGGTACGCGCTCGGCACGATCCCGGTGTCGATCGCGCTGGCGTTGCTGATGGCGGTGTGGGTGCACGGCAAGGTCCCCGGCCGGGGCCTGCTGCGCCTCGCGTACTTCACGCCGACCGTGCTGCCGATGATCGCGGTGGCCAACATCTGGATGTTCTTCTACACGCCCGAGTACGGGCTGCTCGAGCAGCTCACCAAGGGGATGGGTTTCGCGAGCCACAACTGGCTGGGCAGCAAGTCGACCGCGCTGGTCGCGCTGATGGCGGTGACGATCTGGAAGGAAGCCGGCTTCTTCATGATCTTCTACCTCGCCGCGCTGCAGTCGATGTCGCCGAGCCTCGCCGAGGCGGCGGCGATCGAGGGCGCGTCGCGCTGGTACTACTTCCGGCGCGTCACCTTCCCGCTCCTGATGCCGGTGACGCTATTCGTGCTGGTCAACGCGGTCATCAACGCGTTCCGGCTGGTCGACCACATCGTCGTGATGACGCGCGGCGGTCCGGACAACGCGACGGCGCTGCTGCTTTACTACGTCTACGAGATCGGCTTCCGCTTCTGGGACTCGGCCTACGCGGCGGCGCTCACGATGGTGCTGCTCGCGATCCTCGGGCTCACCGCGCTGTTCCAGTTCTTCGTGCTCGGGCGCAGGACGCACTACCAGTGAATACGGCGACGCATGTCTATGACGCGCGCGGGATGGCGCGCGTACTGGAGACCGCAGCCGCATGGCTGCTCGGCTTCCTGTGGGTGTTGCCGCTGCTCTACGCGTTCTGGACCGCCTTCCACCCGGCGGAATTCTCGACGCGGCTCGCGCTCGCGGCACCGCTCACGCTCGACAACTTCGCCAAGGCGTGGAACGCCGCGCCGTTCGCGCGCTACTTCCTCAACACCGTGATCCTGTGCGCGATGGTGCTGGCGGCGCAGCTCGTGCTGGTGACGCTCGCCGCCTACGCGTTCGCCCGCTTCGAGTTCCCCGGCCGCAACGTGCTGTTTGCGCTGGTGCTGGTGCAGCTGATGATCATGCCCGACGTGCTCATCGTCGAGAACTACCGCACGATGACCTGGCTCGGCATCAAAGACACGATCCTCGCGATCGGGCTGCCGTACATGGCGAGCGCGTTCGGCATCTTCCTGCTGCGCCAGACCTTCAAGACCATCCCGCGCGAGCTGGACGAGGCGGCGCGCGTCGAGGGCTGCACGCCGCTGCAGGTGCTGTGGAAGGTCTACGTGCCGCTCGCGCGGCCGACCTACCTCGCCTACGCGCTGGTGAGCGTGAGCTATCACTGGAACAACTTCCTGTGGCCGCTCATCATCACCAACTCGGTCGAGTCGCGCCCGGTCACCGTGGGCCTGCAGGTGTTCGCGTCGACCGACCAGGGCATCGACTGGTCGATCATCACGGCGGCGACGCTCCTCACCACCGCGCCGCTGCTGGTCGCGTTCCTGCTGTTCCAGCGCCAGTTCGTCGCGTCGTTCATGCGCGCCGGCATCCGTTGAACCTCGTCACCTGGAACGTGCAGTGGTTCCGCGGCCTCGACGGCCGCGTCGATGCGCCGCGCGTGATCGCGCATGCGCGCGCGCTCGCCGACGTCGATGTGCTGTGCCTGCAGGAGCTCGCCGACCACTTCCCCGATCCCCGCCTGGCGGGCAACGACGACAGCGACCAGTTCGCGACGCTCGCCCGACTGCTGCCCGGCTACACGATCGTCCACGGCGTCGGGGCCGACCATCCGGGCGACGATGGCCGCCGGCGCCGCTTCGGCAACGCGATCGCGTCGCGCTACCCGGTGCGGCAGGTCCGCCGCCACGCGCTGCCCTGGCCGGTCGATCCGTCAGTGGCGTCGATGCCGCGCGTCGCGGTCGAAGCGGTGGTCGCCGCGCCGTTTGGACTGGTCCGCGTCGTGACGACGCATCTCGAGTACTGGTCGCAGCCGCAACGTGCCGCCCAGGTGCGGCGGCTGCGCGAGATCCACCAGGAGGGCCACGGGCACGCACGCCTCGGCAGCGCGGCGCGCGACGACGGCGGGCCGTTCCAGGTGCATCCCTCCCCTCGCGGGACGATCGTCACCGGCGACTTCAACCTGCCAGCCGGCGATCCGGAGCACGCGGCGATGCTCGCGCCATTCGACGACGGCACGTCGCGGCTGCACGACGCGTGGCGGCTGGTGCACGGCACGACGCCGCAGCCGGCGACCTTCAACCTGCACGAGTCCTACGACGCCGGCTCGGTGCCGATCGCCTGCGACTTCGTGTTCGTGAGCGACGAGCTCGCCGCGCGCATCGGCTCGGTCGCCGTGGACGTCGACACGCGATGGTCCGATCACCAGCCGGTCGTGGTGAGCCTGCGCGACTGAGCACGAGCGCCGCCGGCCGCGCCGCCCGCCCGTTACAATCCCGACCAGCGCGAACCCCCGGCAGGATCCCGACCCGGATCGCGCGGCAAGACCCTCCGATCCGGATGTCGACGTGCCCACCGATCCTCCCGCCGCGACGCTGAAGCGCCTCGCGACCTCGTCGCTGCCGCGCGTGCTGCTGGTCACGCACGGCTGGGGCGGCGGCGTGCGACGCCATGTCGACGAGCTCGCGGCCGCGCTCGCCGATCGCGCGGAGGTCCTCACGCTCATGCCTGCCGCGCGCGGCGTGGTGCGCATCGCGTGGTCGCGCGCCGGCGAGCGACTCGACCTGTGGTTCGCCCTGCCGCGCGATCGCGCGACGCTGGTGGCGTTGCTGCGCGCCATCGGCGTCGCGCGCGTGCACCTGCATCACGTCGACGCCCTGCCGCAGGAGGTGCTCGGGCTCGCGTCCGACCTGAGCGTGCCGCTCGACGTGACCTTGCACGACGCGTATCCCTACTGCCCGCGCTACCACCTCGACCGCGGCGAGGGCCGTTATTGCGGCGCGCCCGGAGGCGAATGCGACGACTGCGTCTCGCGCCTCCCCGCCCAGTGGCCCCTCGACGTGCCGCAATGGCGCGATGCGTTTCGGGCCGCATTCGCCGGCCCGGTGCGGGTGATCGCGCCGACGCACGACGGCGCCCGCCGCTTCGCGCGGCATTTCCCCGGCGTCGCCATCGACGTGTGGCCGCATCCCGAACGGCGCGCGACGCCGGTGCCGCTGTCGCTTCGCGTGGCGATCCTGGGACGCCTCACGCGCGTGAAGGGCTTCGACGTCGTCGTCGCCTGCGCGCGCGACGCCGAGCGCCGCGGCCTGCCGCTCGCGTTCCGCATCCTCGGCTCGACCGAGGCGCCGCTGCCGCCGCTGCCGGCGGGGTTGATCTCGATGACCGGCGAATATGCCGAGGGCGAGTTGCCGCGCCTGATCGCCGCCGAGTCGCCCGATGTCGTCCTGTTCGCCGCCCAGGTGCCGGAGGCGTGGTCGTACACGCTCTCCGACGCGATCGCGACCGGTCGCCCGATCGTCGCCGCGTCGCTCGGTGCGCTCGCCGAGCGTCTGGCTGGCGTCGCCCACGCGACGCTCGTCCCCTGGAATGCCCCTGCGCAGGCGTGGAACGACGCGTTGCTCGCCGCGGCGCCGCGCCGCGAGCATGCGGCCACGAGCTCGCCGCAGCACTTCGACTGGCCCGTCTACGTCGATCGCCTCGTTGCGGCGTGGACCGCGCCCCCGGTCGCCGCCGGCGCCGCGCTTCCCCCGCTCGAGCCGCGCCACCTGACGGCGCCGCCCGACGATCGGCCCGCGCTGTCGCTCGAGGAGCTGGTGCGCGCCGGTGCGCTGCGCGGCGAAGCGCAGGCGAAGGCCGAACTGGTGAGCCGCGCGGTTGCCGCCGATGCGAAGCTCGCCGATATCGCGCGCGACCGGGCCGGCCTCGAGCGCGAGGTCGTCCAGGCGCGCGAGCGCATCGCGGCACTGGAGTCGTCGACGAGCTGGAAGGTCACCGCGCCGTTGCGCGGGGTGCTCATGCAGGCGCGCATCGCGCGCGCGCGCTTTGCCCAGTGGCCCGCGGCGCTGCGCCAACTGCCTCGCCAGTCCGCCACGGCGTACACGATCCTGAAGGAGCAGGGGCCTGCGGCACTGATGCGCCGCGTGCGCGACAAGGTGCGCGGACGCGGTTTCGCCGTGCGGCGGGTGCGACGGACCTGGTCGGCGGAGACCCGGATCGCTCCGCTCGCCTTCGCGCCGGCGGCCGCGCCGCGCGTGACGCTGGTCATCCCGGCGTACGGCCAACCGCTCGCGACGTTCACCTGCCTTGCGAGCGTTCACGCGACCGTGCCGCACGATCGCGTCGAGGTGATCGTCGTGGACGACGCGTCGCCCGAGCCGCTCGAGAAGGCGCTCGCGCCGGTGACCGGCGTCCGTTTCCTGCGCCCCGACCGCAACGGCGGCTTCATCGCCTCGTGCAACCTCGGCGCGTCGCATGCGCGCGGGGAGCTCGTCGTGTTCCTCAACAACGACACGATCGTGACGCCGGGATGGCTGGACGCGCTCGAGCGCACCTTCGCGCGCTTTCCGGACACCGGGCTCGTCGGCGCGAAGCTCGTCTACCCTGACGGCCGGCTCCAGGAGGCCGGGGGCATCGTGTGGCGCGACGGCTCGGCCTGGAACGTGGGCCGCGACGACGACCCCGACCGGCCCGAATACAACTACGTGCGCCGCGTCGATTATTGCTCGGGCGCCTGCCTCGCGATTCCGCGCGCGCTGTTCGCTTCGCTCGGGGGTTTCGACGCACGCTACACGCCCGCCTACTACGAGGACACCGACCTCGCGTTCGCCGTGCGCGCGGCCGGCCGCGCGGTCCGCTACCAGCCCGCCGCGATGGTCGTGCACTTCGAGGGTGCCACCGCGGGCACCGACGAGACGGCCGGCGTCAAGCGCTTCCAGGCGGTCAATCGCAAGACCTTCGCCCAGCGCTGGTCGGTCGAGCTCGCGACGCACCGATCCAACGGCGACAATCCCGCGCTCGAGGCCGATCGAGCGGCGAACCGTCGCGTGCTGGTCATCGACGCCAACATGCTCACGCCCGACCGCGACTCGGGCTCGATGCGCATGCAGGCGATCCTCGAGCTGGTGGGCGAGCTGGGCGGCAAGGCGACGTTCGTCGCCGACAACCTCGAGTACCGCGAGCCCTACGTCTCCGCGCTGCAGGAGCGCGGCGTCGAGGTCGTGTACAAACCGTGGGTCTCGTCGGTCGCCGAGCTCCTCGCCAAGCGCGGCCGCGAGTTCGACGTCATCGTGCTGTCGCGCCACTACGTCGCGTCGAAGCACCTCGACGCGGTGCGCCGGTTCGCGCCGCAGGCGCGCGCCGTATTCGACACCGTCGACCTCCATTTCCTGCGCGCCGAGCGCCAGGCGCTGCTCGACCACAGCGCCGCGCCCGCGTCGATCGACCGCGAACGCGAGCAGGAGCTCGACGTGGTCCGCCGCGCAGACGTCACGCTGGTCGTCTCGCCGGTCGAGCGCGACCTCCTGGTGCAGCTCGAGCCGGCCGCGCGGGTCGACGTGTTGTCCAACATCCACGAGCCGATGGCCCGCGGGCGACCGTTCGCCGACCGGTCGGGCATCGTGTTCATCGGCGGGTTCCGGCATCCGCCCAATGCCGACGGCGTGCTGTGGTTCGCGCGCGAGGTGCTGCCGCTGGTGCGCGGGCGCCTGCACGGCGTCGTCACGACGATCGTCGGCGACGATCCGCCGGCGAGCCTTCGCGCGATGGCCACGCGCGATATCGTCGTGGCCGGCCACGTCGACGACATCGAGCCGCTGTTCGTTTCGGCGCGTTTGTCGATCGCGCCGCTGCGCTACGGCGCGGGCGTCAAGGGCAAGGTGAACCTGGCGATGAGCTACGGCGTACCGGTGGTCGCGACGTCCACGGCGGTCGAGGGCATGCACCTCGCGAACCGCATCGACGTGCTGGTGGCCGACCATCCGCAGACCTTCGCCGACGCGATCATCGACGCGTACGGCAACGAGGCGCTGTGGACGCGGCTGTCGAAGGCCGGGGTCGACAACATCCGTCGCCACTTTTCGCGCGAGGCCGCGAAGCGGGCGCTCGCGGGCCTGCTCGGCGTCGATGGCCGCGCGCCGCGGTCGGCGGGCTAGAGCGCGACCGGACGACGACGTCCGCGTGTTCCGGCAGAAACGCGCGAAGCCGGAATTCCGCGGCGCGCGGCAGTACGCGGAGACACGCCGCGGCGACGGGCAGCGCGCAGCGTCGTTCAACCCTCGCGCCGGAACACGAGGTCGAACACCTCGTGGCCGAGCTTGAGCCCGCGCGTCTCGAACTTGGTCTGCGGGCGCCACGCGGGCCGCGGCGCGTAGCGCTGCGCGGTGTTGACGAGGAGCGGCTCGCTTCCGAGCGCCATCAGGATCTCCTCGGCGTAGGGCGCCCAGTCGGTGGCCACGTGCAGGTAGCCGCCCGGCGCGAGACGGCGCGCGAGCGCCTGCACGAACGCCGGCTTGAGCAGGCGGCGCTTGTGGTGCCGCTTCTTCGGCCAGGGATCGGGAAAGTACACGTGGATGCCGGCGAGCGAGCGCTCGGCGATCATCGCGTCGACCACCTCGACCGCGTCGTGCTGGATCACGCGCAGGTTCGCGAGCTTCGCGGCCTCGATGCGATTGAGCAGCGCGCCCACGCCCGGTCCGTGCACCTCGACGCCGACGAAATCCGTCTGCGGCTGCGCCGCGGCGATCGCCGCGCTGGTTTCGCCCATGCCGCAGCCGATCTCGAGCACGACCGGGGCGCGCCGGCCGAACACCTGGGCGGCATCGAGCGCGGCCGCCGCGAAGGGCAGCACGTATCGCGTGCCGAGCGTCTCGAGCGCGCGCGATTGCGCGGGCGAGAGCCGGCCCTGCCGCAGCACGTAGCTGCGCACGGGACGGCGCACGACGTCGGGTGTGTCGGCCGGAGGCATGCGGGGGCGGTGGGACGCGCGCGCCGGCGTGCCGGGCGCGACGCCTAGCGGGGCGTGAGCCAGCCGCCCTGCGAGAGCTTGCGCTCGAGCGTGCGCGGCGTGCCGTCGGCAGCCGTCGTGTAGTCGACGACGACCGTCTCGGCGTCCTTCCAGCGCGGCGTCGCGTCGGACCAGTCCTCGGGCGAGCGCCAGGCCAGCTCCTTCGCGACGCCCTCGCGCGTGACGCGCCACACCGCGAGCTCGTTGGCGCAGCGCGCGGCGCAGAAATCCGCGGTCGCCAGGCGCTGGCGATCGGGCGAGAGCGCCGGCTCCGAGGGCAGCTCGACCGACCGGTTGCCCGATCGCTGCAGCAGCATGAACGTGGTGCGCTCCCCGTCGGTCTTGAACAGCAGCACCGCGTTGATCGCGTCGATCGAGTCGAACAGCGAATAGGACAGCGGCTGGAGCGGGTTCTCGACGTCGCTGAACGTCGCGGTTCCGGACGGGAACAGCGCGATCTTCAGGTCGACGCCTTCGCGCTTCGCGAGCCCCGGCAGCCGCTTCAACTGCTGCTGCTCGATGAGGCGCCCGCAGTGCGCCATGTCCTCGGCCTCGGCGCACCATTGCGCGAGTTCGTCGCGGGTCGGCGGGACGGCGAGCGCGACGCTCGCTAGCGCCGCGACCGAGATCGCGGCGAGACCGCGACGCGCCCTCATCCGATCAGCCCCGACGTCGGCGAGCTGGGCTGAGCGGCGTAGAGCTTGCGCGGCATGCGCCCGGCGAGGTACGCCTCGCGCCCCGCCTCGACGGCGAGCTTCATCGCGCGCGCCATGCGCACCGGCTCGCGCGCGAGCGCGATCGCCGTGTTCATCAGCACGCCCGCGCAGCCCAGCTCCAGGGCGATCGCGGCGTCGGACGCCGTCCCCACGCCCGCATCGACCAGCACCGGCACCTTGGCCCGCTCGAGGATCAGCTTCAGGTTCCACGGATTGAGGATGCCCATCCCCGAGCCGATCAGCGACGCGAGCGGCATGATCGCGACGCAGCCGATCGCCTCGAGCTCGCGCGCGACGATCGGGTCGTCGGACGTGTAGACCATCACGTCGAACCCGTCGCGCACGAGCGTCTCCGCCGCCGCGATCGTCTGGCGCACGTCCGGGTAGAGCGACTGCGCGTCGCCCAGCACCTCGAGCTTGACCAGCCGATGGCCGTCGAGGAGCTCGCGCGCGAGGCGCAGCGTACGCACGGCGTCGTCCGCGGTATAGCAGCCGGCG
>DATLIR010000084.1:0-5057 GCA_035539315.1 Casimicrobiaceae bacterium
GTCGCGGCGTCGACACGAGCGACGAGTGGGTGCGCACGCGCACCGGCATCCGGCAGCGCCACATCGCCGCCGATGACGAGAGCGCCTCCGACCTCGCGCTCGCGGCGTCGCGCCACGCGCTCGACGCGGCCGGGCTCACGCCGGCGGAGGTCGATCTCATCATCGTCGCGACCACGACGCCGGACATGATCTTCCCGTCGACCGCGTGCATCCTGCAGCACAAGCTCGGCGTCCGCGGCGGGCCGGCGCTCGACGTGCAGGCGGTCTGCTCGGGCTTCGTCTACGCGCTCGCGATCGCCGACAGCATGATCCGCACCGGCAGCGTGCGCAACGCGCTCATCGTCGGCAGCGAGGTGTACTCGCGCATCCTCGACTGGAGCGACCGCAAGACCTGCGTGCTGTTCGGCGACGGTGCGGGTGCCGCGGTGCTCGTCCCCGCAGGCGCGCCAGGCGTGCTTGCGACGCGGCTGCACGCCGACGGCAGCCAACGCGGCATGCTGTGCGTGCCCGGCCAGGTGCACAACGGCGCGGTCGTCGGCACGCCGTTCGTGCACATGGACGGACAGGCGGTGTTCAAGTTCGCGGTGCGCGTGCTCGCCGAGGCCGCCGACGAGGCGCTCGCGGCGGCGTCGCTCGAGCGCACGGCGATCGACTGGCTGATCCCGCACCAGGCCAACCTGCGCATCATGGACGCGACGGCGAAGCGGCTCGAGATTCCGCCGGAAAAGGTCGTCTGCACGGTCGACCGCCACGCCAACACGTCGGCGGCGTCGGTGCCGCTCGCGCTCGACGAGGCGGTGCGCGACGGCCGCATTCGCAGCGGCCAGCATGTGATGATGCTCGGCGTCGGCGGCGGCTTCACGTGGGGCGCCGCCCTGGTGCGGTGGTGACGACATGACCAAGGTCGCGGTGGTGTTCCCCGGTCAGGGCTCGCAATCCGTCGGCATGATGGCGGGCTGGGACGACCATCCGGTCGTGCGCGAGACGTTCGACGAGGCGAGCGAGGCGCTCGGCGACGACCTGTGGGCGCTCGTCACCGACGGGCCCGCCGAGGCGCTCAACCTCACCACCAACACGCAGCCGGTGATGCTCACCGCGGGCGTCGCCGCGTGGCGCGCGTGGCATGCCGCCGGCGGCGCGACGCCGCTGGTCGTCGCGGGTCACAGCCTCGGCGAATACTCGGCGCTGGTCGCGGCGGGCGCGCTCGCGTTTCGCGACGCCGTGCCCCTCGTGCGCTTTCGCGCGCAGGTGATGCAGGAGGCGGTGCCCCCCGGTGTCGGCGCGATGGCGGCGATCCTCGGCGGCGACGATGCCGCGATCGCGGACGCGTGCCGCGAGGCGGCGCAGGGGGAAATCGTCGAGGCGGTCAACTTCAACTCGCCCGGCCAGGTCGTCATCGCCGGCCATCGCGCGGCGGTCGAGCGTGCGATCGAAGCTGCCAGGGCGCGCGGCGCGAAGCGCGGCATGCTGCTGCCGGTGTCGGCGCCGTTCCACAGCTCGCTGCTCAAGCCCGCGGCGGAACGCCTCGCGGCGCGCCTCGCGCAGGTGGCGTTCCAGGTGCCGACCCTTCCGTTGCTACACAACGTGGACGTCGCCGAGCATCGGACGCCGGACGCCATCCGCGCGGCGCTGGCTCGCCAGGCCGCGAGTCCGGTACGCTGGACCGACACCGTGCGCGCGATCGCCGCACGCGGCGTGACGGACGTGATCGAAGCCGGCCCCGGCCGCGTGCTCGCGGGGCTCGCCCGCAAGATCGACGGCGCGCTCAAGGTGCACGCGCTGACCGACGGCCACGCGCTGGCCGATGCGCGAGCAGCGCTCGGCTGACGCGCCCCAGGGAGTGCTCGCGATGGCGAACGACCTCGACGGACAGGTGGCGCTGGTGACCGGCGCGACGCGCGGCATCGGGCGCGCGATCGCGCTCGCGCTGGCGCGCAATGGCGCGATCGTCGTCGGCACCGCGACCACCGACGCCGGCGCCGCGTCGATCGACGCGGCGCTGAAGGAAGGGGGCCATGCCGGCGCGGGGATCAGGCTCGACGTCACCGACGCGGCCGCCGGCGACGCGGCGATCGCCGACGTCGAGAAGCGCTTCGGGCCGGTGGCGATCCTCGTGAACAACGCCGGCATCACCCGCGACAACCTCGCCGTGCGCATGAAGGACGACGAGTGGGACGCGATCATGGCGACCAATCTCAAGCCGGCCTTTCGCCTCGCGAAGGCGTGCCTGCGCGGCATGATGAAGGCGCGCCGCGGCCGCATCATCCAGATCGGCTCGGTGGTCGGCTCGACCGGGAATCCCGGCCAGGCCAACTACGCGGCGGCGAAGGCCGCGCTGGTCGGATTCACCAAGTCGCTCGCGCAGGAAGTCGGCAGCCGCAACATCACCGTGAACTGCGTCGCTCCCGGGTTCGTCGACACCGACATGACGCGCACGCTGGCGGAGGCGCAACGCGAGGCGCTGCTCGCGCGGGTCCCCTTGGGCCGGCTCGGGACGCCGGAGGACATCGCCGAGGCGGTCGCCTTCCTCGCCGGGCCGCGGGCGGCCTACATCACCGGCGCCACGCTGCACGTGAACGGCGGGATGTACATGGCGTGATCGACGGCGTTTCCGCGGGGTTGCCGGGTGTTGCGTGTCGGATGCGCGCGCCAGGGCGGGATCCGGCGGGGGGCTTCCGGCTGCCCTGTCGGGCTGCAGCGACGACAGCGGGCCTTCTGGTAAAATCCGCCGTTTGGGGTCGGTCCCAACCCGACCTCGCGAGGGAGGAGACGCATGGACAACGTGGAGCAACGCGTCAAGAAGATCGTCGCCGAGCAACTCGGCGTGAACGAAGCCGACATCAAGAACGAGTCGTCGTTCGTCGACGATCTGGGCGCGGACTCGCTCGACACGGTCGAGCTCGTGATGGCGCTCGAAGAGGAGTTCGAGACCGAGATCCCTGACGAGGAGGCGGAGAAGATCACCACCGTCCAGCAGGCGATCAACTATGTCGGCGCGCACCTGAAGAAATAGCGCCGGCTCCAAGCGCGCGGGCGGTCCGAATTGCCGCCCTGCGCGCCAGCAGGGCGCGCGTCCGCTCGGACGCGCCGCTCCCGTCCCGTTTCGCAACCCTCGGGCATCTCCCATGGCAGGTCGTCGCGTCGTCGTCACCGGGCTCGGCATCGTCTCGCCGGTCGGCCTGGGCCTCGACACGTCGTGGGCGAACGTGCTCGCCGGGCGCTCGGGCATCGGGCCGATCACGCGCTTCGACGCGTCGGCGTTCCCGGTGCGCATCGCCGGCGAGGTCCGGGATTTCGACGTGACGAAGTGGCTGTCGGCGAAGGAAGCGCGCCGCTACGACACGTTCGTCCACTACGGCCTGGTCGCCTCGATGGAGGCGATCCGCGACGCGGGGCTCGAAAGCTGGAACGGCGACAAGGAGCGCGCCGGCGTGTGCATCGGCTCGGGGATCGGCGGCCTGCCGATGATCGAGGACACGCACGCCGCGTTCGTGGCCGGCGGGCTGCGCAAGGTCAGCCCGTTCTTCGTGCCCGGCACGATCATCAACATGATCTCCGGCCTCTTGTCGATCCACTACGGCTACAAGGGCCCCAATCTCGCGACCGTCACCGCATGCTCGACCGCGAACCACTCGATCGGCGAGGCGGGGCGGCTGATCGAGTACGGCGATGCGGACGTGATGGTCGCCGGCGGTGCCGAGGCGACGGTGAGCCCGCTCGGCATCGGCGGCTTCATCGCCGCGCGCGCGCTGTCGCACCGCAACGACGACCCGGCGACGGCGAGCCGGCCGTGGGACCGCGATCGCGACGGCTTCGTGCTCGGCGAGGGCGCCGGCATCGTGGTGCTCGAGGAGCTCGAGCACGCGCGTTCGCGCGGCGCACGCATCTACTGCGAGCTCACCGGCTACGGCATGTCGGCGGACGCGCACCACATCACCGCGCCACCCGACGACGGCGACGGCGCGCGGCGCAGCATGCTCAATGCGCTGAAGAACGCGAAGATGGCGACGACCGACATCGACTACATCAACGCGCACGGCACCTCGACGCCGATCGGCGACGTGGCCGAATGCACCGCGGTCAGGCGCGCGTTCGGCGACCACGCGACCCGGCTCGCCGTGAGCTCGACCAAGTCGATGACCGGCCACCTGCTCGGCGCCGCCGGCGGAATCGAGGCGGTGTTCACCGTGCTCGCGATCCGCGACCAGGTCGCGCCGCCGACGGCGAACCTGTTCCACCAGGATCCCGCCTGCGACCTCGACTTCGTGCCGAACGTCGCGCGCGCGATGCGTATCCGCGGCGCGATGTCGAACTCGTTCGGGTTCGGCGGGACCAACGCGACGCTCGTGTTCCGCGCGCTCTGACGCGCCCGCCCGCCGCCGCACGGTCCGCGACGCCATGGCCCTGATCGTCCAGAAGTACGGCGGCACCTCGGTCGGCTCCACCGACCGGATCAGGAACGTCGCGAAGCGCGTCGCGCACCACCATCGCGCCGGCCACCAGCTGGTCGTGGTCGTGTCCGCGATGAGCGGCGAGACCAACCGGCTGCTCGGCCTCGCGAAGGAGCTGTCCGCGGCGCCCGACCCGCGCGAGCTCGATGTCGTCGCCGCGACCGGCGAGCAGGTGACGATCGGGCTCCTCGCGATCGCGCTGCGCGAGATGGGCATTCCGGCGCGGAGCTACACCGGCGGCCAGGTGCGCGTGCTGACCGACAACGCGTACAACAAGGCGCGCATCCTCGAGATCGACCAGGCGGCGATGCGCCGCGACCTCGACGCGGGCACGGTGGTCGTCGTCGCCGGCTTCCAGGGCGTGGATGGCGAGGGCAACATCACGACGCTGGGCCGCGGCGGCTCCGACACGTCCGCGGTCGCGCTCGCCGCCGCGCTCAAGGCGGACGAGTGCCAGATCTACACCGACGTCGACGGCGTCTACACGACCGACCCGCGCATCGTGCCGCAGGCGCGCCGGCTCGATACCATCACGTTCGAGGAAATGCTCGAGCTCGCGAGCCAGGGATCGAAGGTGCTGCAGATCCGCTCGGTCGAGTTCGCGGG
>DATLIR010000085.1:0-2041 GCA_035539315.1 Casimicrobiaceae bacterium
GGATCAGCCACGGAACAGCGGGTCGGCGATCGCCGCGACGATCAGGAGCGACAGCTGCACGAGCGAGGCATGGAAGCTCGCGAACGCGCGGCGGCGCGTCGGATCTTCGGCGAGCTGCGCGGCTCGCCACAGCAGCAGCGCGCCTCCCGCGACGGCGGCAGCGACGTAGAGCCACGACATGCCGAGGAACCCCGGCACGATCGACGCGATCACCAGCAACACCGCGCCGGTGAACACGGCGCGCGCGGCAGCCGCGTCGCCCACGACGATCGGCAGCATCGGCACGCGCGCCGCGGCGTAGTCGTCGCGGCAGGCGATCGCGAGGCTCCAGAAGTGCGGCGGCGTCCACAGGAACAGCGTGACCGCGAAGACCAGCGTCGTCGCCGACGGCACGCCGGGGTCGACCGCGGCGGCGCCCGCCAGCACGGCGAAGCTGCCGGCGAGCCCGCCGACCACGATGTTCCACGCGGTGCGGCGCTTGAGCCACACGGTGTAGACGACGCCGTACGTGAACGCCCCGAGCGCGGTGTAGAGCGCGGCGAGCGGGTTGGCGGCGATCCACGCGAGCGCGACGCCGGCGGCCGCGACCGCCCCGATCGTCAGCGGCCACACGGGTCCGGCGCGCAGTTGCCCGGTGACGAACGCGCGGTGCCGCGTGCGTCGCATCGCGGCGTCGAGGTCGCGCTCGACGTACTGGTTGAACGCGCCGGCCGCGGCGGAGGCGAGGGTGACGGCGAGCACGACCGCGATCGCGTTCCACGCCCCGATCGTCCCGGGGGCGATGACCAGTCCCGCGAGCGCGGTCGCGCCGATCGCCACGCCGATCCGCAGCTTGAAGAGGTCGAAGACCAGGCGCCAGCCGCGCGCGGCGCGAGGCGCCGGTTCGGCGCTGGCGGTCGGGGCGGTGTTGTTCGCGGTCATGGGGTGGATCGCAGGCGGACGGTGGGAACGGCGCGCCGGAGGCGCGTCGCGCCGCCCCCGCCGCCCGCTGCGATGCCGGGCTGTCGTCGCGTCAGGAGATCGGCCAGACGGTCGACAGGTATTTCCAGTTGACGAAGTAGTAGAGGACGAACGCGGTCAGGAACACGAGCGCGAGCACGAACGTCCCGGGCGCGACGAAGCCGGCGGTGCCGATCCCGGTGTGCGAGACCGTCACCGCGGGCGCCACCGGTGCCGCGGCGCGGCCATCGCGCGCCGCGACGTACTTGAAGCCCGGCGTCTCGATCCGCTTGCCGAGGAACACGCTGCCCACGGTGATCAGCAAATACATGATCCCGCCCAGGATCGCGGCGAGCCCGCTGATGGCCATGAGCCCCATCATCAGGTAGGCGGTGCCCGGGAACTCGTGCCCCAGCGCGTTGCCGGCGAACGTCATGTCCCAGTGCCGGCGCGGCACGCCGAGCGTCCCCGCACCCATCATGAACAGCGCGAACGACATCATGCCGAGCCCGAACAGCCAGGGCTGCCACTTCGCGAGCGTCGGGAACATCACCTCGCGCCGGAACAGCGTCGGGATCAGGAAGTAGGTGAGCCCCATGAACGCGAGCGTGGTGCCGACCACCACCGTGGCGTGGAAATGGCCCGGCACGTAGATCGTGTTGTGGATGATGAGGTTGAGCTGCTCGGTTCCCATCATCACGCCCGAGATGCCGCCGAGGAAGCCGAAGCCGATCAGCGACATGAACATCGCCGAGAAGCTCGGGTTGCTCCACGGGGCCTTGCGCAGCCACTCGAAGAGGCCGTGGTTGTGGCCCTTCTCGCGCTGTGCGACCTCGATCGCGCCGGGCACCGTCAGGCCGTGCACCATCGACGCCAGCACCGCGAGGTACATCGCGTAGCTGGTGTTGAAGATCTTCCAGTTCGACGTGAGTCCCGGGTCGGCGAGCAGGTGGTGCGCGCTCGCGAGCTGCAGGAAGCAGATGTAGAGGAAGAACGCGGTGCGCGACACCTTCTCCGACATCGGCTTCGCGCCGAACACGACGCCCGCGATCGCGTACCAGACCGATACGTGCGCGGCGACGTTGATCTGCTGCGAGCTGTG
>DATLIR010000086.1:0-6823 GCA_035539315.1 Casimicrobiaceae bacterium
CGCCGGCGCCGCGCCGATGAGCGCGGCGACGATCGCGGCCTTGAGGAGCGAACGACGGGACGATTGCATGGGGTTCCTCGGGGGAGCGAAACGACGCGGAGGAGCCGCGCCACCGTATTGCGTGTCAGCAAGCGGTGTGCCATGCGGTTCAGCACCACGCTTTCCCGCGTGAGATCAGGACGTTGCGCGCGCTTCCTCGGCGCGTTGCGCGTCCGGGCGCGGTGTCGCGCGCACCAGCGCGATGCACGGCGCGGTGCGACGCGCCGAAACGGTGCGGACGCTCGCGCCGCTTGCGCCGGCGCCGATGCGTGTATATGCTCCCATTTGCATGCATATGCCCGTATCCAGATCGCGCGGCGAGCACCCGCACCGATCGCTCCCAGGGAGCTTGCGATGACGATGCCCAGGCTGACCTACGAAAGCGTCCGCGTGCGGCCGGTGGTGATCCCGTTGCGCCGGCCGGTGGTCTCGAAGGTCGGTCGCTTCGACGCCTGGCCGCTCGTGCTGATCGACCTCGCCACGCGCGAAGGCGTCGTCGGCCGCAGCTACCTCGAGCCCTACCTCGCCACCGCGGCGCGCTACCTCGTGCCGCTGATCGACGATCTCGCGGCGGCCCTGCGCGGCCAGCCGGTCGCGCCGCTCGACGCGTACGCGCGCATGACCGGCTCGCAGCACCTGATCGGGCGGGAGGGGCTGACGCTGATCGCGGCCTCGGGGCTCGACATGGCCGCCTGGGACGCGCTCGCGCAAGCGGCCGGGCAGCCGCTGTGCGTGCTCCTCGGCGGCAGCGTCGGCCCGGTGCCCGCGTACAACAGCAACGGCCTGTGGCTCACGCCACTCGAGGCGCTCGGTGACGAGGCCGCGGCGCTGGTCGCCGAAGGCGGCTTTCGCGCGCTGAAGCTGCGCCTCGGCCGCCCGCGGCTCGACGACGACCTCGCGGCGATCGGCGCGGTTCGCGGCGCCGTGGGCGAGGACGTGAAGCTGATGGTCGACTTCAACCAGGGGCTGTCGCTGTCGGAGGCACTGTTGCGCTGCCACGCACTCGACGACCAGGGACTCGACTGGTTCGAAGAGCCGATCGCCTACGACCTCCTCGACGGCTACGCGCAGCTCGCGCGCGAGCTCGACACGCCGGTCCAGCTGGGCGAGAACTTCTACGGGCCGCGCGCGATGCATCGCGCCATCGCCGCGCAGGCGGGCGATTGCGTGATGCCCGACCTGATGCGCATCGGCGGCGTCACCGGCTGGATGCGTGCCGCCGCGATCGCGGGCGCGGCCGGCGTGCCGGTGTCCACCCACCTCTATCCGGAGACCGCGGCGCACCTCATGCG
The DNA here is from genome assembly GCA_035539315.1 of Casimicrobiaceae bacterium. Lineage (GTDB taxonomy): Bacteria > Pseudomonadota > Gammaproteobacteria > Burkholderiales > Casimicrobiaceae > VBCG01. The sequence goes on from DATLIR010000086.1 coordinate 1,332, forward strand.
CGTCACCGAGACCGCGCACTGGCTCGAGTGGCAGGACTGGGCCGACCCGGTGATCGCGGAGCCGTTCGCGCTTCGCGACGGCCACCTCGTCGTCCCCGACCGGCCGGGCGCCGGCGTCGCCTGGAACGAGGAGGCGGTGAAGCGCTACGCAGCCTGACGCCCGGGCGGAAGCGTCGGGTCGCGTAGCATCGCCCGACCGGTCCCCGCCGACGCCGCGCGCCCACCACGACGATGAACCGCCCTGCCGCCACCCCGGATCCGGTGCGCGACGCCGCATGCGCTTGCAGCCGCCTGCGGCGCGCTTCGCGCGCGGTCACGCAGCTCTACGACGACGCCATGGCCCCCAGCGGCCTGCGGATCACCCAGTTCTCACTCCTGCGCAACCTGGCGCGCGACGGCCCGGTTCGCATCGGCGACCTCGCCGCCACGCTGCTCATCGAGCGCACCGCGTTGTCGCGCACGCTCGACCCGCTGGTCGAGGCGGGCTACGTCGCGGTGGCGCGCGGGCGGGATGCGCGCACGCGCGACGTGTCGATCACGCGCGCGGGCCGCGCCGCCGTCGCCGCCGCGCGGGCGCCATGGAAACGCGCGCAGGCGGAGGTTGCGCGGAAGCTCGGCGGCGCGCGGCTCGAGACGCTGTACGCGACGCTCGCCGAGCTCGAAGCGCTCCACCCTTCCGCCGCGCCGCGCCGGCCGTCGAAGGACGCCGTCTCGTGACCCGCGCCGCCCGCGCCGACTGGCGCACGCCCACCGCCGTGCTCGTGTGCGGCGGCATGATCCTGACGCTCTCGCTCGGGCTTCGCCACGGCTTCGGGCTGTTCCTGCAGCCGATGTCGGCCGACCTCCACTGGGGCCGCGAGACCTTCGCGTTCGCGCTGGCGGTGCAGAACCTGGTATGGGGCGCGTCGCAGCCGTTCGCCGGGATGCTCGCCGACAAGCACGGCGCCGGTCGCGTCGCGCTGGGCGGCGCCCTGCTGTACCTCGCGGGTCTCGCGCTGATGGCGTATCCGTTCGCGCCGTGGTTCTTCGTGCTGTCGACCGGCATGCTGATCGGCCTCGGCCTGTCGGGCGTCTCGTTCTCGGTGATCCAGGGCGTGGTCGGGCGCCGCTTTACGCCCGAGAAGCGCAGCATGGCGCTCGGCATCTCGGCGGCGGCCGGCTCGTTCGGCCAGTTCGCCATGCTGCCGCTCACGCAGTGGCTGATCACGCACGCGGGGTGGCAGGGAGCGTTCCTCACGCTCGCCGCGATCGGACTGTTGATGATCCCGCTGTCGCTCGGCGTGGTCGAGCGCGGCGCGCACGCGATCCACGCCTTCCAGCAATCGGCCGCCCAGGCAATGCGCGAGGCGCTCGGCCACCGCGGCTACGTGCTGCTGACCGTCGGGTTCTTCGTCTGCGGTTTCCAGCTGGTGTTCGTCGGCGTGCACCTGCCCGCCTACCTCGCCGACCGCGGCTTCCCCCCGCACGCCGCGGTGATCGCGCTCGCGCTGATCGGGCTCTTCAACATCTTCGGCACCTACACGACCGGCTGGCTCGGCGGCCGGATGCCCAAGCGCTGGATCCTGTCGGCGATCTACTTCGCGCGCGCCGCGGCGATCGCGCTGTTCCTGTGGCTGCCGATGTCGTTCGTCACGATCTACGCGTTCGCGATGGCGTTCGGCTTCCTGTGGCTGTCGACGGTGCCGCCGACCAACGGCATCGTCGCCGGCATCTTCGGCACGCGCTACCTCGCGATGCTCTCGGGCTTCACCTTCTTCAGCCACCAGATCGGCAGCTTCCTCGGCGCGTGGCTCGGCGGCTACCTGTTCGACCGGACCGGCAGCTACGACGTCGTCTGGTGGATCTCGATCGCGCTGGGCGTGATGGCGGGGCTTGTCAACCTGCCGATCGACGAGCGCGCCATCAAGCGTACGGCCGCGGCCCCCGCCTGATCTCTCGCAGGGGACTAGGTGATGACGTCGACCGCGTCCGTAATGATCGTATCGACGCCCCACGCCGCGAGCTCGGCGACGCGCATCGCATCGTTCACCGTCCACGCGGCGACGCGCAGGCCCGCCGCGTGCGCGGCCGCGATCGTGTCGGCCTTGAGCAGCGTGTGCTTCGCGTCGAGCGCGATGCAACCGACCGCGATGCAGCGCTCGCGCCAGTCGGCGGGCAACGTCTCGGTCAGCCACGCGCGCGGCAGCGCCGGGACCGCCTCGAGCGCCGCCTCGAGCGCGGTGGCCGAGAACGACGACAGAAGCGGCGGCACGTCGCTGCCCTTCCACGCGGCGGCGGCGTCGAGCGCGATCGCCGCGCCGGTCTCGCGCTCGCGGCCGGGCGTCGGCTTGATCTCGAGGTTGAGCGCGACGCCGTTGGCGCGGCACCAGCGCGCGGCCGCCGCGAGCGTCGGGATCGGCTCGCCCGCGTAGGACGGCGAGTGCCAGCTTCCCGCGTCGAGGCGCGCGAGCTCGCGCCACGGCAGCGCGTCGGCGCGGCCGCTGCCGTCGGTGGTCCTCTCGAGGGTCGCATCGTGCAGCAGGAACGCGACGCCGTCCGCGGACAGCTTCACGTCGATCTCCGCCATCCGGTAGCCGTGCTCGCGACCGAGCCGCAGCGCGGCGAGCGTGTTCTCCGGCGCGAGCTTGCCGGCGCCGCGGTGCGCGCAGCGCTTGGGATACGGCCAGGGTGGCAGCGCTGCCATCGGCGCACGCCTCAACGGATGCGCGCCCCGCTCGCAGCGTCGAACAGGTACACGCGCGCGGGCTCGGCGGTGACGTGCATCGACGCGCCGACCTCGGCCGCCAGGCCGTGCGGACGGCGGACGATCGCGCTGTCCGCGCCGTGCGACAGGTGGACGAGCGTGTCGGCGCCAAGCTGCTCGACCATCTCGATGGTGCCGGCGAACGCGGCGTCGGCGGCTTCGGCGACCGTGAGGTGCTCGGGACGGATGCCGACGACGACCTCGCGACCGGTTTCCACCTGGCCCGCGGCATAGCGGACGATGCCGCCGTGCTCGAGCGCGATCTTCCCGGCGCCGGCGCCCTTGCCGGCCAGGAAGTTCATCGACGGCGAGCCGATGAAGCCCGCCACGAACCGCGTCGCCGGGTCCTCGTAGACGTCCATCGGCGTCCCGACCTGCTCCGCGCGGCCGGCGTTCATCACGATCATCCGGTGCGCCAGCGTCATCGCCTCGACCTGGTCGTGCGTGACGTAGAGGCTGGTCGTCCCGAGCTGGCGATGCAGCTTCTGGATCTCGAAGCGCATCTGGACGCGCAGCTTCGCGTCGAGGTTCGACAGCGGCTCGTCGAACAGGAACACCTTGGGCTCGCGCACGATCGCCCGCCCCATCGCGACGCGCTGGCGCTGGCCGCCCGAGAGCTGGCGCGGCTTGCGCCCGAGCAGCGGTCCGAGCTCGAGGATCGTGGCCGCGCGCTTCACGCGCTCGTCGATCTCCGGCTTCCCCATCCCGCGGATGCGCAGCCCGTAGGCCATGTTGTCGTACACGCTCATGTGCGGGTAGAGCGCATAGTTCTGGAACACCATCGCGATGTCGCGGTCCTTGGGCTCGAGGTCGTTGACGACCCGCTCGCCGATCGCGATCTCGCCGGCGGTGATCGCCTCGAGCCCCGCCACCATCCGCAGCAGCGTCGACTTGCCGCAGCCCGACGGGCCGACGATGACGATGAACTCGCCGTCGGTCACGCGCGCGTCGACGCCGTGGATGACCTCGAGCGGGCCGTAGCTCTTGCGTACGTTGCGGAGTTCGACCTTGGCCATTTATTTCTCGGTGTCCACGAGTCCCTTGACGAACCAGCGCTGCATCAGGATCACGACGGCCGCGGGCGGCAGCATCGCCATGATCGCTGTCGCCATCACGAGGTGCCACTCGATCGCGGCGTCGCCGCCGCCGACGATCATCCGCTTGATGCCGATCACGACGGTGTAGTAGTTCTCCTGCGTCGTGACGATCAGCGGCCACAGGTACTGGTTCCAGCCGTAGATGAACTGGATGACGAAGAGCGCCGCCATGCTGGTCTTCGACATCGGCACGACGACGTCCCAGAAGAACCGCATCGGCCCGGCGCCGTCGATGCGCGCCGCCTCGGCGAGCTCGTCGGGGATGGTCATGAAGAACTGGCGGAACAGGAATGTCGCGGTCGCCGACGCGATGAGCGGAAGCGTCAGGCCGGCGTAGCTGTCGAGCATCCCGAGGTCGGAAACGATCTTGTAGGTCGGCAGGATCCGCACCTCGACCGGAAGCATCAGCGTGACGAAGATCATCCAGAAGAAGAAGTTCCGCATCGGGAAGCGGAAATAGACGATCGCGAACGCGGAGATCAGCGAGATCGCGATCTTGCCGATCGCGATGATCAGCGCCGAGACCAGGCTGTTGACCATCATGATCCAGACCGGGGCCACCGAGTTGCCGGCGCCGCGCAGCAGCGCCTCGCGATAGTTGTCGATCAGGTGCGGCCCGGGCACGAGCGGCATCGGCGCCGCCAGCACCTGCTCGGCGGTGATCGTCGAGGCGACGAAGGTCACGTAGACGGGAAACGCGATGATCGCGACGCCGAGGATCAGCACGAGGTGCGTCACGACGTCGAGCATCGGCCGGTTCTCGACCATACCCTCGCGGCGCGCGCGCAGGACCGTGCGCGGCAACATCATCGCGCGCGCCAGGAACGGCAGTCGCGCCTTGCGTTCGGGGATCGTCGATACGTCCATCAGTACTGGACCTTGCGCTCGACGTAGCGGAACTGGACCACCGTGAGCGCGATCACGATGACCATCAGGATCACCGACTGCGCCGCGCTGCTGCCGAGGTCGAGCGCCTTGAAGCCGTCCTTGTAGACCTTGTAGACCAGGATCTCCGTCGCGCTGCCCGGTCCACCGGAGGTCGCCGCGTCGATGATCGCGAAGGTCTGGAAGAACGCGTAGACGACGTTGACGACGAGCAGGAAGAACGTCGTCGGCGACAGCAGCGGGAACACGATCGTCGCGAAACGCCGGGCCGGGCCGGCGCCGTCGATCGCGGCGGCCTCTATCAGCGATTTGGGGATCGACTGGAGGCCCGCGAGGAAGAACAGGAAGTTGTACGAGATCTGGTTCCAGACCGCGGCGACGACGACCAGGATCATCGCATCGCGATCGCGCAGCAGCGGATCCCACGCGATGCCGAAGCCCTTTATCCAGTGGGCGACGATCCCGAGCGTCGGGTTGAACAGGAACAGCCACAACACCGCCGCGACGGCGTGCGCCACCGCGTAGGGCCAGATCAGCAGCGTCTTGTAGATGCCCGCGCCGACCATCGCGCGGTCGGCGAACACCGCGAGCACCAGTGAGATCGACAGGCCGAGCCCCGCCACCAAGACCGAGAACACGGCGGTGACCTTGAACGACGCGAGGTAGTGCTCGTCGTGGAACAGTGCGACGAAGTTGTCGAGCCCGACGAACTCGACGTTGATGCCGAACGGGTCCTGCGAAAGTAGCGACGTCCAGATCGCCTGGCC
>DATLIR010000087.1:0-5352 GCA_035539315.1 Casimicrobiaceae bacterium
GCGACCGATGGACCTGGGTTTCATCGTCCTGCTGTTCCTGACCGGCCTCACCGGCCTCGCGCTGCTCGCGTGGCGCGACGGCGGCGCGATGGCGGTCCTGCTCGCGGTCCACCTGGGGTGCGTGATGGCGATGTTCCTGACGATGCCCTACGGCAAGTTCGCGCACGGCGTCTACCGTGTGGCGGCGCTCGCCAAGTGGTCGATCGAGCGGCGGCAACCGAGCCCGCTGCAGGTCGGTCCCGAGTAGGTCGGCACTAGCGCGCGCTGGCCGGCTCGCGCGCGGCGCCGGGCGACCTGGCGTTGATCGCGGCCAGGATACCGCGCAGGAGGGCCGTCGGCGTCGGCGGGCAACCGGGCACCTCGACGTCGACCGGGATCACGTTCGCCACCCGGCCCACCGTCGCGTAGCCCTCGCCGAAGATGCCGCCGGTGCAGCCGCAGTCGCCGACCGCGACCACCAGCTTGGGCTCGGGCGTCGCGTCGTAGGTGCGCTTCAGCGCGATCGCCATGTGCTTCGACACCGGGCCGGTAACGAGCAGCAGGTCCGCATGCCGCGGGCTCGCGACGAACTTGATGCCCAGCCCCTCGATGTTGTAGATCGGATTGCCGAGCGCGTGGATCTCGAGCTCGCAGCCGTTGCACGAGCCGGCGTCGACCTGGCGAATGGTGAGCGCCCGGCCCAGCGTGCGCAGCACCTCGTCCTGCAGGCGCGCGACCGCGGCGGCGGCATCCGCCGGCGCGGGCGGCGCCTCGGTCACGATTCCGGTCTTCGCGATCTGCTTCAGGATGCGCAGCATGGCATCAGTCGACCCGTCGACGGCCCCGCGATGGCGGGCATGCGGCGATGAATGCTGGACGAGATTCGCGTTCCCGCGGTGCGAACCTGACGTGAGTGCGGGGTAGATCTATTTTCATCCGAGCGCCCTATAAATCCGACCCGCTGTACGACAGGTTGAACGACTTGTTGATGAGCGGGAAGTCGGGAACGATGTTGCCGATCACCGCGTGCTCGAGCACCGGCCAGTTCGACCACGACGGGTCGTGCGGGTGGCAGCGCCGGATGCTGCCGCCCGGACCCGCCTCCAGCGCGACCAGCACCGGCCCGCGCCAGCCTTCGACGCAGCCGAGGCCGAGCTTGTACGGCGGCGGCTCGGCGACCGGTGCGTGGATGGCGCCCGAAGGGGCCTGCGCGACGATCTCGCGCACCAGGCGCAGCGACTCGGCGAGCTCGTCGAAGCGGACGGCCACGCGCGCGGCGACGTCGCCGTCCTGGTGCACCATCGTCCGCACCGCCAGCGCGTCCCAGGGCGGCAGCGGAAACTCGCTGCGCAGGTCGTGCGCCTGTCCACTCGCCCGTGCCGCCATGCCGGTGAGACCGAGGCGAACGGCGAGGTCGGGACGAACGCGCCCGCAGGCACGGAAGCGATCCTGCAGCCCGTCGTGCTCGTCGTAGATCTCGCGAAGCACCGCGATCTCCGCCTCGAGGCGGCGGGATTCCTCCGCCATCGTCGCGGCATGCGCCGGATCGAGATCGCACGCCACGCCGCCCGGCACCACCTGGTCCATCATGAACCGGTGGCCGAACGCCGCGTGGTTGGTGCGCAGCACCTGCTCCTTGAGCCGCGAGAACTGCGCGAGCCCGAACGCGAAGCCGCCGTCGTTGCCGAGGTAGCCGAGGTCGCCCAGGTGGTTGGCGATGCGCTCGCGCTCGAGGGCAAGCGCGCGAAGCCACCCTGCGCGCGGCGGCACCGGCGTACCGGAGAGGGCCTCGAGCGCCTGCGCATAGGCCCACGCGTACGCCACCGTGCTGTCGCCCGACACGCGTCCCGCGAGCCGGTGGCCGTCCGCGACCGGCATCGACGTGAAGCGCTTCTCGATGCCCTTGTGCGTGTACGACAGGCGCTCCTCGAGCCGGAGCACCTTCTCGCCGACCACCTGGAAGCGGAAATGGCCGGGCTCGATGATGCCCGCGTGCACGGGGCCCACCGCGATCTCGTGGACGCCGTCGCCTTCGACGCGCACGAACTCGTAGTCCTCCTGGCCGGGTTCCCACGCCGGCGATGGCTCGAAATCGCGCTGCAGCGGATAGCGGTCGATCGGCCAGCTCGCCATCCACGCCCACGGCCGCTGGTCCTCCGCGTCGGACGCGACGCCGACGAGGTCGAACGCGGCGCGTTGCATGCGCGCCGCGGCGGGGAACACCGCCGACACGTCGCCGTAGCGAGCCTGCGGCAGGTCGGGCAGCAGCGTCTCGAGCACCGCGAAGCCGGCATCGTCGCGCAGGAGCACGCGCACCTGCGCGCCGCCGTCGCGGTCGCGCTCGTCGCTCGCCCACAGGGCGACCAGCACGGCGCCGGCCTCGCTCGCAAGCTTGCACGCCGCGACCAGCTGGCCCGACGCGACCGTCACGCGGAACGCGGGCAGCGCCGAGGCGACGGTGGCGGGCGAGAGTCCAAGGCGCGAGAAATCCATCGCGGTCATCCGATCAGCAGGGCGGCCTGGCGGTACCAGCCCGCGAGCGCCGGCGGGATCCACAGGCCCAGCATCAGCACGATCGCGAGGTGCACGAACACCGGGATCATCGCCGGCCGGTGCGGCAGCCGCGCGACGCTCGGCTCCCCGAACGCCATCGGCTGGACCTTCGAGAAAACCGAGGCGAACGCGATGCCGAGCGCGACGAGCAGGAACGGTGTCGCCCACGGCTCCGCGTGCATCGCGGTGGTGAGGATCAGGAACTCGCTCGCGAACACGCCGAACGGCGGCATGCCGAGGATCGCGAGCGTGCCGATCATGAGCCCCCAGCCGATCAGCGGGCTTTGCGTGACCAGGCCGCGGATGCCGTCCATGAGCTGCGTGCCGCTCTTCTGCGTCGCGTGCCCGACCGCGAAGAAGATCGCCGACTTGGTGAGCGAGTGCACCGTCATGTGCAGCAGCCCGGCGAAGTTGGCGACCGGCCCGCCCATGCCGAACGCGAACGTGATGATGCCCATGTGCTCGATCGACGAGTACGCGAACAGCCGCTTGATGTCCTTCTGGCGCGACAGCAGGAACGCGGCGACGACGACCGACAAGAGGCCGAAGCCCATCATCAGGTTCTTGGCGAAGGCAGTCGGGATCGCGCCGTCGACCAGCACCTTGCATCGGATCACGGCGTAGAGCGCGACGTTCAGCAGCAGGCCCGAGAGCACGGCGGACACCGGCGTCGGGCCCTCGGCGTGCGCGTCGGGAAGCCAGTTGTGCAGCGGCACCAGGCCGACCTTGGTGCCGTACCCGACCAGCAGGAACACGAACGCGATCGACAGCACCGTGGGCTCGAGCTGCGACTTGACCGCGTCGAGCTCGGTCCACAGGAGCGCTCCGCCGCCGCCGCCGAGGAGCTTCTCGGCCGCGAAGAACAGCAGGATCGTGCCGAACAGCGCCTGCGCGATGCCGACGCCGCACAGGATGAAGTACTTCCACGCCGCCTCGAGGCTCGCCGGCGTCCGGTACAGCGACACGAGCAGCACCGTCGTCAGCGTCGCCGCCTCGAGCGCCACCCACAGGATGCCGAGGTTGTTGGTGAGCAGCGCCAGCAGCATCGTGAAGTTGAACAGCTGGTACATGCCGTGGTAGAGGCGCAGGCGCGCGGCGTCCACGTGGCCGCGCTCCTTCTCGATGCGCATGTAGGGCCGCGAGAACAGCGACGTCGTGAAGCCGACGAACGCGGTCAGCGTCACCAGGAAGACGTTGAACGAGTCGACGAAGAACAGCCGGCCGAGCGCCAGCATCGGCCCGTCGGCGACGACGCGGACCGTCAGCGCCGACGCGGCGACGAACGTGGCCAGGCTCGCGGCGACGTTCACCGCGGGGGCCTCCTCGCGGTGGCCGATCGCGGCGAGCACGAGGCCGCCGGCGAGCGGGAAGCCCAGCACCGCGAGGATCTCGATCACTCGCCCTCCTTGAGCTTCTCGAGGTGCCGGAGGTCGAGGCTGTCGAACTGCTCGCGTATCTGGAAGAAGAACACGCCCAGGATCAGCACGCCGACCAGCACGTCGAGCGCGATGCCGAGCTCGACCACCATCGGCATTCCGTAGGTGGCACTGGTGGCCGCGAAGAACAGGCCGTTCTCCATCGACAGGAAGCCGATCACCTGCGGGATCGCCTTGCGCCGCGTGATCATCATCAGGAACGACAGCATCACGCAGGCCAGCGCGATGCCGAGCGTCGCGCGCGTCACCGTGCTCGCGAGCTGCGAGATCGGCACCGCGAGGTTGAACGCGAACACGACCAGCACGATGCCGATCAGCATCGTCGTCGGCACGTTGATGAGGCCCTCGACGTCCCACTTGACGTCGAGCTTGCGGATCAGCCGGTGCAGGATCCACGGCAGCAGCAGCACCTTGAGCACCAGCGTCAGGCCGGCCGACCAGTACAGGTGGTGCTGGCCGGTCCCGTACGCGACCACGGCCGTCGACGCCGCCAGCGCGAGCCCCTGGGCCGCGAAGAGATCGATCAGCGAAAGCACGCGGCGCTGCGCCAGCATCGCGAACGCGAGCAGCAGCACCAGCGCCGCGAACAGGTTGATGAGCTGGCCGTGGAGCGGCAGCACGTCAGGACCCGAGGAGGAGGCGAACGAGCATCGCCAGTACCGCGAGCATGAACGCGGTGCCGAGGAACTCGGGGGCGCGGAAGATGCGCATCTTGGCCGACGCGGTCTCGATCAGCGCCAGCGCGAAGCCGCCCGCGGCGAGCTTGGCGACCAGCACCGGCACGGCCCAGGCGATAGCCGCCCAGTTGTCGCTCCCCTGCGCGATGCCGAACGGGAAGAACAGCGCGAGGCCGATGCACGAGTAGTTGAACAGCTTGAGGGCGGACGCCCACTCGATCAGCGCGAGGTGGCGCGCCGAGTACTCGAGCACCATCGCCTCGTGGATCATCGTGAGCTCGAGGTGGGTGGCCGGGTTGTCCACCGGGATGCGCGCGTTCTCGGCGAGGGACACCATCGTGAACGCGACGCCGGCGAACGCGAGGCTCGGATAGATCGCGAGCTCGCGGTGCGCGAGCGTCTCGACGATCGACGGCAGCGACGTCGACCCCGAGATCAGCGACGCCGTGAACAGCACCATCAGGAGCGCCGGCTCGGCGAGGAAGCCCACGAACATCTCGCGCCGGGCGCCGAGCGTGCCGAACGCGGTGCCGATATCCATCGCCGCGAGGGCGATGAACACGCGCGCGAGCGCGAACAGCCCCACCAGCGCGATGGCGTCGGCGGCCAGCGCGAACGGCAGGTCGGTCGCGAGCGACGGGACGATCGCCGCCGCGCAGGCCATCGCGCCGAACACGACGTAGGGCGTCAGGCGGAACAGCGGCGAC
>DATLIR010000088.1:0-5031 GCA_035539315.1 Casimicrobiaceae bacterium
TCGAGTACCGGCGTGAAGCTGAAATCGACGCCGTGCGCGGCGAGCTCGCGCGCGATCGTCGCGCCGAGCGCCTCGGACTCGCGCGCGGCCCGCGCGACGTCGCCGTCCCATGACTCGCCCAGCGTGCGCATCGGCGGGATCGGCGTGAACCCGGCACGGAAGCGCTGCACGCGGCCGCCTTCGTGGTCGACGGCGATCACGAGCCGCGGCGCGCGGACCGCGTGGATCGACGCCGTCAGCGCCGCGAGCTGCGCGCCGTCGGCGAAGTTGCGCGTGAACAGGATGACGCCGCCCACGCGCGGGTGGGCGAGGCGCTCGCGGTCGGCCGCCGTGAGCGCGAGCCCCTCGATACCGAGCATCAGCGGGCCGCGGGTGGGTCCCGTCATGCGCTGCCGCCCGCCGCCGCGGCCCCTTCGCGGATCAGCCGCTTCATCTCGCGCACCGCCTCGCGCATGCCGACGAACACGGCACGCGAGACGATCGCATGGCCGATGTGCAGCTCGCGCACGCCGGGGAGCGCGGCGACCGGCTGCACGTTGAAGTAGTTGAGGGCGTGGCCCGCGTTGAAGCGCATCCCGGCCGCGCGGATGGCCGCGCCCGCCGCCTTGATCCGCGCGAGCTCGGCGACTACCGCGGCGCTCTGCGCGTCGCGGCCTTTCGCGTGGAAGGCGTGCGCGTAGGGCCCGGTATGGATCTCGCACACGCGCGCGCCGATCGCCGCGGCGGCCTCGACCTGGGCGAGCTCGGCGTCGATGAACACGCTGGTCATGATGCCGGCGTCAGCCAGCCGCTTCACAGCATCGCGCAGGACGCCGCGCTGCGCGGCCACGTCGAGGCCGCCTTCGGTGGTGACCTCCTGGCGGCCCTCGGGAACGAGCATCGCCATCTCCGGCTTGAGCCGGCACGCGATGCCGACCATCTCGGCGGTCGCCGCCATCTCGAGGTTGAGCTTGATGTGCGTGAGCTCGCGCAGGCGGCGCACGTCCTCGTCCTGGATGTGGCGGCGGTCCTCGCGCAGGTGCACGGTGATGCCGTCGGCGCCGCCCAGGTGCGCCTCGACCGCGGCCCAGACCGGATCCGGCTCGTAGGTGCGCCGCGCCTGGCGCACGGTCGCGACGTGGTCGATGTTGACGCCCAGCTCGGTCATCGCAGGCTCCGCTTACGGGGACTCGTCCTCGAGCGCCCACAGGTCGCGCACGACCTTGCGGCTTTGCATCGTGCGCGCGTCGAGATGGTGGTCGATGATGTCGCGCATCAGCCGCTTCGCGTCGGCGGCCGTCGCCGCGTCGTCGAAGCGTCCCGCGGCCAGCGCGACGAGCGTCGCCCCGCGCACCACCGGCCAGCGAACGCCCGGCGGCGGCGCACCGCGCTGGGCCCCGCGGTCGAACGCGTAATGGTAGCGCGCGTCCGGATCGATCGGCGCGCCGGTGTCGCCTTCCGCCGCGAGCTGCAGCGCGTAGCCGAGCTCGGCCAGGAGCGTCAGCTCGAAGCGGCGCAGGACCGGTGCCGGCTCGGCGGCGGCGGCGAGCGCGGAAAGCGCGTCGGCGTAGGCCCGGTAGAGCGCCGGGTGCGGATCCTCGCGTGGCAGGAGCTTCAGCACGAGCTCGTTCAGGTAGAAGCCGCACAGGAGCGCGGCGCCCGACGGCAGCGGCATGCCGCCGCGCCACTCGCCGCGCGTGAGCGTCTTGAGCTCGCCCGCTCCGGACCACGACAGCGACACGGGCTGGAACGCCTGCAGCACGCCGTGCAGCTCGGAGCGCGGGCGCTTCGCCCCGCGGGCCACCATCGCGACGCGGCCCTCGGCCTCGGTGAAGGCCTCGACGATGAGGCTCGTCTCCTTGTACGGCCACGCGTGCAGCACGAACGCCGCACGATCGTCGCGCCGCTCGACCCCGCGGCGCGCCATCAGCGTTCTCTCATCGCGCGCACCGGGTCAGTACCCCAGCCGCGCCAGCGTGGCGTCGTCGTCGGCCCAGCCCTTCTTGACGCGCACCCACACCTCGAGGTGGATGCGGCCGCCAAAGAGCTTCAGCATCGCCTGGCGCGCCTGGCTCGCGATCGTCTTCATCGTCGCGCCGCCTTCACCGAGCAGGATGCCGCGCTGGCCCGGCTTGTCGACCCACACGACCACGCCGATGCGGCGCGCGTCGCCCTCGTGCTCGTACGACTCGATGCCGACGGTGGTCGCGTAGGGCACCTCGTCACCAAGCCGGCGGAAGATCTGCTCGCGCACGTACTCGGCCGCGAGGAAGCGCTCGTCGCGATCGGTCAGCTCGTCGGGCCCGTAGAGCGGCGGGCCGGGCGGCAGCCGCGCGGCGATCTCGTGCTTGAGCACGTCGAGCTGCGTGCCGCGCTCGGCCGAGATCGGCACGATCGCGGCGAACTCGCGCAGCGGGGCGATCTCCGCGATGCGCGGCAGCAGCGTCGCCTTGTCGGCGACACGGTCGACCTTGTTGAGGGCGACGAGGGTCGGGCACTCCGGCGGCACGAGCGCGAGCACGTGGCGGTCCGCGTCGGAGAGCCGCCCGGCCTCGACCACCCACACGACGACGTCGACGCCGGCGAGCGCTTCGCGCACCGCGCGGTTGAGGCGCGTGTTGAGCGGCGAGGCGTGGCGCGTCTGGAAGCCGGGCGTGTCGACGAACACGTACTGGACGCCCGGTTCGGTCAGCACGCCGACGATGCGATGGCGCGTGGTCTGCGGACGCTTGGACGTGATGCTGATGCGCTCGCCGACCAGCGCGTTCAGGAGCGTCGACTTGCCCACCGACGGCCGGCCGACGATCGCGATGTGCCCGCAGCGATGCGCGGCGGCGTTCACGCCGGTGCGCCGCGACCGCCGCGCGGGCGCGTCGCGAGCTCGTCCCACGCGCGCTGCGCCGCGTCCTGCTCGGCCGCGCGCCGGCTGGCGCCCACACCGGACGCCACGAGCTCGAGCGCGGGGACCCGGCACTCGACCGCGAACTGCTGCGCGTGCGCCTCGCCATGCGTGCCGACGACGACGTACTCGGGAACCGCGACCCGGCGCGCCTGAAGCCATTCCTGCAGCCGCGTCTTCGGGTCCTTGCCCAGCGTCGCCGGGTCGGCGAGCGCGAGCTCCTCCCCATAGGCCGCGACGATGACGCGGCGCGCCGCGTCGAAGCCCGCGTCGACGAACACCGCGCCGAACACCGCCTCGAGCGCATCGGCGAGGATCGAGCCGCGATCGGCGCCCCCGCTCTTCAGCTCGCCTTCGCCGAGGCGCATCGCCTCGCCGATGTCGAGCTTCCGGGCGAGTCGCGCGAGCGTGTCCCGGTTGACCAGGCTCGCGCGGGCGCGCGACAGGTCGCCTTCGTCGGTGCCCGGGAAGCGCTCGTAGAGCGCCAGCGCGACGACGCAGTTCAGGACCGCGTCGCCCACGAACTCGAGGCGCTCGTTGTGGCGCGCGCCGTGGCTGCGGTGCGTCAGCGCCTGGGCGAGCAGGTCCGGCGCGCCGAAAACGTGGCCGAGTCGGCCGCGGAACGCCTCCGCCATGCGCCCCTAGCGGGAGGCCGCGACGTCGAAATCGAGGAGCAGGCTCACGTTGCCGACCATGTGCAGCTGCTTCTGCCACGACAGCGACGCGGTGACCACATTGCCTTCCTTGGTCACCGTGAGATCGCTCGCCGTCACCGAGTCGATGTAGTCGGCGGCGATGTATTTCTCGAACGACTTCTTGACCACCGGCGGCGTGGGATCGGGCGCGTCGCGCAGCGACTTCTCGACCGCGGACTGGATCGTGTAGTACTCGACGTAGGACGGGACCATGCGGAACCCGACGATGGCGACCACGATGATCACTGCCGCGACGAACAGGAACGCGATCATCGACAACCCGCGCTGCGCACGCTTCGAGCTCGCCATCACGCCTCCCCTCACCGGATGCCGCTCCCGACGCGACGGAACGCGAAGCTGGAGAGGTCGTCCCAGTTGAACCAGATGAAGAACGCCTTGCCGCGGATGTGGTCGTCGGGCACGAAGCCCCAGTAGCGGCTGTCGTCGGAGAAATCGCGGTTGTCGCCCATCATGAAATAGTTGCCGGGCGGCACGCGGCAGACGAAGCCCTCGGTATTGTAGTCGCAGTGCTCGCGCCCCGGGAACGTGCGGACGTTCTGCGGATAGACGGTCGGGGCCTGCGCGGACACCGCGACGGTGTAGTCGTGCGTACCGCGCTCGGACACCGCCCGCTCGACGAAGCGCTCGGTCGTCTCGAAGCGCAGCCCCTCGAGCCAGCTGTAGTTGCCGTCCGGCGTGCGCGCCAGCGGCGTCCCGTTGATCGCGAGCTTCTTGTCGCGGTACTCGACGGTGTCCCCGGGAACGCCGACGACGCGCTTGATGAAGTCCTGCGACGGGTTGACCGGGTAGCGGAACACGACGACGTCGCCGCGCTGCGGGTTGCCGGTCTCGATGACCTTGCGCTCGAGGATCGGCAGCCGGATGCCGTAGGCGAACTTGTTGACCAGGATGAAGTCGCCGACCTCGAGCGTCGGGCGCATCGACGACGACGGGATCTTGAACGGCTCGGCGACGAAGCTCCGCAGCAGGAACACGACCAGGAGCACCGGGAAGAAGCTCACCGGATACTCGATCCACGCGGGGACCGGCGCGTCGGGCGCGCGGCGGCGCGCGAGCACGAGGCGGTCGAGAAGCCACACCGCGCCTGTCGCGACGGTGAGCAGGAACAGGATCAGCGCGAAGTTCATCGAGGGAGGCGGAGGCCGGGCGGGTTACGAGGATAGGGGCTGCGCGCGCACGCAGCGATGCGAATGCGACGGGCGACAGCGACAGGGGCGCGAACTGCGTGAAAACGGCCCGCGGGCTCGCGCGGCCAAAGAAGCGGGCTCACTTCTCGCCCACGCGAAGGATCGCGAGGAACGCCTCCTGCGGGATCTCCACGTTGCCCACCTGCTTCATGCGTTTCTTGCCGGCCTTCTGCTTCTCGAGCAGCTTCCTCTTGCGCGAGATGTCGCCGCCGTAGCATTTTGCCAGCACGTTCTTGCGCAGCGCCTTGAC
>DATLIR010000089.1:0-15360 GCA_035539315.1 Casimicrobiaceae bacterium
TCCGCGACCGCCTTGGTCTCGAGCTCGGTGAGCTTCGCGGCGATCGCGTGCATCACGTCGTTGTCGTTGGTGCGCGCGCGCGTGTTGAACTGCTTGAGCTGGTTCTCGAGGTAGAGCGCGTTCTGGCCGGCGAGGCGCGGCAGCGCCTCGGTGCCGTGCCCGGCGGGACCGTGGCACCCCTGGCACGCGGCCACGCCCGACCAGCGGTTGCCCTGCGCATAGACGTAGCGGCCGACCGCGACGAGCTCCGCGTCCTTCACCTCGTTGGCCGTCGCCGGCTTCGCGGCGAAATACGCGCCCAGGCTCGAGAAGTCGGCCGTCGACAAGTCGCGCACCATCGGGGCCATCGTCTCGCTGCGCCGCGCGCCGCTCTTGAAGTTGGCGAGCTGCTTCTCGAGGTAGGCGGCGTGCTGCGCGCCGAGCTTGGGGAAGAGCTCGCTCGAGCTCTCGCCGTCGACGCCGTGGCACAGGAAGCAGGTTCCGGCCACGATCCTGCGTGCCCGCTCGAGGTCGGGCGCCTGCGCCGCCGCCGCGCCGGCGAAGATGACCAGCGCGACTGCGTGCGCGAGTCCCCAAAGCGACGCGGCGCCCGAAGGCGCCGCGCGAGGGTGTCGCGAGCCGCGCATCACGCGACGGCTTCGGGCTCCGGCGCTTCCTCGAAGACGAGCTTCACCTTGTCGCTCTCGTCGACGTCGATCGTCACCTTGCCGCCGTTCGCGAGCCGGCCGAACAGGAGCTCGTCGGCGAGGCTCTTGCGGATCGTGTCCTGGATCAGCCGCGCCATCGGGCGAGCGCCCATCTTCGGGTCGAAGCCCTTCTTCGCGAGGTGCGCCTTCAGCGCGGCCGTGAACGTGGGCTCGACCTTCTTCTCGGTGAGCTGCTGCTCGAGCTCGAGCAGGAACTTGTCGACCACGCGCAGGATGACCTCGTGGTCGAGCGAGCCGAACGAGATGATCGCGTCGAGGCGATTGCGGAACTCCGGCGTGAACAGGCGCTTGATCTCGCCCATCTCGTCGCCGGCCTCGGTAGTGTTGGTGAAGCCCATCGTGCCGCGTGCGAGCTCGGCCGCGCCGGCGTTCGTCGTCATGATGATCGTGACGTTGCGGAAGTCGGCCTTGCGCCCGTTGTTGTCGGTCAGCGTGCCGTGGTCCATCACCTGAAGCAGCACGTTGTAGACGTCGGGGTGCGCCTTCTCGATCTCGTCGAGCAGGAGCACGCTGTACGGGTGCTTGGTCACCGCCTCGGTGAGCTGGCCGCCCTGGTCGAAGCCGACGTAGCCCGGCGGCGCGCCGATCAGCCGGCTCACCGCGTGGCGCTCCATGTACTCGGACATGTCGAAGCGGATCAACTCGACGCCGAGCGCATAGGCGAGTTGCTTCGCGACCTCGGTCTTGCCCACGCCGGTAGGACCGCTGAACAGGAAGTTGCCGATCGGCTTCGCCGGATTGCCGAGCCCCGAGCGCGCCATCCGTATCGCCGCGACCAGCGCGTCGATCGCCTTGTCCTGGCCGAAGACCACGTTCTTGAGGTCGCGGTCGATCGTGCGAAGCGCGTTGCGATCGTCGGTCGACACGTTCTTGGCCGGGATGCGCGCGATCTTCGCGACGATCTCCTCGACCTCGCTCTTGCCGATCACCTTCTTCTGCCGCGACTTGGGCAGGATCTTCTGCGCGGCGCCGGCCTCGTCGATGACGTCGATTGCCTTGTCGGGCAGGTGCCGGTCGTTGATGTAGCGCGCGGCGAGCTCGGCGGCGCTGGTGATCGCCGCGGGCGAGTACTTGACGCCGTGGTGCGCCTCGAAGCGGCTCTTGAGCCCCTTCAGGATCTCGATCGTCTCGGCGATCGACGGCTCGGGCACGTCGATCTTCTGGAAGCGCCGCGACAGCGCGTGGTCCTTCTCGAAGATCTGCCGGTACTCGGTGTAGGTGGTCGCGCCGATGCACTTGAGCGTGCCCTGCGAGAGCGCCGGCTTGAGCAGGTTGGATGCGTCGAGCGTGCCGCCCGACGCGGCGCCCGCGCCGATGATCGTGTGGATCTCGTCGATGAACAGGATCGACTTCGGGTTGTCGGCGAGCTGCTTCAGCACCGCCTTCAGGCGCTGCTCGAAGTCGCCGCGGTACTTGGTCCCGGCGAGGAGCGCGCCCATGTCGAGCGCATAGACCTGGTAGTCGAACAGGAGCTCAGGGACCTCGCCCTCGTTGATGCGGCGCGCCAGGCCCTCGGCGATCGCGGTCTTGCCGACGCCGGCCTCGCCGACCAGCAGCGGGTTGTTCTTGCGCCGGCGGCACAGCACCTGCACGACGCGCTCGAGCTCGTTGTCGCGGCCGATCAGCGGGTCGAGCTTGCCGTTCCGCGCGAGCTGGTTGAGGCAGATCGTGTAGTTGTCGAGCGCGCCCTGCGACTCGCCGCCGCCGTCGCCCTCTTCCTTCGACTCCGCCTTCTCTTCCTTCTTCTGCGGCGTCTTGGTGATGCCGTGCGCGATGTAGTTGACGACGTCGAGGCGCGTCACGCCGCGCTGGTTCAGGAAATAGACGGCGTGCGACTCCTTCTCGCCGAAGATCGCGACCAGGACGTTCGCGCCGGTGACTTCCTTCTTGCCCGACGACTGGACGTGCAGGATCGCGCGCTGGATGACGCGCTGGAAGCCCTGCGTGGGTTGCGTGTCCGCGTCCGAGTGCGCGGGCAGCCGCGGCGTGTGCTCGGCGATGAAGTCGTTGAGAACACCGCGGAGCTCCTCGAGGTCCACGCCGCAGGCCTTCAGCACTTCGGCCGCCGACGGGTTGTCGAGCATGGCGAGCAGCAGGTGCTCGACCGTGATGAATTCGTGCTGCTTCTGCCTCGCCTCGACGAAGGCCATGTGAAGGGAGACTTCGAGTTCCTGCGCGATCATTGCCTCACTCCGACTCCGTGACTCCATCCGGCGGGGTCGCCGGCTCGTTCCCCCTTAACGCTCAGGTCTCCTCCATCGTGCACTGGAGTGGATGTTGGTGCTTGCGCGCGAGGCCGATGACCTGGTCGACCTTCGCCACGGCGATTTCCCGCGTGTACGTCCCGCAGACCCCCATCCCCTCGCGATGCACCTGCAGCATCACTTGCGTCGCCTTCTCCCGGCCCATGCCGAATACAGTCTGAAGGACCACGACGACAAAGTCCATCGGCGTGTAGTCGTCGTTCAGCAGCAGGACCTTGTACAGCGGAGGGGGCTTGGTACGGACCTTCTGGGCCTCGAGCAGGCCGCCTTGCCGCTCCTGGGTGGCCATCGCCGTGGGGACCGTAGGGGAATTGGGGGCTATGTTTGATGATTGCAACAGTTTTTTCAAGGGGACGCCCCGTGCGTCGCGCACCGCTTGACGCCCGCCCGCGCCCGCGCGTACAACACTCGCGTTTGGCTCCGGGCAGGCATCCGCCGGAGAGCGGTTTCCCGCCTCGCGCAGCGCAACCCTGCGCGCGGCATGGCAACCGCGCCCGCCGACCAAGCACCCGTTCGTTTCTTCGTGAGGTACAAGCAATATGCCTACCGGCACCGTGAAGTGGTTCAACGACGCCAAGGGGTTCGGATTCATCACGCCGGATGGCGGCGGGGAGGACCTGTTCGCCCATTTCTCCGCGATCAACATGCAGGGCTTCAAGTCGCTCAAGGAAGGCCAGAAAGTGAGCTTCGAAGTGACGCAGGGCCCGAAGGGCAAGCAGGCGTCCAACATCCAGACCGCCTGATCGACGCCCGGCCCTAGCGCCGGACATCAGCGAAGGCCCGCCGACCGGCGGGCCTTCTTTTTTTCGCGGCGCCGCGTGCGGTGCTCCCGGGGCGGCGATGGCGCTTAAGGAAGCGCGACGCGCCGCGCCTGCCCGACGCGGCGGACCGGCCGCGTGGCTCGCCTTTCGCGACCGCCGTGGCGCCCTGCGATTCTGACGCCCGCTCGGCCGCCCCGTTCCCGACCGTTCGTCGCCGCCTGCCCCACCGCGGGGCAGGTCGCGCGATTGCGCCCCGAAAACGCGCGAGCCCGCGTCGAGCGGGCCCGCTTGCCGCCGGCGCACTCGCGCCGGGGTCGAGTTGTCGATTACATCTGCGCGATCATCGCCTGCCCGAAGCCCGAGCAGGACACCTGCTTCGCGCCGCTCATCAGCCGAGCGAAGTCGTAGGTCACCGTCTTGGCCAGGATCGCCTTCTCCATCGACGCCACGATGAGGTCGGCGGCTTCCTTCCAGCCCATGTGGATCAGCATCATCTCGGCGGACAGTATCTCGCTGCCCGGGTTCACGTAGTCCTTGCCGGCGTACTTGGGCGCGGTCCCGTGCGTCGCCTCGAACATCGCGACGGTGTCGGAGAGGTTCGCGCCCGGCGCGATGCCGATCCCGCCGACCTGCGCGGCGAGCGCGTCGCTGATGTAGTCGCCGTTGAGGTTGAGCGTCGCGATCACGCTGTACTCGGCGGGCCGCAGCAGGATCTGCTGCAGGAACGCGTCGGCGATCACGTCCTTGACGACGATGTCCTTGCCGTTCCTCGGGCTTTTGATCGTCATCCACGGGCCGCCGTCGAGCGGCTTCGCGCCGAACTCGCGCTCGGCGATCGCGTAGCCCCAGTCGCGGAACGACCCTTCCGTGTACTTCATGATGTTGCCCTTGTGCACGAGCGTCATCGACGGCTTGTCGTTGTCGATCGCGTACTGGATCGCCTTGCGCACGAGGCGCTCGGTGCCCTCGCGCGACACCGGCTTGATGCCGATGCCCGAGGTCGCCGGGAAGCGGATCTTCTTGACGCCCATCTCGCGCGTCAGGAACTCGATGACCTTCTTCGCCGCGGCCGACTCGGCCTCCCACTCGATGCCGGCGTAGATGTCCTCCGAGTTCTCGCGGAAGATCACCATGTCGATCTTCTCGGGCTCCTTCACCGGCGAGGGCACGCCGCGGAAGTAACGCACCGGGCGCAGGCACACGTAGAGGTCGAGCTCCTGGCGCAGCGCGACGTTGAGCGAGCGGATGCCGCCGCCGACCGGCGTGGTCAGCGGCCCCTTGATCGACACCACGTAGTCGCGCAGGATGGTGAGCGTCTCGTCGGGCAGCCAGACGTCGGGCCCGTAGACGCGGGTCGACTTCTCGCCGGCGTAGATCTCCATCCAGTGGATCTTCCGCTTGCCGCCGTACGCCTTGGCCACGGCGGCGTCGACCACCTTGATCATCACCGGCGTGATGTCGAAGCCGGTGCCGTCGCCCTCGATGTAGGGGATGATCGGGTTGGCCGGGACGTTGAGGCTGTAGTCCTTGTTGACGGTGATCTTCGCGCCACCGGCGGGGACCTTGACGTGCTGGTACATGCTGGAGGATCTCCTGGGAAGGGTCGGGGCCGCGCGGACGCTCGCCGGCGGCGGGGCGCCGATGCGCCCGGCACTCCCGCGGCGGACGGCGCAGCGGGCGATGCGTACCGCGTCCGAGGCGCGGCAACCAACACGCGATTATCCGCGAATTCGCCCCCCCTGCCCACCGCGCCATGCCCCTGCCCCGCCCGCGCGCACGGTTTGTTCGACCTGGATCAAGGTCCGCGAGCGTCGTGCTGCTGAACAAGCCGTACGGCGTGCTCTGCCAGTTCACCTCGCCCGACGGCCGGCCGACGCTGGCCGACTATGTCGACCGGCCGGGCGTCTATCCCGCCGGACGGCTCGACGCCGACAGCGAGGGTCTCGTCGTGCTCACCGAGGACGGCACCCTGCAGGCGCGCATCGCGCACCCGCGCCACAAGCTGCCGAAGACCTACTGGGTCGAGGTCGAGGGCACGCCGACCGATGCCGCGCTCACGGCGCTCGCGCGCGGCGTCGACCTTCGCGACGGGACGACGCTTCCCGCACGGGTGCGCCGCCTGGATCCGGCGCCGCGGCTGTGGCCGCGCGACCCGCCGATTCGCGTGCGCCGCGCGATTCCCACCGCGTGGCTCGAGCTCACCGTCGTCGAGGGACGCAACCGGCTGGTGCGGCGCATGACGGCCGCCGTGGGGC
Source organism: Casimicrobiaceae bacterium (assembly GCA_035539315.1). Classification (GTDB taxonomy): domain Bacteria; phylum Pseudomonadota; class Gammaproteobacteria; order Burkholderiales; family Casimicrobiaceae; genus VBCG01. The sequence continues at coordinate 5,988 of DATLIR010000089.1, forward strand.
TGCCGACGCTGCGCTTGGTGCGCCACGCCGTCGGCCCCTGGACGCTCGGGTCGCTCGCTCCGGGCGCGTGGCGCGAGGAGGTCGTCGCACCCGGCGTGCTATCATCCGCCGCCGCTTCGATGCCTTCCTCCCCCGCACCGCGCGTCATCGTCCGCGGAGCGCCCCGCCGCAGTTAGGGCCTGTCAGCGTTACCGGGACGCTCGCGTGACTCAGGAAACGGCCGCCCTCAAGGCGCAAACCGCAGCAGTGGTTCTCACTACTGCCCCCAGCTCTCCGTCTGCATGATCCGCCGCCTGTTCGCCCGTCTCTGGCCCGGCCGCACGTCCGGCGAGCCGGTCGTCGTGCGCGCCGACGCGCACCCGGTGCGGCGCGACCAGGTCAGCTACGCGGCGCGCACCGTGACGCGGCGGCTGCAGGACGCCGGCTTCAAGGCGTTCATCGTCGGCGGCGCCGTGCGCGACCTGATGCTGGGTCTCGTGCCCAAGGACTTCGACATCGCCACCGACGCGACGCCCGAGGCGGTGAAGCCGCTGTTCCGTCGCGCGTTCATCATCGGCCGGCGCTTCCGCCTCGTGCACGTGCACGTCGGCAACGAGGTGATCGAGGTATCGACGTTCCGCGCCCCGCAGAAGGCCGACGAGGCCACCGACGAGCACGGGCGCCTGATCTCCGACAACGTGTACGGGACGCAGGCCGAGGACGCGGCGCGCCGCGACTTCACGCTCAACGCGCTCTACTTCGACCCGACCACCGAGGAAGTGTGGGACTACGTGGGCGGCGTCGCCGACGTCCGTGCGCGCCGCCTTCGCCTGATCGGCCCGCCGGTCACGCGCTTCCGCGAGGACCCGGTGCGCATGCTGCGCGCGGTGCGGCTCGCGACCAAGGTCGGCGTCACGATCGACAAGCGCACCGCCGAGCCGATCCCGAAGCTCGCGCCGCTGATGGCCAACGTGCCGCCGGCGCGGCTGTTCGACGAGATGCAGAAGCTCCTGCTCTCCGGCCATGCGACCGAGACGCTGAAGAGCCTGCGCGCGCACGGCCTCTCGCACGGGCTGTTGCCGCTGCTCGACATGATCCTCGAGCAGCCGATGGGGCAGAAGTTCATCCAGGTCGCGCTCGCGCACACCGACCGCCGCGTACGCGAGGACATGGGCGTGTCGCCGGCGTTCCTGTTCGCGACGCTCCTGTGGCACGAGGTGCTCGCGCAGTGGACCGCCGCGAAGGGCAAGGGCGACAAGCCGCTGCCGGCGCTGTTCGACGCGATGGACCGCGTGCTCGAGCAGCAGGCGCAACGCATCGCGATCCCGCGGCGCTTCGAGGCGACGATCAAGGAGATCTGGTCGCTGCAGCCGCGCTTCGAGCAGCGCGCCGGCGCGCGGCCGTTCCGGCTGCTCGAGCATCCGCGCTTCCGCGCGGCCTACGATTTCCTGGTCATTCGCGGCGAAAGCGGCGAGGTGCCCGCCGCGCTGGTCGACTGGTGGACGAAGTTCCAGGACGCCGGTCAGGCGGAGCGCGACGCGATGCTCAAGCCCGACGAGGCGCCGAAGAAGCGCCGCCGCTCGCGCGGGCGCAGCCGCCGCGCCCGCGACGACTCGGGCGCGCCGCCCGCGGCCGACGCCACGCCGGAATGACGCGGGCGCTCGTCGGGCTGGGCAGCAACCTCGCCCATCCGCGCCGGCAGATCGCCCGTGCCGCCCGCGCGCTCGCACGGCTTCCCCGCACGCGCGTGATCGACGTCTCGCCCAATTACGTGAGCGCCCCGGTGGGCACCAGCGGTCCGCAGCCGGACTACGTGAACGCGGTCGCACTCGTCGATACCGCGCTGTCGACGCGCGCGCTGCTCTCGCGCCTGCTCGCGATCGAGCGGCGTCAGCGGCGTCGCCGCGACCCGTCCGGACCGCCCAAGGCGCCACGGACGCTCGACCTCGATTTGCTACTATTCGGCCGCCGCCGTGTGCACGCTCGCGGGCTCGTCGTCCCGCATCCGCGCATGCATGAGCGGGCGTTCGTATTGCGTCCGCTCGCCGACGTCGCGCCGGCGGCGACGATTCCCGGGCGCGGGCTCGCGCATCGCTGGCTCGCGCGAACCCGCCACCAGCGCATCGCGCGCACCCGCACGCACCGCTGACGCATGGACCTCGCGAAGTGCCGCTACGTCGTCGTCGAGGGGCCGATCGGCGCCGGCAAGACCTCGCTCGCGCGCGAGCTCGCGCACGCGCTGCACGCCGATCCGCTGCTCGAGCAGCCGGAGGACAACCCGTTCCTCGCGCGCTTCTACGAGGACCGCGCGCGCTTCGCGCTGCCCACGCAGCTCACCTTCCTGTTCCAGCGCGTCGACCAGCTCCGCGCGCTCGCGCAGCTCGATCTGTTCCGCCGCCCGACCGTCGCCGACTTCCTGTTCGACAAGGACCCGCTGTTCGCGCGGCTCAACCTGACCGACGACGAGTACGCGCTCTACGAGAAGATCTACCTGCACCTCAAGCCGCAGGTGCCCGCGCCCGACCTCGTGGTCTACCTGCAGGCCCCGGTGACCGTGCTGGTCGAGCGCGTGCACCGGCGCGGGATGGACTACGAGCGCTCGGTCGAGGAGGAATACCTGGCGCGCGTCGCCGACACCTATACGCGCTTCTTCTACGGCTACGAGGGCGCGCCGCTCTTGATCGTCAACAGCGAACGGCTCAACTTCGTCGACAATCCGGCGCACTTCACGCTGCTGGTCGAGCGCATCGTCGGGATGCGCGGCCGGCGCGAGTTCTTCAATCTCGGCCAGTCGGCCTGACCTCGCGCCGGCGCGGACGATGAAGATCGTCACGACCGCGGAGGCGCTCGCCGAGGCGACCGCGCGTTTTTCGCGCGTCGCGTTCGTGCCGACCATGGGCAACCTGCACGACGGCCACCTCGCGCTGATGCGCCTCGCCCGCCAGCACGGCGACGGCGTGGTCGCCAGCATCTTCGTCAACCGGCTGCAGTTCGGACCCCACGAGGACTTCGACCGCTACCCGCGCACGCTGGACGCCGACCGCGCGGGCCTCGAGCGCGCCGGCGTGGACGTGCTGTTCGTCCCGACCGAGTCGGTGATGTACCCGGTGCCGCAGCTCTACCGCGTGCAGCCTCCGCCGCTCGCAGGCGAACTCGAGGGAGCGTTTCGCCCCGGCTTCTTCGAGGGCGTGTGCACCGTCGTGCTCAAGCTTTTCAACCTGGTGCGGCCGCAGGTCGCGGTGTTCGGCAAGAAGGACCGACAGCAGCTCCTGGTGGTGCGGGGCATGGTGCAGCAGTTCAACCTGACGATCGAGGTCGTCGCAGGCGAGACGGTGCGCGCCGCCGACGGGCTCGCCCTGTCGTCGCGCAATGGCTACCTGACCGGCGCCGAGCGGGCAGAGGCGCCGCGCCTCTTCCGGGTGCTGCGCGGCATCGCCGACGCGATCGCATCGGGCCGGCACGATCATGCGAGCCTCGAGGCCGACGCGCGCGCCGAGCTCGCGCGCCACGGCTGGCAGGTCGACTACGTCGCGGTGCGGGACGGCCTCGGCCTGCGCGTCCCGCCTCCTCGGGAGGTCGACCCCCCGACACGCCTGGTCGCGCTGGGCGCTGCGAGGCTGGGGTCCACGCGCCTCATCGACAACGTGGACGTCGTGCCTCGGGCCGACGACGACTGATCGCCGCGATCGTGGCGGAGCGCGAGGAAAACGGCACGGTGACGGGCGCGAAGTTGCGGCAGGCGGGTTTCGGTGGGAGGATGCCGCCGTCCCGCGCGGTCGCCCCCGATTCTCCCTGCGCCGATCGCCCGGCATTCCCGCCGACCCGCCCATGACCCCCTGCCTTTCGCGCCTCGTCGCCGCGGCCTGCGCCGCGCTCACGGCCCTCGTCGCCGCGCCGCTGCAGGCGCAGGGAAGCTACCCGGTCAAGTCGATACGGCTGGTCGTGCCGTTCTCGCCCGGCGCGGGGACCGACACGGTGGCGCGCTACGTCGCGCAGAAGCTTTCCGACCGTCTCGGCCAGTCAATCGTCGTCGACAACCGCACCGGCGCGGGCGGCGCGATCGGCGCCGCGGAAGTGGCCAAGGCCGATCCGGACGGCTACACGCTGCTGTTCGTCGCGTCGCCGTTCACGACCGTCGCGGCGTCGGCGCGCCATCCCGGCTACGACCCGATCGCGCAGTTCGCGCCGGTGGCGCCGATCGCCTCCGGCCCGCTCGCGTTCGTCGTGGCGCCGTCGCTGCCGGTCGAGTCGCTGCGCGACTTCATCGAGCTCGCGCGCCGCGAGCCCGGCAAGCTCAACTACGGCTCGGCCGGCGCGGGCAGCGTCAACCACCTCGCGCTGGAGCTCTTCATGGCGCGCACGGGCACGAACGTGGTGCACGTACCCTACCGCGGCATCGCCGATGCCACCAAGGATCTCCTCGGCGGCACGCTGCAGGCGATGACGGCGTCGATCCCCGCGGCGCTGCCGCTCGCCGCGGACAAGCGCGTGCGCGTGCTCGCGGTGACCGGCGCGAAGCGCATCCCGCAGATGCCCGACGTGCCGTCGTGGCAGGAGCAGGGCGTCGCGAACGCCGAGGTCGTGAACTACTGGGGCATCGTGGCGCCGGCCGGCACGCCCCGCGAGCCGATCGCACGGCTCGCCGCGGAGGTGCGGCGCGTGCTCGCGCAGCCCGACGTGCGCGAGCGGCTCGAGCGCGAGGGCGCCGAACTGATCCCCGGCGAGCCCGCCGAGCTCGGGGCGCTGATCGCGCGCGACCTCGCGAGCTGGAAGAAGCTGATCGCCGAAGCGCGGCTCACCTTCGAATAGCCACTCGGCGCGAGAGGCAATCGCTTCGCCCCCGAGCGACTAGCTGCGCTTCGGCGCACGCAGCGCCAGCACGTTGCCCATGATCGCGAGCCCGACACCCAGCACCGCGGGCCAGCTCCAGCGGTAGCCTTCGAACAGCGTCGAGAGCAGCATCGCGATCACCGGCGTCGACACGCCGACGTACGACGCGGGGCCGGCGCCGACCAGCTTCAGCAGCGTCAGGTAGGCGCCGAAGGCGAAGATGCTGCCGAACACCGCGAGGTAGAGGAGCGACGCGACGTAGGGCACCCGGGCATCAAAGGTCCAGGACGCACCCTGCGCCAGCGCGAACAGCGCGGCGACCGCGGCGCCGTACAGCATCCCCCACGCGGTCACCGGGAGGACCGGCAGCCCCTTGGCGTGGTTGCGCACCGCGACGAGGTTGCCGCCGGTCGCGATCACGGTGGCGCCGAGCGCACAGGCGATACCCAACGCCGCCGACCCGCCTTCGCGCGCCGAGCGCAACTCGGGGAGGAACAGGAGCGCGACGCCGACGACGCCGAGCGTCGCGGCCGCCAACATCCGCACCGTGATCGGCGTGCCGAAGCACAGCCGCATCCCGATCGGGCTCATGAAGACGATGGTCGAGAAGACCACCGCGACGAGACCCGACGAGACGTGCGCCTCGGCGTAGTAGACCCCGACGTAATTGAGCCCGAACATCATCGCCCCCCACGCGGCGAGCCGCGCGTGCTCGGCGGCCGGGAACGCGAGCGAGCGCCGCGTCGCGAGGCACCAGGCGGCAAGAAGCAGCGCGGCGAGCGCGAACCGGTAGACGACCGAGACCTCGGGCGGCACGACGCCGAGCTGCCAGGTGATCGCGAGCCAGGTGGAGCCCCAGATCGCCGTGCAGATCGCGAACAGCGCCGGCGCGCTCACGCGCGGTCCTCGTCCGCACCGTCCGCGTCGCGCGCGGCGGCCTGAGCGAACGCCGCGAGCGACTCGAGCTCGGCGTCGAGCGCGCGATGGAACGCGCGTTCGCGCGGCGCGCCGCCCGCATAGCCGGTCGCGAACGCCAGGCCGCGCGCGCCCGGCGTCGCGTTGACCCACCCGACGACCCGGTCGCGCCACAGGAGCGGAAGCGCGTAATAGCCGAAGACCCGCTTGCCCGGCGGCGTGTACGCCTCGAACCGGTACGCCCAGCCCCACAGATGCTCGAAGCGGCGACGATCCCACACGATCGGATCGAACGGCGCGAGCGCGCGCACGCGGTCGTCGACCGACGCTTCCGCAGGATCCTCGTCCGCGGGAAGGAAGTAGCGCACACGGTCGACGAGCGCCGAGGCGACCGACGGTCGCTGCTCGAAGCGCGCGAGCGCGCGGGCGCGCGCGTCGTCGTCGTCCAGCCCGCGGCCGCCGACCATCCGGGCGAGTTGGCGCAGCGTGCCGGCGGGCAGCGGCGCATAGAGGCGCAGGAGCACCTCCAGCAGCGCATCGGCGCGTCGCGCGGCCGGCTCGGCGCGCGGCCGCTCGCCGGCCGGTGCATAGACGCGGATCCCGGCGTCGCGCCGCACGACGCGCAGCGCGCCACGGAATTGCAGCAGATCGAGCGCTCGCGTCGTCGCGGTGGCCGCCCCGCCCCACCCGCTCGTCGCGGCGCCGGCGCCGAGCGCCTGCGCCAGCGCGCGCGGATGCACGACCCCGTGCTTGCGCACATGGCGCAGCACGCGCTGCGCGATGCCCGGGTGCTCGCGCTCGACGCGCCAGGCGACGTCGTCGCCGCGCGGGTGAAGGCGGTGCGCGGCGTCGCGCGGCATCACGCCGTAGACATGGAGGTAGGTCTCGTCGAGCGGATCGCGGCGATAGGCGCGATCGAGGTCGCCGGCGCGGTACCCGTCGACGCGGTGGCGCAGGATCAGGTCCTGCGCACGCTCCGGCGCGCGGATCGGGTCGAACTGCACGAAGCCCAGGCGCGCCACCGCGTCGGCGGGCGTCGCAGCCCGGGAGAGCGACCGCGCTATCGCGTAGCGCCGCAGCACCGCCGCGTCGAGCCGCGCGGCCGTGCTCATGCCGCCCTCAGCGCGTCGACGATCTTCATGCGCGCCGCGCGCGCCGCGGGCAGGAAGCCGCCGACGAACCCCATCGCCAGCGCGAAGCCGAGCGAGCTCGCGACGATGCCCGGCGTGAGCGCGAACGAGAACGCGACTTCGGCGAAGGTCTGGAAGTTCATCGTCGAGATCGAGATCGCCTGCATGAACGACGCGCCCAGCAACCCGACCACGCCGCCGACGAGCCCAAGCAGCAGCGACTCGACCAGGAACGCGGCCAGGATCGCGCCGCGCGAGAAGCCGAGCGCGCGCAGCGTGCCGATCTCGCCGGTGCGCGCGGCGACGCTCGCGTACATCGTGATCATCGCGCCCAGGACCGCGCCGATCGAGAAGATGACCGAGATCGCCGTGCCGAGGTAGGTGATGAACTTCGACAGCGCCTCCGACTGGTCGGCGTAGAAGCGCGTCTCCCGCTTGGCCTCGAGCGTCAGGCGCGGGTCGGCCTCGATCGCCTCGCGCATCTCGTCGAAGCGCGCGGCGTCGGCCAGCCGGAAGATCACCGACGAGAAGCCCAGACGCCGGAACGCCTGCAGCATCTGCTCGGCGTCGCCCCAGATCTCGGAATCGAACCCGGTGCGTCCCGCGTCGAAGACGCCGACCACGGTCCAGTCGCGCGAGGCGAAGCGCACCGTCTCGTCGCGGCCCGCGCCGCGGAATCCGTTCGCCACCGAGCGCCCGGCGATCACCTCCGCCGTGCCGGAGCGCGGCAAGCGCCCGTCGACGATGCGCACCTGCGGGCGCAGCGCATAGCCCTCGGGCGTCACGCCGCGGATCACGACGTTCGACGGCTTGCCCGACTCGCGCTTGGGCAGGCTGATCAGCACGACCGGCTCCTTCGACACCAGCCGGCGGCCGTCCGCGCCGGTAGCGATGCCGGGAAGCGATTCGACGATCGCCGCCTGGCGCCGGTCGATGCCGCTCTGCACCTCGGTCTGCGAGCCCTTGCGGATCACGACGACGTTGTCGTCGCTGCCGGTCGCCACCAGCGTCTGCTCGAGCCCTGCAGCGAGCATCAGGACCGTCGCGAAGACGTAGACGACCAGCGCCATGCCGCCGGCCGTGAGGGCGGTCGTGAGCCGGCGTGCGGCGAGGTTGCGCACGACGTAGGTGAACGGGATGACCATGGCGGCGCTTCAGGCGACGGCACGCAGGCCGTCGACGATGCGGATGCGCGCGACCCGCCACGCCGGCACCGCCGCGGCCACCAGCCCGACCGCCAGCGCGGCGCCGAGCTGCAATGCGACGGTCTCCTCCGAGACGAAGAAGATCGGGAACAGCGTCCCCATCGCGTCGGCGAACGCGCCGGCGAGCGGAAAGGTCAGCGCGATTCCGACCATGCCGGCGCCGAGCGCGAGCAAGAGCGACTCGGCGACGATCAGCCCGGCGACGAAGGTGCCGGTGAACCCCAGCGCCTTGAGCGTCGCGTATTCGCCGTAGCGCTCGCGCGCGGTCATCGCCATCGTGTTGGCCATCACCGCCATGATGATGACGATCACGACGAACGACACCGCCTGGATCGCGACCAGGATCGCCTCGGTCATCGCCACGAACGAGAGCTGGAACGCCTTCTCGGTCTCGGTCAGCGTCTCGGCGAGCGAGTTCGCGAACGTGGCGTCGATCGCCTGCGACACCGCGGCCGCCTGGGCCGGATCGCGCAGGCGCACGACGAACAGCCCCGCCTGGTCGCCGCGACGCGGGTAGACCTTCTTCACCGACTCGTTCAGGAAGTCGAAGTGGAAGAACATCGTCGACTGGTCGACCGTCTTGTCGGCCCCGTCGTAGATGCCGCGCAGGTTGAACGTCCAGGTGCCCGGGTAGATCGTGCCCTTGAGCGGGATCGTGTCGCCGATCTTCCAGCCGAACTGGTCGGCGAGCTTGCGGCCGGCGATCGCGCCCTGGCGATCGGTGTAGAACGCCTTGCGCTCCGCATCCGCCAGCAGGATCTCCGGGTACATGGCGAGGTAGGACGGCGCGTGAATCGCGAACTGCGGGAAGAAGTTGCGCTCGCTGATGTAGACGCCGCCGAACCAGTTGACCCAGCTCACGCCTTCCACGCCGGCGATCTGGCGGATCTTGGACGCGTAGGTGAGCGGCAGCGAGAACACGAGCGACACCGAGCTCCGCGTGACCAGGCGCGCCGACGAGCTCGCGTTCGCGCCGGCGTACCAGGCGTCGACCACGGTGCGCAAGAGACCGAACGACGCGATCGCGACGACGATGCCGAGCGCGGTCAGCAGCGTGCGCAGCTTGTGGCGGAACAGGTTGCGCAGGACGAGGAGCGGGACGACCATCGCGTGCGCTCAGGCGACGAGCACGCCCTTCTCGAGCTGGACGATCCGGTGCGCGCGCTCGGCCGCCTTCGGGTCGTGCGTCACCATCAGGATGGTCTTGCCGAGCTCGTCGTTGAGCCGCTCGAGCAGGCCCAGGATCTCGCCGGCGGTGACGCGGTCCAGGTCGCCGGTCGGCTCGTCGGCGACGATCAGCGTCGGGTCGGTGAT
>DATLIR010000090.1:0-21389 GCA_035539315.1 Casimicrobiaceae bacterium
GGCATAATGTGTGGGCGGGCAAAACCGCTACACTGTCGCACCGGGCCCGCCCACACATTATGCCTGTCGCGAACGACTCCGCTGCGACGGTGGCCGCGCAGCGTTCGCGCGCCGCCCGCTTCGCCGGCCTCGCGGGCACCCTGCTCGCGAGCTTCGTCGTCGTCGCCTGCGCGACGATGCTCGCGGTTCGCTACCTGGTCCTGCCGCAGGTCGCGAGCTGGCGGCCCGAGATCGCCGAGCGGCTCTCGCGCGAGATCGGCGCCCCGGTCGCCATCGAGTCGATCGCGACCGCCTGGGACGGGTGGAACCCGCAAGTCGTCGTCGGCGGTTTGAGCATCCGCGACAAGGCGGGCGACGACGGCCGCACGGTGCTGATGCTCCCGAGCGTCGCGGCCACGATCTCGTGGCTCTCGCTCGCGGTGGTCGACCTGCGCCTCAAGGAGCTGGTGATCGAGCGTCCCGAGCTCACCGTGACGCGGCTCGCCAACGGGCGCGTGCGCATCGCCGGATTCGAGATCGACCCCGGCAGCGACACGGCGGACAGCCGCTTCGGCGACTGGGTGCTGCGGCAGCGCGAGATCATCGTGCACGATGCGCTGGTCACCTGGAACGACGAGCGCCGCGGCGCACCGCAGCTCCTGCTCGACCGCGTGCAGTTCCGGCTCGAGCATCCGCTCGGCTCGCGGCGCCACCGCTTCGGCCTCACCGGCCACCCGCCCGCCGAGATCGCCGCGCCGCTCGACCTGCGCGGCGAGTTCGTCGGCGCGAACGCGCAGGACCTGAGCCGCGCCGAAGGGCGCCTGTACCTGCGTATGGATTACGCCGACCTGGCGGCATGGGCCGAATGGCTGCCGCTGCCGCTCGAGATCGACGACGGGCGGGGTGCGCTGCGCCTGTGGCTCGACTACCAGGAGGGCGCGATGCGCGACCTCACGGCGGACGTCGAGCTGGTCGACGTCCGCACGCGCCTCGAGCGCGGGCTGCCGTGGCTCGAGCTGGCCCGCATCAGCGGCCGGATGACCTGGCATGGCGACGATACGACGCGGCGCGTCGAGACGACCGACCTCGCGCTGGTGGCGCGCGCCGGCGCCGTGGTCACGCCGATGGACTTCACGTTCGAGGCCGCGCTCGGCGAGGACGGCGTCTACCGCAGCGGGCGCGCGAGCGCCGACGTCGTCGAGCTCGCGCCCCTCGCTGCGCTCGCGGCGAGCCTCCCGATGCCGGCGGGGTTGCGCGAGGATCTCGCCCGCTATGCGCCCCGCGGGACGCTGCGCAACGCGCGCTACCGCTGGGAAGGCCCCGCCGCCGCGCCGGTGTCCTACACGGGGGAAGCCGAGGCCCTCGACATCGGCATCACCGCGGTCGGCGCGCTGCCCGGCGTGACCGGACTCACCGCCAAGGTGCAGGGAGACGAGCGCGGCGGCACCGCGAAGGTCGGCAGCAAGGGCGTCTCGCTCGCGTTGCCGCGCGTGCTCGCGGCGCCGATCGCGTTCGACACGCTCACCGGCAACGTCCGCTGGCGTCGCAACGGCGACATGAACGACATCGAGCTCGACGGCGTCGCGTTCGCGAACCCCGACGCCGCGGGCACCGCCAGCGGCACGTGGCGTCAGGCGAAGAGCGGGCCGGGCATCGCCGACCTGACCGCACGCCTGAGCCGTGCCGATGTGCGCGGGTTGACGCGATACCTGCCGACCACGCTCAACGCGTCGGTGCGCGAATGGCTGCGAACCGCGAGCCTCGCCGGCACGTCGGACGACGTCCGCGTCGCGCTGAAGGGCGACCTCGACAAGTTTCCGTTCGCCGACGCGCGGCAGGGCAGCTTCGTGCTCGCGGTCAAGACGCGCAACGCGTCGATCAACTATGCTGACGGATGGCCGCCGCTCGGCGAGGTCGATGCCGACCTGCGCATCGAGAACACCAAGCTCGCGCTCGACGGGCGGCGCGCGCGCATCTACGGAGCTCAGATCGGACCCACGCGGGTCACGGTCGACAACCTCGTCGCCGAGGTGCCGCGGCTGGCAGTCGAGGGCGAGGCCAGCGGTCCCACCGCCGAGTTCCTGCATTTCGTCGCGACCAGTCCGCTGGCCAAGGGCCCCGGCAGCGCGCTCGCCGGGATGCAGGCGACCGGCAACGGTCGGCTCAAGCTGCGCTTCGAGCTGCCGCTCGGCGAGCCCGAGAAGACCACGGTCGCCGGCGAATTCGCGCTCGCGAGCAACCAGCTGAGGATGCCCGGAGTGCCGACGCTGTCGGCCATCGATGGACGCGTCGGGTTCGGCGACGCGGGCGTCAGCGCCACCGACCTGTCGGCCGAGCTGTACGGCGGGCCGGCGAAGCTCTCGATCGCGAGCATCGAGGGCGGCGTGCGCGTCAACGGCCGCGGGACGGTCAACCTGATGGCCGCGCGCAACGACCTGCCCGACCTCGTCGCCGACCGCCTCACCGGCTCGACCGACTGGACGCTGCTGCTCGAGGCGCGCGCCGGGCGCACGCAGTGGACCGTCGATTCGACGATGCGCGGCGCCGCGATCGACCTGCCGGCGCCGGTCGGCAAGACCGCCGGCGAGATCGCGCCGCTGCACATCGAGCGCCGCCCCGATCCGCGCGGCACCAGCGATGCGCTGTCGATCGAGATCGCGCGCGTGGGCCGCGTACTGGTCGCCCGCCAGCTCTCGAACGACACCGCCACGGTGGAGCGCGTGCTGGTGTTGCTCGGCCGCGCGGCGACGCAGTCAGCCGAGAACGATCGCCCCGGCATGTGGGTGCGCGGCGACCTCGCGTCGCTCAACGTCGACGACTGGCTCGCACTGCGCGCGCAGCTGCAGTCGCGCGGGGGTGGCGCCACGTCGCACGCGCCGACGCTGCGCGGCGTCGACCTCGAGGCCGCGGTCGTGCAGGCGTTCGGCCGCAAGTTCAACGACGTGAAGGCCGCCGCGCGCTCGACCGGCGACGACTGGCGCGTGCAGCTCACCACGCGCGAGGCCGCAGGGGGCGCCGACTGGAAGGCGGCGACGCCCACGCTGCCGAACGGGCGACTCGTCGCGCGGCTCGCGCGCCTGTCGGTGCCCGACGAAGGCGAGCTCACGCCGTGGCAGGGCGGAAGCCCCGCGCCGGGCGTGCGCACGGCCACCGAGGCCAATCCGTGGCCCGAGCTCGACGTGCGCAGCGACGCATTGATGTCGAAGGGACGCGACCTCGGCCGCTTCGAGGTGGTCGCGCGACCGCAGGCCGCCGACTGGCGCATCGAGAAGATGACGCTCGCGAGCGACGCGGGCAAGGTGAGCGCCGAGGGCTGGTGGCGCGCGGCCGGCCGCACCCAGCAGACGCGCCTCGATGTCAACCTCGAGGCGCCCGATGCCGGCGCGATGCTGCGGCGCTTCGGCTTCCCCGACGTGATGCGCGCGGCACCCACGACGATCAAGGGGCAGCTCGAGTGGCCCGGCGCACCGAGCGACTACGAGCCGACGCTGCTGTCCGGGACGCTCGCGGTGGGCGTCGGCCCGGGCCAGTTCACCAAGATCGAGCCGGGCATCGGCAAGCTGCTCGGCGTACTGTCGCTGCAGGCGCTGCCGCGCCGCATCACGCTCGACTTCCGCGACGTGTTCAGCGAGGGCTTCGCGTTCGATTCGATCGACGGCAACGTGACGATCGCGCGCGGCGTGATGACGACCGGCGACCTGCGGCTCGCGGGCCCGGCCGCGCGCGTCGACATCACCGGCGAGGCCGACCTCGCGAAGGAAACGCAGAACCTCAGCGTCCGCGTGCTGCCGGCGCTGTCGACCACGTTCTCGGCCGGCACCGCGGGAGCTGCGATGCTGCTGCTCGCGGCGAACCCGCTGGTCGCGGCCGCGGTCGGCGCCGGCACGCTGCTCGCGCAGAAGGTGATGAAGGATCCGCTCGAGCAGATGTTCAGCTACGACTATCGCGTCACCGGCTCCTGGAGCGATCCGGTCGTCGCGCGCGTCGGCGGGCGGGGGCAGCAGGCCGCGCCCGGAGCGGCCACGACGCCCGCGGCCCAGTCGGCCCCCGGCACGCCGGCGTCGCAGCCGGCCGCGCCGCAGGCGTCGACGGTCGGTGCTGCCAAGTGACGCCGCGACCGGTTCGCGTCGCCGCGGTGCAGATGGTGTCGGGCGGCGACGTCGACGCCAACCTCGTGCAAGCCGCGGCGCTGGTCGCACGCGCGGCGAATGACGGCGCCGAGCTGGTGCTCCTGCCCGAGTACTTCGGCATTCTCGGCGCGCACGCGACCGACAAGGTGCGCGCCGCCGAGCGCGACGGCGCGGGTCCGCAGCAGGACTTCCTCGCGCGGGCGTCGCGCGAGCACCGCATCGTGCTGATCGGCGGCAGCGTGCCGATCGCATCCGCCGATCCGGCGCGCGTGCGAAGCGCCTGCCTCGCCTACGGTCCGGACGGCGGGCGGCTCGCGCGCTACGACAAGATCCACCTGTTCCGCTTCGCGCACGGCGACGAGGCCTACGACGAGACGCGCACGATAGAGCGCGGCGATGCGGCCGTCGCGTTCGACGCGCCGTTCGGCCGCGTCGGCCTGACGATCTGCTACGACGTGCGCTTCCCCGAGCTCTTCCGCGCGCTCGGCGACTGCGCGCTGGTGTGCGTGCCCGCGGCGTTCACCTGGACCACCGGAAGCGCGCACTGGCACCTGCTGCTTCGCACGCGCGCCGTCGAGAACCAGGCGTGGGTGCTGGCGGCCGCGCAGGGCGGCGTGCACCCCAACGGCCGGCGCACGTTCGGCCACTCGTGCCTGGTCGATCCGTGGGGCGACCTGGTCGCCGAGCGCGCCGACGACGGCCCGGGCGTGATCGTCGGAACCGCCGATCCGGCGCGCACGGCGGACGTGCGCGCGCGGCTGCCGGCGCATTCGCACCGGGTGCTCTAGATCATCGGGCGTTAATGTCCCTCTCCCGGTATCGCCGGGCGAGGGCCGGGGTGAGGGGCGCTGGATCGAAGCGCCCCGCGAGCCGGCTTCACCTCGCGGCGCGCAACCCTTCCTTGGCCATCAGGTCGAGGAGTCGCACGCGCTCGGCCTTGAGCGCCCGCAGGAACGCGGTCGCATCGCCGTAGACGCGCAACGCGTACTGCTGCGCGACCACGCCTCCGCCGTCGCGCTTGCCGTAGCGGAACAGGTCGAACTCGGTGAAGGCGCGGTCCGGCGGCCACACGATGAAATCGACGATCACCTCGCCGGTCGACGGATTCTCGAGGATCGACGAGGGAGCCTCGGGATAGCGCCGCTTCAGCGCGCGCACGAGCTCGCCGGCCAGCGCCTTCACGTCGGTGTGGGTCGGATACTCGCGGACCGACGCGAGCTTCGTCCAGCGCTCGAGCGTCTCGCCCGCGGGGACGAACTCGCGCCAGCGCTCCACGCGAGTGGTCCCGTCCGCGGCCTCGACCAGGCGCGTGCCGTCGAACGTGAGCGCGCGTGAGGAGGGAAACGCGTCGAGGGCGAGCGCCGGCCCCGCGACGGCCAGCAGCGCAGCGAGCGCGAGGTGCCGCACGCGCGTCAGCGTCCGCGCAGCAGCACGATCACGGCGCCGCCGCCGCCGGCGTGGCGCGGCGCTTCGCAGTAGGCGAGCACGTCGTCCCACCGCGCGAGCCAGCGGCGCACCTTGCCCTTGAGCACCGGCTCGCGGTTGGGCGAGGTCAGCCCCTTGCCGTGGATCACGCGCACGCAGCGCATGCCGGCGCCGCGCGCCTCGTCGAGGAAGTCGGCGAGCGCGTCGTGCGCCTCGTCGGAATCGTGGCCGTGCAGGTCGAGCTCGGCCTGCACGGTCCACTGTCCGCGGCGCAGCTTCGTGAGGACGTCGGTGCCGAGCCCGGCGCGAAGGAAGGTCTGTTCGCCTTCCTGCTCCTGCCCGATGTCCCAGGCGTGCGGCGCGGGCTCCGCGCCGTACTTCGACGCTGCGAGCGCGTCCTCCTCGTCCGCGATGCGGTGACGCGGGACCGGGGAGGGGGACGGCGCCGCCACGCGCGCCTGGTTGGCGCGCTTGATCGGCGCGACGTCGGCGAAGGCGGACTTGAGGTCGACGTCACCTTCGGCGTGCTTCGACGCGGCGACGGCGCGGCGCGCCGAAGGCTCGCGCTGGCGCGCCGGCGGATCGTCGCGTGCCGTCGCCGGCGTCGCGGCGCGCCTGGCGTCGAGCAGCGCCTTCAGGTCGGTCAGCTTCGCCATCGCACTTGGGCCCTGTGGAGCCGGCGTCCGCCGGATGCCTGTCGATCCTCAACCGTCGGGCGGAAGCCCGACCCGCACCCACTCCGGCGCGCGATGCGCCGCCACGCGAGACGCGACGCCGCCGATCCCTGTGTTCCGGTCCCTGATCCCTGTCGACCGTCAGGCCGACTCCAGGAAAGCCTCCGCGTCGAGGGCCGCCATGCAGCCGGTGCCCGCCGACGTGACCGCCTGCCGGTACACGTGATCGGCCACGTCGCCGGCCGCGAACACGCCGGGCACGCTGGTCGCCGTCGCGTTGCCCTCGCTGCCGCTCTTCACCTTGATGTAGCCGCCCGCCATCGCGAGCTTGCTCTCGAAGATCTGCGTGTTCGGCGTGTGGCCGATCGCCACGAACATGCCGTGTGCCACGACGTCGCGGTGCGCGCCGCCCTCGCGCGGCTTGAGGCGCACGCCGGTGACGCCGCTCGCATCGCCCAGCACCTCGTCGACGACGTGGTTCCAGATCACCTTGACGTTGCCGGCGTCGGTCTTCGCCATCAGTCGGTCGACGAGGATGGCTTCGGCGCGGAACTTGTCGCGCCGGTGCACGACGGTCACCGTGCGGGCGATGTTGGACAGGTAGAGGGCTTCCTCGACCGCGGTGTTGCCGCCGCCGATCACCACCACGTCCTGGTTCTTGTAGAAGAAGCCGTCGCAGGTCGCGCACGCGGACACGCCCTTGCCCATGTACGCGGTCTCCGACGGCAGCCCGAGGTAGCGGGCCGAGGCGCCGGTCGCGATGATCAGCGCGTCGCAGGTGTAGGTGGCGTCGTCGCCCTTGAGCGTGAACGGGCGGCGGCTGAAGTCGACCTCGTTGACGTGGTCGAAGATCACCTCGGTCTCGAAGCGCTCGGCGTGCTTCTGGAAGCGCGCCATCAGCTCGGGCCCCTGCACGCCGTCCGCATCCGCCGGCCAGTTGTCGACGTCGGTGGTCGTCATCAACTGCCCGCCTTGCGCGAGACCGGTGATCACCACCGGCTTCAGGTTCGCGCGCGCGGCGTATACTGCCGCGGACCATCCCGCGGGGCCCGAGCCGAGGATCAGGAGTCGAGCGTGCTTGGTGCGCATCTGGTGTCTCGCTTGCACGAAGTGGCGCGATTCTAGCCTGCGCAGGTGGGGCCGTCGGCGCGACAAGCAACCCCCACCCCGTCGCCCGCGCTTCGCGCGGCCGCGCGAATCCATGTATAATAAGCCGCGTGAAGAGCAAGCGGCAACGTCATGTTTTCCAATAGGAATTCATTGAGCCCCGGGCGCGGCGCGGCGGCCGCGCCGGCGCCGGCCGCGCTGTCGCCGCGCATCGCGCGCCTGGTGCGCGAAGCGCTGTGGTTCGCCGTCGTCGCGCTGTGCGCGTACGCCGCGCTGATCCTCGCGTCGTACGCGCCGGGCGATCCGGCGTGGTCGTACTCCGGCGACGGTGCGCCGTTGCGCAATCGCGGCGGGGCGATCGGCGCGTGGCTCGCCGACCTCCTGCTCTACCTGTTCGGCTCGTCCGCGTGGTGGCTCGTCGTCGCCGGCGTCGCCATCACGGTCGCCTCGTTTCGCCGCATCGCGCACCCGGAGCGCGAGAGCGACCATCCGCGCTGGCTCGGCGCGATCGGATTCGGTGTCCTGATCGTCGCGAGCGCGGCGATCGAGGCGCTGCGTTTCTGGAAGAGCGAGGCAGCGCTGCCGCTGGGTCCAGGCGGGGCGATCGGCTCGTCGCTCGGCTCGCTTTTCACGCGCGGCCTGGGTGACAACGGCGCGACGCTGCTGCTGGCGGCGGCCTTCCTCGCGGGCTTTTCGCTCTTCTCCGGCCTGTCGTGGCTCAGGCTGATGGAGCGCATCGGCGGAATCCTCGAAGGCGCGGTCGCCTGGCTCCGCCGCAAGCGCGACGAGCGCGCCGACCGGCTGATCGGCGCGCAGTCGACGCTCGAGCGCGAGGCGATCGTCGAGCGCACGCGCGAGAACGTGCTCGAGCGCGAGCCCATCGTCGTCGTGCCCGCGCCGCCCCCGGCGGCGAAGTCGGAGCGCGTCGTCAAGGAAAAGCAGCGGCCGCTGTTCACCGACATGCCCGATTCGCCGCTGCCGGCGCTGTCGCTGCTCGAGGAAGCGCCGCCCGCCACCGAGCAGGTGCCCGCCGAGACGCTCGAGTTCACGTCGCGCCTGATCGAGCGCAAGCTCGCCGACTTCGGCGTCGCCGCCAAGGTGCTCGCCGCCTATCCCGGCCCGGTCATCACGCGCTTCGAGATCGAGCCCGCCGTCGGCGTGAAGGGCAGCCAGATCGTCAACCTGGTGAAGGACCTCGCGCGTGCGCTGTCCGTGGTGTCGATCCGCGTGGTGGAGACGATCCCCGGCAAGAGCTGCATGGCGCTCGAGCTCCCCAACGCGAAGCGCCAGATCGTGCGCCTGGTCGAGATCCTGGCGTCGACGACCTACCACGAGGCGCACGGGAAGCTTTCGCTCGCGCTCGGCAAGGACATCTCCGGCAAGCCCGTCGTTGTCGACCTCGCGCGCATGCCGCACCTGATGGTCGCCGGCACGACGGGCTCGGGCAAGTCGGTCGCCGTCAACGCGATGATCCTGTCGCTGCTCTACAAGGCCGAACCGCGCGACGTGCGGCTGATCCTGATCGACCCCAAGATGCTCGAGCTGTCGGTCTACGAAGGCATCCCGCACCTGCTCGCGCCGGTCGTGACCGACATGAAGCTCGCGCCCAACGCGCTGCATTGGTGCGTCGGCGAGATGGAGCGCCGCTACCGGCTGATGAGCCCGCTCGGCGTCCGCAACATCGCCGGCTACAACCAGAAGGTGGGCGACGCGCGCAAGGCCGGCAAGCCGATGCTGAACCCGTCGTCGCTGACGCCCGAGTCGCCCGAGCCGCTCGAGGAGATGCCGCAGATCGTCGTGGTGGTCGACGAGCTCGCCGACCTGATGATGGTGACCGGCCGCAAGATCGAGGAGCTGATCGCGCGCATCGCGCAGAAGGCGCGCGCCGCGGGCATCCACCTGATCCTCGCGACGCAGCGCCCCTCCGTCGACGTGATCACCGGCCTCATCAAGGCGAACATCCCGTCGCGCATCGCGTTCCAGGTCGCGAGCAAGATCGACTCGCGCACCATCCTCGACCAGATGGGCGCCGAGGCGCTGCTCGGCCAGGGCGACATGCTCTACCTGCCGCCCGGCACCGGCTACCCGTTGCGCGTGCACGGCGCGTTCGTGTCCGACGGCGAGGTGCACCGCGTGGTCGAGCACCTGAAGTCGCTGGGCGAGCCGCAGTACGTCGACGGCGTGCTCGACGGCGGGGCGGTGGACGGCGAGGACGGCGTGTCGCTCGACGCGGGCGACGCGGAAGCCGATCCCATGTACGACCAGGCGGTCGGCGTGGTGCTGAAGACGCGGCGCCCGTCGATCTCGCTCGTGCAGCGGCACCTGCGCATCGGCTACAACCGCGCGGCGCGGTTGATCGAGCAGATGGAGCGGGCGGGGCTGGTGTCGCCGATGCAGGCGAACGGCAATCGCGAGGTGCTCGCACCCGCCCCGAAGGACTGACGGGCGTGTGCGGCCGATGACGGTTCCCGGCGGGTCCGGCTTCGCCCGGACGCTCCTCGTCGCGCTGGCCCTCTCGGGTGCCAGCCCCGTGGCACTTTCCGGACCGGTCGAGGTCTACCGCGAAGGCGAGCGATACTGCCCGCGCAAGCTGCCGCCGACCGCGCCGCGCATCGACGCGGCGCAGGCCGGCCGGATCGCGCTGAAGCTCGTCCCCGACCACTTCTGCGGGCCGACCGACGCGATCGGCGGCTGTGACCTCGTGACCGAGAACTACTACGACTCGTGGCGCGTCTACGTGCACCAATACCGTCGCCACCCCAACGCGCACGACTGGCTCGCGCTCACGCACAGCTACGTGATCCTCGACCCGGTCGGCAACTGCATCGCCAACATTCCGGGCACCGAGCCGGGCGCCCCGCGATGAAGCTCGTCCACGCGCTCGTCCTCGCCGTGCCGGCGTTCGCCTGCGCGGTGGCGCACGCCGGCGGCATCGACGAGCTGCACGCGTTCGTCGAGGGCGCCAAGAACGGCCGCGCGACGTTCAAGCAGACCGTGCAGGCGCGCAATGCGCGCGTCCCGCAGTCGTCGTCGGGCACGTTCGCGTTCGCGCGGCCGGGCAAGTTCCGCTGGAGCTACGAGAAGCCCTACGAGCAGCTGGTCGTGGGCGACGGCGCGAAGGTCTGGGTGTACGACAAGGACCTGAACCAGGTGATCGTGCGCCAGCTCGACGCGGCGCTGGGCGCGACGCCGGCGGCGCTGCTTGCCGGCGACAACGCGCTGGAGCGCAACTTCACGCTGGTCGACGGCGGCAGCGCGGACGGCCTCGCGTGGGTCGAAGCGACGCCCAAGGCGGCCGAGTCGACGTTCACCAAGGTGCGCATCGGCTTCCGCGGGGCGCTGCCGCGGGCGATGGAGCTGACCGACGCATTCGGCCAGACGACGCGCCTCGCGTTCGACGCCTTCGAGCGGAACGTGACGCTCGCCGCCGACCTGTTCCGCTTCACGCCGCCGCCGGGCGCCGACGTCGTCTCGGCGCCGAGCGCGCCGCGCTAGCGGCTCACGGCCTCCGCACGGCCGGCCGCGAGCTAGCCTTCACGCCTTCCCACGTCGCCCACCGTCCCGCAAGGAGCGCGCCAGCAGTCGCCCCGTTTGTCGGGGACAGATCCGGGGTCAGATTCCGGGACAGACCCGGGGTCAAATGCCGGTTCCGACCCCGGCATTGCGACCCCGGCATTGCGCGAGCACGCGCCGGCGCGGCGCTCGACGCGCAGCACCGATCCGAACACGTCGAATCGCATCACGGCAGGGCGACGCCGCGCTCCGCGAGGACCTTGCGCGCGCGATCCGGGTAGTCGGTGATCAGCCCGTCCACCGACCAGTCGACCAGCCGCCCCATGTCGGCCGGATCGTTCACCGTCCAGGGCACCACGCGCAGCCCGCGCGTCTTCGCGTCGGCGAGGCGCTCGCGTGTAAGGCTCGCGTGGTTGGGCGACCACACGGCGCAGCCCGCCGCCGCGACCAGCGCCGGCACCGAGCCGCCCCGCGCCGCCAGCGCGAATCCCGCGTGCCACGGCGAGCGGCCGCTCTCGTCGGGCTTCACCGTGTCGAACGAGCCGCCTTCGCTGGTGAGGCACACGGTTTCGATTGCCGGAGCGAGGCGCTTGACGGCGACGAGCGTGCGCCAGTCGAACGATTGCACGGTCGTGCGCGCTTCCATGCCGGCCGCCACGATGCGCGCGACGACCAGACGCGCGAACGTGTCGGCGTCGGCGGTGGAAGCGCCCGAGCTCGGCGTGATCTTGGTCTCGACGTTCAGGCGGACCGGCTTGCCCGCGGCGGAGGCGAGCGCGTAGAGCTCGTCGAGCGTGGGGAAGCGCTCGCCGTCGGACGGCCGTTGCTGCGGGAACGCCTTGCCGTAGTTGGAGTCCGGATCGGTGCGCCCGATGTCGTAGCGCTTGAGCTCGGCGAGGGTCAGCGTCCGGATCGGGGGACCCGCGGTCGCGATCCACGCGCCGTCGAGGCGTGCCAGCGGCGGGTAGGGCGCGGGCTCGTGCGAGATGACGACGACGTCGTCCTTCGTCACCGCGAGGTCGGTCTCGAGCGTCGTGACGCCGATGGCGAGCGCCGTGCGGAACGCGGCCAGCGTGTTCTCGGGCGCGAGCCCGCGCGCGCCGCGATGGCCCTGCAGGTCGAAGCCGGCGGCCGCCGACGTCAGCAGGAGCAGGGCGGCCGCGAGGACGGGCCGCCGCGTCATTTCGTCATCCACGCTGCGACGCGCGGATGCGCGAGCACGTCCCGGTTGACCACGAACTCGGGCGTGCGCCCCGCGAGCGCGTCGACGATGCTGGCGAGCCCGGTCGAGGCCATGTTGTGGAAGCACTCGTCGGTCCAGCACAGCGCGTGCGGCGTCACGATCACGTTGTCCATCGCGAGCAGCGGGTTGGCGGGGTCGACCGGCTCCTGCTCGAACACGTCGAGCCCCGCGCCGGCGATGCGCTTCGTGCGCAGCGCGTCGATCAGCGCCGTCTCGTCGACGACCGGGCCGCGCGACACGTTGATGAAGTAAGCGGAGCGCTTCATGCGCGCGAACTGCGGCGCGCCGACCAGGTGGCGCGTCGACGCGTTGAGCAGCGTGATGACGACGACGAAATCGGACTCGGCGCACAGCGTGTCGAGGTCGACCTTGCGCGCACCCAGGTAGGCGAGCTCGAGCGCGTTCACGTACGGGTCGGCGGCGAGGAGCTTGAGGTCGAAGGTCCGCGCCATGCGCAGGATCTCCTTGCCGATGCCGCCCGCGCCGACGACCCCGAGCGTGCGAGCGGTGAGCCCGGTGCCCATGTGGTCGAGGCGCTCGTCCCAGCGACCGGTGCGCGTCAGGCGGTCCTTGACCAGGAGCTTGCCGGCGAGCGCGAGGACGAAGGTGAGCGCCGTGGTCGCGACCGGGCGCGGCATCGCCGACGGCGTGTTGGTGACGATGACGCCCGCGCGCGTCATCGCCGGCACGTCCACCGAGTCGTAGCCGACGCCGTGGCGCGCGACCACGCGCAGACGGCAGTCCTCGCGCGCCACCGCCGTGGCTGGGGTGCGCACCATGTTCACGTACAGCGCGTCGTAGCGCGCCGCGTGGTCGGGGGTGA
Source organism: Casimicrobiaceae bacterium (assembly GCA_035539315.1). Lineage (GTDB taxonomy): Bacteria > Pseudomonadota > Gammaproteobacteria > Burkholderiales > Casimicrobiaceae > VBCG01. Next base: position 12,895 of record DATLIR010000090.1, read on the forward strand.
CCTCGCGGACGCCCGCGGGCAGGTACTCCCACGCGAGACCGGGCGCGTCGTCGAGGAGCTTGAGGGCGGCGTGGCCGAACGACGGCTCGCCGCGCGAGTCGAGGACGTCGCGCGAGATGCCGACGCGCAGGGGTCCGGTCATCGTGGGTTTCTCCAGTGCGGGAGGGGAGGCGGGATTCGCGCCGGTCAGCCGTCGAGGAATGCCGCGACCGTCGGATGGGCGCGCAGCGCGGCGAGCGCGTCCGTGCCGGGCAGTTCGCCCTTGTCCCGGACGGCATCGACCAGGCAGAGGAAGCCGAGCGGCGCGTCGGGCGCCGCACGAAACTGGTGCCAGGTCTTCGGCGGCACCGTGACGAGGTCGTGCTCGGTGATTGCGTGCACGGCGTCGCCGACCAGGCAGCGACCGCTTCCGCGCAGGATCAGCACCGCGTGCACGTGCTCGTGGCGCTCGAGCGTCGAATGCCCGCCCGGCGCGACCTCGAAGTAGCGCAGCTCGCCGGCCAGGTCGTCGCGCTTGAACAGCGTCTGACGCGTCACGTCGCGGAACGGCGAGACGCCGTCGGCCTTGTACGCGAGCAGGTCGACGCCCTGCCATCGGAACCCGGCGCGCGGATCGGTCGCCGGATTGCCGGCGCGGTGCGGCGGGACGAAGCGGCGGACTGCACCGGGGTGATCGCCGCGGAAGTCGCCCGGCGCGTTTCCGCCCGGCGGGCGTGCGCCCGGGGGCGGCCCGTCGACGCTCGTGCTCACGCCACCTCCGCCGATTCGCGCACGGCCGCAACGAACGCCCGGCATCGCGTCTCGACGTCGCCGCCGGCGACGAGCAGGTCGCCGCCGACGAGGAACATCGCATCGTCGCCGAACGCGCGTCGCATCTCGGCGACGCGCGCGACACTCATGCCGCCGGCCGGCACCGGCAGCGTGGGCGCGAGGTCGTGCCAGGGCTCCCGCGCGGCACGCGCGATCGCGGCGCAGGTGTCGCGCGAGCAGCCGAAGCGGCCGCCGGCATTGGGGAAGATCGTCGCGTCCGCGCCGAACAGGCGGAACAGCTTGCCCAGCAGCAGCGGCGGCGCGATGCGCGTCGCGCCGGCGAGCGCCGGATGTGCGAGGATCGGCACGCCGGCATCGCGCGCCAGCGCCGCGAGCGTCGACACGCCGCTCACCATCGGCGCCACCAACACCGCGCCGACACCTGCGTCGCGCGCGATGCGCAGGCTCGCGTGCATGGCGTCGAGGTCGCCCGTCAGGCTCGGCGCGTAGAGGGTGCGCCCGCCGCTTTCGCGGTTGGCCGCGTCGATCGCGCGCTGCACCGCGACGACTCGCGCGATGAACGGCGCGCTCCGCTGGTCGGCGAGACCGTGGTCGTCCTTCACGACGTCGATGCCGGCGCGCGCGAGCGTGCCGGCGAGCGCGGCCAGCGCCTCGGGTGCGAGCCCCAGCGGCTTCAGCGCGGAGCAGGTCAACGGCCGGCCCGTCGCGCCGACCGCCGCGCGCCATCCGGCGCTGCCGAAGCGCGGTCCGCCGAAAGCGGCCGCGGCGGCCGCTGGAAGGTCGACGTCGCAGAGCTCGACGTCGTCGTGAAGCGAGCTGTTGCCGAACAGCATGTTCATGAGCTGGCCGGCCTCGCCGCCGACCGTCTCGACCGCGAGCGCGATGCGCACGTCGTGGCGGCCGTCGTCGCGGCGCGCGACCGACTCGACGCGCGCGACCACCTCGGCGCGAACGCGCGCATCGCGCACCGCCGCGAGCGGCACCTCGACGCTCTGCTCCAGCGCCAGCGCCTCGGCGCGCGCCGCGATGCCCGCCGCATCGGCGCGCACGGCGTAGGTCGCGATGAGGCGTGGGGGGATCATGCGCGCGCGGTGGGCGGAAAGGCCGATTGTACCGATCGTCCCGATCGTCCCGATCGTCCGCGCCACGGCACCCCCGCGCGGGGACTTCGCTATCATCGACGGCTCGCGCCATCGCGGCGCGAGCCCCCGTGCCGGACCTCTTCGCTCCTCCTCCGCCTCCCGGCGCGCCGCTCGCCGAGCGCTTGCGCCCGCGGACGATCGATCAGGTCGTCGGCCAGCGCCACCTGCTCGGGCCGGGCAAGCCGCTCGCCGTCGCGTTCCACGCCGGACGCCTGCACTCGATGATCCTGTGGGGCCCGCCGGGCGTCGGCAAGACGACGCTTGCGCGCCTGATGGCCGACGCGTTCAGGGCCGACTTCGTCGCGATCTCGGCGGTGCTCGCCGGCGTCAAGGAGATCCGCGACGCGGTCGCGCGCGCCGAGCTCGTGCGGGCGCAATCCGGACGCGCGACCATCATGTTCGTCGACGAGGTCCACCGCTTCAACAAGGCGCAGCAGGACGCGTTCCTGCCCTGGGTCGAGCAGGGCCTGCTGACGTTCATCGGCGCGACCACCGAGAACCCCAGCTTCGAGGTGAACTCGGCGCTCCTGTCGCGCGCCGCCGTCTACGTGCTCGAGCCGCTCGATGCCGACGACCTCGGCGTCCTGCTCGAGCGCGCCGTGGCCGCGGCCATGCCGGCGATCGCGATCGACGCCGCGTCGCGCGACGCGCTGGTCGGCTACGCCGACGGCGACGGGCGTCGCGTCATCAACCTGGTCGAGCAGCTCGCCATCGCCGCGGCGGATGCCGGGCGCACGTCGGTGGACCTGGCCTTCGTCGAGCAGACCATCGCGCGAAGCCTGCGCCGCTTCGACAAGGGCGGCGAGGCGTTCTACGACCAGATCTCCGCGCTGCACAAGGCGGTGCGCGGCTCGGATCCGGACGCCTCGCTGTACTGGCTCGCGCGCATGCTCGACGGCGGCGCCGATCCGCTCTATTGCGGCCGGCGCCTGATCCGCATGGCGTCGGAGGACATCGGTCTCGCCGATCCGCGCGCGCTCGAGATCGCGCTCGCCGCGGTCCAGACCTACGAGCGGCTCGGTTCGCCCGAGGGCGAGCTCGCGCTCGCGCAGTGCGTGCTGTACCTCGCCGTCGCGCCCAAGTCGAACGCCGCGTACGTGGCGTTCGGCGCGGTGCGCTCGTTCATCAAGCAGGACGGCTCGCGCCCGGTACCGCTGCGCCTGCGCAACGCGCCGACCAAGCTCATGAAGACGCTCGACTACGGCAAGGGGTACCGCTACGCGCACGACGAGGAGGGTGCCTACGCGGCCGGCGAGCGCTACCTGCCCGACGGGATGCCCGATACGCGCTTCTACGAGCCCACCGACCGCGGCGTCGAGCAGCGGATCCGCGAGCGGCTCGCCGCGCTGCGTGAGCGCGACGCTGCGGCCGAGGACGCGGACGATACTTAACCGCTTAACCATCGCGCGGGCGCGCTAACCCTCTGATAAACTGGCGCAATGCTCGACCTCTCGCTCCTTCGCACCGACCTCGCCGGCGTCGCCGCCGCGCTCGCCAAGCGCGGGCTCGCGCTCGATACCGCGGCGTTCGAGGCGCTCGAGCGCGAGCGCAAGGACGTCCAGATGCGCACGCAGGACCTGCAGGGCCGCCGCAACGCGCTGTCGAAGCAGATCGGCATCGCCAAGGGAAAGGGCGAAGACGCGAGCGCGCTCCTGGCCGAGGTCGCGGGGACGGGCGACACGCTCGGGACCCTCGAGGCGGAGCTCGCGAGCGTGCAGGAGAAGCTGCGGGACTTCCTGCTCGTGCTGCCCAACCTGACGCACGCGTCGGTGCCACCGGGCACCTCGCCCGACGACAACGTCGAGGTGCGCCGCTGGGGTTCGCCGCGCGCGTTCGACTTTCCGGTCAAGGACCACGCGGACCTCGGCGAGGCGCTCGGCCTCCTCGACTTCGCGACCGCGGCGAAGCTCTCCGGCGCGCGCTTCTCGTTCATGCGCGGCGATCTCGCGCGGTTGCACCGCGCGCTCGCGCAGCTCATGCTCGACGTGCAGACGCGCGAGCACGGCTACGTCGAGTGCTACACGCCCTACGTCGTCAACGCCGATGCGCTGGTCGGGACGACGCAGCTCCCGAAGTTCGAAGCCGACATGTTCTCGGTGCGCAAGGGTGGGCAAGGCGACGACGCCGAGCCGCTCTACCTGATCTCGACCTCGGAGATCACGCTCACCAACACGGTGCGCGGCGAGATTCTCGACGCGAGCCTGCTGCCGATCAAGCTCACCGCGCACACGCCGTGCTTCCGCTCCGAGGCCGGCAGCTACGGCAAGGACACGCGCGGCATGATCCGCCAGCACCAGTTCGACAAGGTCGAGATGGTGCAGGTCGTCCATCCGGAGCGCTCGTACGAGGCGCTCGAGGAGATGACGCGCCACGCCGAGGCGATCCTGCAGCGCCTCGGGCTGCCCTACCGCGTGGTGGCGCTGTGCACCGGCGACATCGGCTTCGCGGCGGCGAAGACCTACGACCTCGAGGTGTGGCTGCCCGGGCAGAACGCCTATCGCGAGATCAGCTCGTGCAGCAACTGCGAATCGTTCCAGGCGCGCCGGATGCAGGCGCGCTTCCGCAACGCGCAGGGCAAGACCGAGCTCGTGCACACCCTCAACGGCTCCGGCCTCGCCGTGGGCCGGACGCTCGTCGCGGTAATGGAGAACTACCAGCGGGCGGACGGGTCGATCGCGGTCCCGGAGGCGTTGCGGCCGTATATGGGTGGTGTGGAGATCATCGAAAGCCGGCGATAGGCGATAGGCGATATACGATAGGCGATAGGGAGGCCCCCCGCACGGCGGAAGCCGTCGTTCCATCGCCTATAGCCCATCGCCCATCGCCGCCTTTGTTCCCTAACGCATGTTGCCGGTGTGCCCCAGCGAGTACCGCCCCGGCTGCGGCCACACCGTCAGGCCGTGCGGCTCCGCGCCGACCTTGATCGTCTGCACCGCGCCGCTCGTCGTGTCGAACACGTACACGACGTCGTCGTAGCGCCCCGACAGCCACAGCTTGGTGCCGTCCGCGCTGACGTTGCCCATGTCGGGGCTGCCGCCGCCGGGAATCGGCCAGGTCGCCTCGATCCTGCGCGTCGCGAAGTCGACCACCGATACGCCGCCCTTGCCCTTCGGGGGACCGTGGATCTTCATCGAGCCGCGGTTGGCGACGTAGAGCTTCTTCCCGTCGCGCGACGGATACAGCCCGTGCGAGCCGATCCCGGTCGGCAGGAAATCGATCTGCGTGAACGTCGCGCCATCGACGACGTAGATGCCGTTGCTCATCATGTCCGCGACGTACCAGGTGCTGCCGTCGGGCGAGACCCGGATGTCCTGCGGCATGCCCTTCCAGACCGTGCAAATGGTCTCGTCCTTGCCGTCCGGGCCCGTGACCACCCGGGTCGGCTTGCCGGGCAGGATCAGCTGCAGGTAGCCCAGCACCTTGCGCTCGGTGAGGTCGATCTTGGTGATGCCGCCGGTGAACTCGCAGGTGAAGATCGCGTAGCGCCCGTCGATCGAGAAGTCCGCGTGGTTGATGCCGCCGCAGCGCGGCACCGCGAGCGAGTACTGCAGCGCAAACGTGTGCGGGTCGCGGAAGTCGAGGCGCTTGAACGCCTCGGCGACGACGATGGCCGAGCGTCCGTCCGGCGAGAAGTACATGTTGTAGGGATCGTCGACGGGAATCGGCGCGCCCGGCTTGCCCGTCTTCGGATCGATCGGCGTGAGGCTCCCGTTGGGCGTGCGCTCGGCATTGTTCGCGACCCACAGCGTCTTCAGATCCCACGACGGCACGACGTGCTGCGGATTCTGGCCGACTTTGAACCGGTCGACGACCTTGAGCGTGGCAGGGTCGATCACGTAGACGTCGTTCGAGCGCAGGTGCGGCACGTAGACGCGCGGCAGGTCGCCGGCGACGGCCGCGCTCATCTTGCCTGCCGCGATCTCGCTGTAGAGATTGGCCGCGTCGGGCACCGGCGGCATGCCCGGGACGGTCGTCACGGTCGCCGGTGCCTGCGCGAAGGCGAGCGCGGCGACGCCCAGCACGAGCGAGATGGCGATCGGAAGGCGGGAAGGTCGAAGCATCGCGAAGCCTGCGTGAGCGGGGGGTCGGGGCATGATAATCAACGCCGCCGCGTCGCGCGGCGGATCGCTTCAACGGTCGCCGTCACGATGGCGTTGACGCCTGGCGCGCCGAGCTCGGCGCTCGCGCGCCGCGGGTCGCCGTAGGTGCCCTCGGCCGCGCTCGGCGCCGCCGACAGCCGCTCGGTGCGCACCAGGCCCGGATCGACGGCGAGCGCGAGCGAGGTGTCGGCGAGCCCCGCGTGCGTGCCGATCTCCTCGTCGCGGAACCCGCGCGCGCGCAGGCCGTCGCGCAACGCCGCGTCACCGGCCTGGTAGTACTCGACGACGGCGTGCGCCCGGACAGGCGTCGACGCCCAGGCGTGGTTCAGCTGACGCGCTACCGCCTGCAGCGAGCCCTGGTAGCCGCCGTGGTCGCCGATGAACACGATGTCGCGGAATCCGTGCAGACGAAAGCTGCGCGCCACCGACGCGAGCGTCGCCTCGAAGGCCGGCGTCGGGACGGTCACGGTGCCGGGGAAGCGCATGTGGGCCGTCGGCGGCGCGATCCCGCCCTCCGGCGCGTAGGCGATCACCGGCGCGACCAGCGCGTCGCCGAGCGCGGTCGCGATGCGTCCGGCGAGGATCCGCACGCGGGCGTTGTGCTTGCCCAGCGTCATGTGCGGGCCGTTCTGCTCGGTGCCGCCGACCGGGACGATCACGGTCGTGCGACCCGCCGCCACCTGGTCGCGCAACTCGGTCCACGTGAGGTCGTCGACGAAGACGCCCGGCGCGGCATGCGCCGGCGCGAATGCGGCGACGCACGCGAGCGACCCTGCGGCGATGAGGCGCGAAAGCGTTCCCGGCATCGCGGCCATCATAGGGGATCGTGCCGCACCGCGCCACGGCGCGCGCGCCTCACGGTCCCGCTTGCGCGGCCTCGATGCGCAGGCGCGGCTGGTGGGGCGACTCGTTGCGCAGCAGGATGTCGTAGTAGGCGCGCACGCGGTCGACGAACGCGACCGGCATGCCGCCACGCGCATAGCCGAGCCGCGCCTTCTCGTAGAACTCGGGGAGCGCGAGCAGCGGCAACGCGGTCCGCACGTCGCGCCAGCGGTCGGGGTCGGCCTTGTCGCGCTGGGCCTGGATGCGCGCGTCCTCGAGGTGGCCCAGCCCGATGTTGAACGCGGCGAGCGCGATCCAGGTGCGGTCCGGCTCGACGATGCGCTTGGGCAGGCGCTCCTTGAGGTCACGCAGGTAGCGGGCGGCGGCAAACACGCTCTGCCGCGGGTCGAGCCGGTCGACGACGCCGAGCCGGCGCGCGGTGTCCTCGGTCAGCTGCATGAAGCCGCGCACGCCGGTTTCGCTCGTCGCGTCGGGATCCCATTTCGATTCCTGGTAGGCGATCGCGGCGAGCAGTCGCCACTCGATGCCGGTCGCCTCCTGCGCCGCGACGAACACCGGCCGCCAGCGCGGCAGCGCCAGCCGGATGCGCTCGACGAATACGCCGGCATCGATGCGAGTCACCTCGCCGCGCGGCGCGAAATAGTGCTCGGCGAGGCGCGCGAGCGTGCCTTCGCGGCGCATCTGCGCGAAGAACGCGTCGAGCTCTCGCGCCAGGTCCTCCTGGCGCCCGTCGACCGCCCACGCGAGCTCGCGCTTGGGGCCGAGCGGGAACGCGACGTCGACGTCGAGGTAGATGTTGCGGCCGATCGCGGCGTCGATCGACGAGACCACGGCGTAGTCGACCTTGCCCGCGTCGACCAGCGCGAGCAGCGCATCCGCGGAGACGAGCTTCATCGGCATCCACCGCACCTCGGGATGGTCGCGCCGCAATGGCGCGAACGTGCCGTCGATGCCCGACGCCTCGTCGAAGGCGACGCTCGCGCCTGAGAGGTCCTTGAAGCCTTTCGGCCTTAGGCCGTCGCGCGCATACACGAGCACCGCCTCGGCGCTCTCGTAGCCGCTCGTCCAGCGCAGCGGCGGATGCGTGGACGACGCCTCGGCGGTCGTGGCGCGTGCGTCAAGCGGACGGTACAGCCCACCGATGGCGACGTGCGCCTCGCCGGACGCGACGCGGTCGAGCAGGGCGACCGCGTCGGACACCGTGACGACGGTGAGCGGCAGCCTGCGCTCGCGCGCGAAGCGCTCGATCAGGTCGTGGTCGAGGCCCTGTGGCGCGCCGTCGGGCCCGGGGAACCAGCTGCCCGGTCCCGGCCGCACCGCGACCACCAGCGTCTGCGCCTCGCGCGGCGGCGGCAACTCGGAGACGCCGCACGCACCGACCAGCGCGGCGACGCCGAGCACGCCGGCCGACCGCGCACGCCCGCGCGCGGGGCGGCAGGAAGGCGTCGGGTCGGTGGCGAGCGTCACGAAGACGGATCGGGGCAAGGGCCGGTTGGCGCTATAATGCCTTCGTTCGTCCGCCAGGACGTGCCGTCTCCTTGGCGGGTCGCCCCGCATTGCATGGTCGTGAACCTGGTCAGGTCCGGAAGGAAGCAGCCACAGCGATTCTCTGCAAGTGCCGGGGGAACGGCTCGCCACC
>DATLIR010000091.1:0-6585 GCA_035539315.1 Casimicrobiaceae bacterium
CGCCGAAGAGGGCTGATCACGGCGTTTCCGACGCATTCCCGCATCGCTTTCATGGGTCCTCCGATCACGTCAGGATCTGTCCAGGCTTCCGCCGTCCGTGTGGGCCGACGCCGGTGTCGCGCAAATTTCCCACATGCAGTATGCCATTCTCATTGAGGCCGACGCATAAGCGCAAGGCGGTTCGGCGGAGCGTTGCCGACGGGGCGACGGATGGCGAAGTTCTTGTGCAATAACTGCAAAACTCTGTCGAACACACGGTGTGACGGACAAATGCGTAGTTTTTTGCTTTTCGTTCCGGCGTCCGCTTGGGCCGGTGCGAGGGCGGCTACCCCACCGCAACGGGATGTTCTCGCGCTCGGGGGCGAGGGATGGACTGCCGACATCTCCACGAGTTTCATCCAGGGCTCGTGTCCCCTACAGAAGGCCATTCCCGGCGTGCACCAGCGCCCGGTGCCGAGCGGGTTGGTGGGCGCGCTCGACCGCTCGTACGCTTTCCCTCGCCCTCCCATGTCGGACAATGGACTACCTGTCCGAGAACTCGTCGTCGAATTCCTTTACAGTGCTTAGCGTGTAGGAGAAAATAATCCATTAGAATCAATGTATTAAATCCTAGCACGTCATTTGCTTATTCAATCGAGCCCATCACGTATCTCGCTAAGGCTCACACCGATGAATGAAAACCAAACGAATCGAACCAGCAAGCCGTTTACGCTTGCCGGACTCTTGGCCGCGGTCGCGCTCGTGCTTAGCGGCTGGGCGCACGCGGACGTGATCTTCACGCCGGGCAACAATCCTCAGATTGACGAGGAGAACATAACGTTCGCTACCAATCCGGGCGACGGGCTGACAGTCTTCGGGGAAACCAACACCAGTCTGCTTCAGGTGTTCTTTACCGGGCTCGAAACTCTCACCACGCCGGCGGCCGGGCAGGCGCGGGTCGAGGCGGTGGACGGATCGTTCACGGACCTGACGTTCGGCGTAGTCGACGGTTACTTTCACGATTTCATCCTCAACCCCGACATGGCCGATTCCGCGCCGCCTGTTTCGGGGTCGATCGTCGTCACCGTGAATCTGCTCGGAGGAGGCAGCGAGGTGTACAACTTCGCCGTTGACTCCAACGGCCAAAACTTTCTCACCATCGTCGCGACGAACGGCGACCTGATCGAGAACATCAACATCCACTCGACCGTGGATCTCCAGTTCGTGGACCTCAGCCAGCCGCGCATCAGCGGTGCGTTCGAGTGCCCGGCGGGCAGCACCGATCCACGATGCCTGCAAGCCGCGTTCGTTCCCGAGCCCGGCACGCTTGCGTTGATCGGATTGGGACTGCTCGGACTGGCGCTGGTGCGGAGGCAAAGGGCGTACAGCTAGCCTGCTGCGACCTCGCTGGCCTGCGCAAAGGACCCGCTTCGGCGGGTTTTTTGCGTTCGGGGCGCCGCAAACGTGTCCCGCTGCGGCCGCACGCCGACGCGCCAGCGCACGGATGTCGCATGTCCTCGCGCACGTACAATCGGTGAGATGAGGCATTCGGTACCGGGCGCGGCGTGGCGTTTCTGCGTCGCCCCGATGATGGACTGGACCGACCGGCATTGCCGGTTTTTCCACCGTCAGCTCTCCGCGCGCGCGCGCCTCTATACCGAAATGATCACGGCGCCGGCGCTGCGGCACGGCGACGTGCCGCGCCACCTCGACTTCGATCCGGCCGAGCAGCCGCTGGCGCTGCAGGTCGGCGGCAGCGATCCCGCCGAGCTCGCCCATGCGTCCAGGCTCGGCGAGCGCTGGGGCTACGACGAGATCAACCTGAACTGCGGCTGCCCCTCCGAGCGCGTGCAGAGCGGCAGTTTCGGTGCGTGCCTGATGGCCGAGCCGGCGCTGGTCGCCGACTGCGTCCGCGCGATGCGCGACGCGGTGACGATCGACGTGACGGTGAAGCATCGCATCGGCCTCGACGACGCGCACGATTACGGCTTCGTGCGCGACTTCGTGGGGACCGTGGCGGCGGCTGGCTGCGACGTGTTCATCGTGCATGCGCGCAACGCGGTGCTGAAGGGACTTTCGCCCAAGGAGAACCGCGAGGTTCCGCCGCTGCGCTACGAGGTCGTGCACCGGTTGAAGCGCGACTTCCCGGAGACGACGATCGTGCTCAACGGCGGGCTCGCCGACTGGCGCGCGATCGACGCCGAGCTCGGCGTCGTCGACGGCGTGATGCTCGGACGCACCGCCTACCACGATCCGTACTTCCTCGCGCAGGTCGACGCCCGGCTTTTCGACGACCCCACGCCGATACGGACGCGCGCGCAGGTGATCGAGGCCATGCTCGCGTACGTCGACGCGCAGGTCGCTCGCGGCACGCCGCTGCGCGCGATCGCGCGGCACATGCTGGGGCTCTACCACGGCTGCGGCGGCGGCCGGCGCTACCGGCAGGCGCTGTCCGACGCGAGGCGCCTGAAGGACGGAAACGCCGCATTGCTGCGCGAGGCGCTCGCCGAGGTGGAGCCGGCGTTGCCCTAGCGTGCCCGGCGGCGCTCGCGGCGGCTCCGCGCCGGCGCGCCGCCGGCGCCCTGTCCGGGCGGCCTGCTTTCGCCGGGCAGCGGATCCGACTCCGACGCGCCGCCGGGCATCAGGCGCAGGAAGCGGTCGGGCGCGATCTCGGCGAAGACCGACGTGGTGGCGTAGAGCGCGACCAGCAAGTGGGGCAGGAAGCGGCCGAAGATCCAGCCGATCGGCGAATAGACGGCGAACAGGATCACGGCCCAGCGCAGGAACACGAGCGCGAAACGTCGCTTGAGGCGCAGATGCTCGGGCGTGCGCTCGTGCAGCTCGCGCCACAGCCCGGCATACGACCACACGGCGGCGACGGCCTGCCAGGCGAGGCCGGACAGGAAGCCCGGATCCGACAGGAGCCCGGTGAAGCCTTCCCAGTGCGACCACGCGCCGACGAACACCAGCGGCATGCCGAGCGGCACCGCGATGAACGCGCACAGGAACACCGCGACCGCGATCGCGCCCGCCTCGCTGTTGATCCGCGACGCGACACCGTCCGCGGTCTGGCGCGAGAAATACGATGCGAGCCCCGCGAACATCACGCCCATCGACAGCATCGTGTCGGCGAAGTAGAGCAGCAGCACGTTCGCCGCCGGCCAGTCGAACGCGAGGATGCCGACGATCGGCACGATGTTCCGCGCGACGACCTGGCCGATCGCGATCGGGTTGAAGACGGATGCGGTGGGAGGGGCGGGAGCGGCCGGATCGGCCATGACATCGCCTTCGCTAGGACTGCCGGTCGTGCTCGAGGTACTGGCGCACGATCGCCTCGAAGCTGGCGTCGGCCTGCATGCCGAGCGCCCGCCCGCGCTGCGCGTCGAAATCCCGCGGCCAGGTGCGCACGATGCGGTCGACGGCGGGATCGTGGCGGAAGATCACGCGGTCGGCCACTGGGTCGCCGGCCACGCGACGCAGCGCGTCGACCATCTCGCCGACCGTCACCGAGATGCCCGGCACGCTGATGCTGTGCGAGGGCGGCAGCGCCGACGCCGGCGCCTCGTAGCCGGCCACGAGGTTGCCGATCACCGCGCGCGGCGACTGCAGCCACATGCGCGTGGCGCGGTCGACCGGGCAGGGCGCCTCGATGCCGGCCAGCGGCTCGCGGATGATGCCACTCGCGAACGACGAGGCGGCCTTGTTCGGCTTGCCGGGCCGCACCGTGATCGTCGGCAACCGCAGGCTGCGGCCGTCGAGGAAGCCCTTGCGCGCGTAGTCGTGCACGAGGAGCTCGCCGACCGCCTTCTGCGCGCCGTACGACGACTGTGGCGTCAGCGCCTGGTCGTCGGGCACGCGCTCGGGCAGCGTGCCGCCGAAGACCGCGATCGAGCTCGTGAATACCACGCGCGGCGGCCTGGGCGACGCTCGGCAACGCTCCAGCAGCGCGCGCGTCGCGTCGACGTTGACCCGCCACCCCAGGTCGAAGTTCGCCTCCGCCTCGCCGCTCACGACGGCGGCAAGGTGGAACACGCCGTCGACGCCGCCCTCGAACGCGCGATCGAGCAGCTCGGTGTCCGCGAGGTCGCCGGCGAGGCGCCTCACGCGCGCGTCGCCCAGGTCGGCGCCGCTCGCGATGTCGAGCAGCGTCAGGCGGGTGAGCGGACGCGGCGCGCCGTCGGGACCGGTCAGCGTTCCGCGTGCGAGGAGGGCGGCCGCGAGCATGCGTCCGAGGAAGCCTGCGCCACCGGTGATCAGGATGTTCATGCCGACGAAGCGTCCCCCGAGGAAGGTGGCGCTATCATAGCCACTTGCGGTTCGCCCGGTCGGCGGCGCGCGCCTTCGGAGCGTGCGCCGCGAAGCGATGCCAAGGGAGCGTGCCATGTCGCGGCTGACCTGGTTCGAGATCCATGCGGCGGAACCCGCGCGCGCGATGCGCTTCTATGCCGGCCTTCTCGGCTGGTCGTTCGACAGCTTCGGCGACGACTACTGGCTGATCCGCACCGGAGATCCGGCGAAGCCGGGCATCGACGGCGGCCTGATGCCTCGTCGCGGGCCTGCACCCGCCGAGGGGCAGCCCGTCAACGCCTACACCTGCGTCGTGAGCGTCGACGACGTCGACGTCGCAGTGGCGATGATCCCGGGATTGGGCGGCACGATTGCCGTGCCCAAGTTCGCGGTGCCGAGCGTCGGCTGGCTCGCCTACGCGCGTGACACCGAGGGCAACCTGTTCGGCCTGATGACGATGGACGAGCGTGCAGCCTGACGCACTCGCGGATGCGCCGCGCACGCTCGCCGACGCTATCGCCCACGACGGTGTCGCCGTGGCCGCAGGCTGGCTCGACGACGTCCTGGTCACCCGCCTGCGGGCGCGTGCCGCGCAACTCGATGCGGCGGGCCGGTTCGCGCCGGCGAGGATCGGCCGCGGCGCGACGCGCGCGCATCGCGACGGCGTCCGCGGCGACCGGGTATGCTGGATAGGCGATGACGATCCTGCCGAGCGCGAGCTCGCCGCCGCGCTCGACGGCCTGCGGAGCGACGTCAACCGGACGCTCGCGCTCGGCGCGTTCGAGCTGGAGATGCACTATGCGATCTATCCGGCCGGCGCGAGGTACGTCCGGCACCGCGACCGGTTCCGCGACGACGACGCGCGCGTGCTGTCGTGCGTCGTGTACCTCAACGACGCTTGGCGCGACGACGAAGGCGGGGCGCTGCGCCTGCATCTGCCCGCGGGACCGCGCGACGTGCCGCCGCGTGGGGGATCGCTGGTGGCCTTCCTCGCCGACCGCGTCGAGCACGAGGTGCTGCCCGCGTCGCGCGAACGCTGCTCGGTGGCCGGGTGGTTCCGGCGGCGCGGGCCAGGCTAGCGGCGCAGCTTCGCGAGGCCCATGCGCAGCGCGTTGTCGAGATAGGCACCGTAGAAGTCCGCGGTGAGGAGCCCGACGACCGGTTCGGCGAGCGCGGTCCCCGCGGCGTCGACCACGACAACCGTCGGCGTGAACATCGCGCCATAGCGCGCGGCGAGCTTGCGGTGCGTCGTCGATCCGCCGTCGAAATCGGTGAGAGGCGTGGCACGGTCGACCTCGACCTGCCGGAACAGCGCGTCGTCGCGCCACGGCGCCTCGCGGCTCATCGGGACCAGGTGCTCGCGCAGCGCGCGCTCGCAATATGGGCAGTCCGCACGGTCGAACAGCAGCAGGATCGGCACGCGCTTCGCGCGGCTCGCCGCCGCGTCGGTCGCGAGGTCCTCTGCCGGTGGCAGCGCGTGCTGGCGGGGACGCCGCAGCGCGCGCGGCGGCGCATCGACGCGCGTCCCCGCCTGCGCGAGCGCCTGCGCCGCGGGCGCCGCCAGCGCGAATGCTAGAATCGCCCGCAGGATTCGCCGCCTTCGCCCGCGCATCGTCCGCCCCGTCGTCCCGCCTCGATGACCCATCCTTCGGTGCCGCGCCGTCTCGTGATTGCGACGCGCGAGTCGGCGCTGGCGCTCTGGCAGGCCGAGCACGTGCGCGCGCGACTCGCCGGATTGTATCCGCACACGCACGTCGACCTGCTCGGGCTCACGACACAGGGCGACCGCATCACCGACCGGCCGCTCGCGTCGATCGGCGGCAAGGGGCTGTTCATCAAGGAGCTGGAGGTCGCGATGGCGGAAGGCCGCGCCGACCTCGCCGTGCACTCGCTCAAGGACCTGCCGATGGCGCTCGCCGATGGCTTCGTGCTCGCGGCGATCACCGCGCGCGAGGACCCGCGCGACGCGTTCGTCAGCAACCGTCATGCGACGCTCGCCGAGCTGCCGGCCCACGCGATCGTCGGCACGTCGAGCCTGCGGCGCGAGGCGCAGCTGCGCGAGCGCTTCCCTTCGCTCAAGGTCGAGCCGCTGCGCGGCAACGTGAACACGCGGCTGCGCAAGCTCGACGAGGGCCGCTACGACGCGATCATCCTCGCCGCGGCCGGACTCAAGCGGCTGGGCTTCAGCGACCGCATCGCCGACCTGATCGATCCGGCCGACAGCCTGCCCGCGCCGGGCCAGGGCGCGCTGGCGATCGAATGCCGCGCCGACCGTCCCGACCTGGTCGGCGCGTTCGCTCCTCTCGCCGACACCGCGAC
>DATLIR010000092.1:0-13107 GCA_035539315.1 Casimicrobiaceae bacterium
CCGAGCGGCGCGCGGCGCGCGGTCCTGACGAGCAGCTCGGGGGTCGCGCCGCCCTGGCGGAACTCCGCGAGCACCTGGTCGACCAGGCCGAGTGGCGCCACCACGCTCTGGCGCAACGAGTAGAGGCGCTCGAAGATCAGCGCGAGCGCGACGATAGACGCCGCCAGCAGCGGCCAGATGGGCCATCCGGCCGCCTGGATCAACGACCACACGTCGCGGTGCTCCTGCAGGAAGAAGTCGGCGGACTGTAGCTTTTGGGACGGGTTTCGGCAAGGCGCGCGCCCCGCGGCACCGCGGCCGCTGGCCGCGCGACGCTCACGCGCCCGCCTCGCGCCGGCTGCCCGGCGTGAGCGCGGACACGATGCCGGCACCCGCGAGCACGATGAACCAGCACATGTAGAGCCACAGCATGAACAGCGGCAGCACCGCCAAGGCGCCGTAGATCTGCCGGTAGGTCGAGAAGGTCGTGACGTACCACGCGAAGCCGCCCTTGGCGATCTCGAACGCCACCGCCGCGAGCACGCCGCCCGCGAACGCGTGCTGCCAGCGCACGCGCGCGTAGGGCACGATCTTGTAGACGAGCGTGAAGGCGAAGGACGCGAAGATCCACGGCAGCGGCTGCCCGACCCAGCGCGAGATCGACTGGTGCATCGGCACCGCATCGAGCGACTGGCCGATGAGCCAGGTCGTCGCCGAGATGCTCGCACCGGCGGCGAGCGGCCCGAGCGAGATGCCGATCGAGTAGACCAGGAGCCGGCGCGCGAGCGGCCGGGCGCGGCGGACGCCGAAGATCAGGTTTATCTCGCGCTCGATGGTCGCGACCAGCATCGCCGCGGTGACCGCGACGAAGGCGAGCGTGAGGCCGGTCAGGCGCGCGGCCTGCTCGGCGAAGCCGACGATCGCGTTGCGGACGACGCCGTGCCCGATGCCGGGCATCAGCACGCGCTCGATCCAGCTCTCGAGCGCCGTGAGGCCGTCCTGGAAGACCGGGAAGCGCGCGACCACCGCGAACGTGACGGTCGCGAGCGGGACCAGCGCGAGCAGCGTCGTGAATGCGAGGCTCGCCGCCGTGCTCGAGATGCGGATGCCCTGCAGGCGCGAGACGACGCGGCGGAGGAAGTCGATCACGGGGTTGGGGCGTAGCGGTGGGATCGGGTCACGTCCCCCGCCGGCGGGTCGGGGCACTCACCCCGGCCGTGGGCGCGGCGTTGCGCATGGCGCGCGCATTATCGCCGCATCGGCACTGTAAGGACGCGGCACGTCGCCCCGACCGACGTTACCGCCGGGCCGCGCCCCCCGGCGTCGCGGAGTACGATGGGCGCTCGATTCCCCGGGAGAAGGACGATGGAGCGGACCGGCCACGAAACCGCCGTGCTGGGCGGAGGATGCTTCTGGTGCCTCGACGCGGTATTTCGCGAGCTCGAGGGGGTGGTCTCGGTCGAATCCGGCTATGCCGGGGGAGCGGGCGCGCGCCCGAGCTACGAAGCGGTGTGTGGCGGGCGCACTGGCCACGCTGAGGTGGTGCGCGTGACGTTCGACCCCGCGGTGCTCTCGTTCCGCGACCTGTTGGGCGTGTTCTTCTCGATCCACGATCCGACGACGAAGGACCGGCAGGGCCACGACGTCGGCACCCAGTACCGATCGGCGATCTTCGCGCAGTCGCCCGAACAGCGACGCGTGGCGGAGACGCTCGTGCGGGAGCTCGACGCGGCGAAGCTGTGGCGCGCGCCGATCGTCACCGAGATCGCGGAGGCGGCGACGTTCTGGCCGGCCGAGGCCTACCACCAGGACTATTTCGCGAACAACCCGGCGCAGCCCTACTGCATGGGCGTGGTCGCGCCCAAGGTCGCGAAGTTCCGCAAGGCGCATTTCGATCGGCTCAAGCGGCGCACGACGGCGGGATGACGGGGGCGTTCACGCGCCCTTCCGCGCGACCACGCCTCCGGTGACCAGGCACGCTCCCACGCCCCAGAAGACCGGGATGATGCCGAGCGTGGCGCCGAGCGCGCCGAACGCGAGCGGCACCGCGACCGACATCGACTGGATCAGCGACATCCGCAACCCGGCCGCCTCGCCCATGCGGCCGGGGGGCGCTCGCGACGACAGGAGCGACATCACCATCGGCTGGCCGCTGCCGAGGCCGAAGCCGAGCGCGAACGAGATGAGCGCTAGCGTGCCCGCGCCGCCGGCGAACGGGAACGCGAGATAGGCGGCCGCGGACAGGAACAGGGCGCCGGTGAGCACCTGTGTCTCGTCCAGGCGCCGGACAATCCACGGCATCGCGAAGCGCACGACGAAGGTCGCGAGGCCGAAGGTGGCGAGCACGGTGCCGATCTGGCTCGCGGAGAGCCCGAGCTCGGCGCCGTAGATCGGCACGAACACCGTGTGCAGGTCCCAGCCGAGCGCGATGAGAGCGTTGATCGCGAGGACGCGCCGCAGCGCCGGATGGCGCACCAGGTCGAACGTGCCGCCCGTCGCCGCCCGCACCTCGTGCACGACCGGTACGGGCAGCGGCAGCCGCCCCCACAGCAGGATCGCCAGCGGCGCGAGCGGCACCAGCGCGAGGAGCCCGAAGGTCGCGCGGTGGCCCAAATGGTCGATGCCGACCCCGGCGACGAGCGGCCCCAGCATGCCCGACACCGAATACGCCAGCGCGAGGTGCGAGAAGCGCTTCGCGCGCTTGTGCGGATCGCCGAGCTCGCCGGTCACGTGCTGCAGCGCGACCTGGAAGGTCGTGAACGAACAACCGATCAGCAGGGCCGAGCCGAACAGCGCCGGGTACCCGGGCCACAGCGCCGGCAGCGCGGTCGACAGCGCGAGCGCCGCCGAGCCCGCGATCATCGGCGAGCGCGCGCCGACGCGGTCGGAAAAGCGTCCGATCGCCACCGCGGAGAGCATCGGCAGCAACGCGAACAGCGCCACCAGCAGGCCGACGGTCGCGGGCGTCGCGCCGCGGTCGAGCGCGTCGAGCGAAACGTCGACGCGCGCGCCCGACAGCACCGTGTGGTTCGCGATGCCCAGCGCGATTAAGACGGCGAAGGTGCGGCGCCGCGCGCGCGCGGCGTCGGTCACGGCGCGAGGCGAGCGATCGTCCAGCCGTCGCGCTCGCGGCGGTAGGCGATCCGATCGTGGAGGCGCGAGGCGCGCCCTTGCCAGAACTCGAACACGGCCGGCGCGACGACGTATCCGCCCCAGTGCGGCGGGCGCGGGACGGCGTCGCCGCGCGCGGCGTGAAGCCGGTCGGCATCGGCGAACGCTCCCTCGAGCCACGCGCGGTCCGGAATCTGCTCGCTCTGCGGCGACGCCCAGGCCCCGACCTGCGCGAGACGCGGCCGCTTGGCGAAATAGGCGTCGGAATCGGCCTCGGAGAGGCGCTCGACGCGGCCTTCGATGCGCACCTGCCGCTCGAGCTCGGCCCAGTAGAACAGCAACGCGGCGTGCGGATGGGCGTCGAGCTCGCGCCCCTTCCGCGAGCCGCGGTTGGTGTAGAACGCGAAGCCGCGCGCATCGACGCCCTTCAGCAGCACGATCCGCGCCGAGGGACGCCCGTCGTCGCCGACCGTCGCGAGCGTCATGGCGTTGACCTCGGGCAACTTCGACGCGTACGCGTCGTCGAACCAGCACGCGAACTGGCGGAACGGGTCGCGATCGACGTCGGCGACGTCGAGCGACGCGCGCATGTAGTCGTTGCGGAGAGTCGCGAGGTCCATCGGCGCGCAGGCGCGGGACGCCGCGCAAGCAAAAGTCATTCTAGCATTCGCGCGCGAACGTCGCGCCGCGAGCGGACGCGCAGCAGGCGACGCACGCGGTAGCCCTGGGCGCGCAGCAGCGCGACCAGCCCCTTCGGCCCGTCGAGGTGCAGCGCGCCGACCGACACGAACACGCGCCCGTCGCGCAGCGGCAGGAACAGCCGGTGCGCCATCAGCGCCGAGCGGTCGTCGACCAGGTGCCGGAGGAGCGCCGCGACGTGCGGCCGCATCGCGGCGTCACCGTGCGCCGCGTCGAGCGCCAGCGAGCGCAATCGCACGAGATCGCGCGCGAGGAACGCGCGCACCGCCGCCTCGTGGTCGGCGGCGAGCGCGCCGCGATGGGCGAGCGCCCAGCGCACCAGCGCGACCTGGCTCGCGAGCGGGATCGTGTCGAACGACGCGACCTGCTCGTCGGGCAGTTCGAGGCCGATGATCGTGAGGCCGCGACGGCGCGCGGAGTCGATCACCACCGCATCGAGCGTCGCCTGCTGATCCCCCGCCGGTTGCGCGAGCAGCAGCATCACCGCCCAGGGCTTGAGGCGCGCGAACGTCGCGTCGTCGGGCGCCCGCGTGCCGAGCGCTGCACGAATCGCGGCCAGCGTCTCCGCGTCGAAGTGATCGGCGAGCCGGCGCGCGTCGGCGTAGCTCGCCCCGGCGATGAAATCGGGAAGTTCGCCCTCCCCCATCACGAGCTCGGGCGCGAGGCGGCGCGAGCGCGCCAGCGCGTCGAGCACCGGCGCGGGCAGCGTCGTCACGCGCGGATCCGAGGAATGCATCGTGCCGTACAGGTACGACGGCGCGACGCCGGCGCGCTCGACGCGGTAGAGCGGTCCGGCGTGCGCCGCCGCACCGAGCGCGAGCGCGACGGCGACGAGCGCTGCGCGTGGGACACGCGGCACGAACGGTCCGCGTGCGCGCATTCAGCGCGCCGCGAACAGGCGCTCGCCGTTGCGATGCGCGATCGCGGCGGCGACATCAGGCGGAAGCTGCGCGAGCCAGGCGCGGTAGATCGCCGCGATCTCGCCGTAGGTCGCCCAGCGTTCGTTGATCCAGGTGTCGGATCCCAGCACGAAGCGCTCCGGATGGCGCACGAAAAGCTCGCGCCACGCGGGATCGAGCGTGCCGTCGCGTGTCACGTCGTAGCGGTACGAGAGCTCGCCGATGAGCGAGGGCCGCCGCTCGAGCCACTCGGCGAGCCGCGCGGGCGCCACGGTGAAGCCGCTGTGCGCCCAGACGATGCGCACGCGCGGATCGTGGCGGAAGAGCGCCTCGAGCGCCTCCTCGTCGCAGTGCGCGTGCAGCCACAGCCCGCGCGCGACGGCAAGGTCGACGATGCGCTTCACCTCCGGCGTGCCGGCGTCGGCCGCGCCGAACACGTGGAACTCGCCGATGCCGCGCCAGTCGATGTCGCGCGCGAGCTCCCGCTCGATCAGCGCGTAGATGGAGGGATCGCGGAACCAGCTTCCGCGGTCGGCGTGGTTGCGGTAGGGACGAATGAACGGCACGACGCGTGGCGCCGCCGCCGGGTTCGAGCGCGCGGCCGCGACCAGCGCGTGCGTGCCGTCGTTCGGCCGCGACGTGGCGAGGATCGTCGCGATGCCATGGTCGCGGAACAGCGCCAGGACGCGCTCGAGCGGGAACGGCTCCTGCGCCTCGTCGTTGTAGTGCAGGTGCGCGTCGAAGAGCGGCAGCGCCTGCGCGTGCGCGGCACTCCCGGCGAGGCTCCCGGGCAGCGCGCACAGGGCGCACAAGGCGAATCGCGACAGTGCGGCGAGCGTCATGGCGTGCGAGGGGGCGGCTGGTCGCGAGTCTTGCACCGACCGCGTGCGCGGACAAGCAGCGTGCGCTGTGCGCACCGTCGCGATGGCGCCGGCGTCGCGCGCTTGCGTCGCTCCGGTGCGCGAGGCCCGTTTTCCCTATGAAAAACCCGCTTGCGCCCTGCGAAAATGCGGTATAGTCGCCGCCGATGGAGCGGGGTACCCATGACAGGAGGGCCGCTTCAGCGTGATCGGCACATCGTCCGCTCGCCCACGTTCGACAGGAAGGAGAACCATGGCTACTGCCAGGAAAGCTGCCAAGAAAGCTGCCAAGAAGCCCGCCGCGAAGAAGCCCGCCGCGAAGAAGCCCGCCGCGAAGAAGGCCCCGGCCAAGAAGGCCCCCGCGAAGAAAGCTCCCGCCAAGAAGGCCGCCAAGAAGTCCGGCGGCAAGCGCAAGCCGAACGCCGCCTTCATGAAGGCGATGACCCCGTCCTCCGCACTCGCCGCGATCGTCGGTGGCAGCCCGCTGCCGCGGACCGAGGTGACCAAGAAGGTCTGGGATTACATCAAGAAGAACAAGCTCCAGGACGCCGTCAACCGGCGCATGATCAACGCCGACGACAAGCTCAAGTCGGTGCTCGGCAAGGCGAAGGTCACGATGTTCGAGATGACCAAGCTCATCTCGAATCACCTGAAGTAGTCGACCGACCGTCGCGCCGCCCCTGCGAAGGGACGCGGCGAACCGACCAGCGGCCGGCGCGCGCGGATCATCTCCGCGTCCGCCGGCCGCGGCCTTTTGGGGCGGCGCGGAGCGCGCGTCGGGCGGCGGAGGGTCCGTTCCGGCCGCGCCGCAAACGAGAGTGCCGGGGGCGACGTCGCTTCGGTACGGCGCCTCAGCCGGTCACGCGGCCGCGCTCCTTCGCCCGGTCGCACAGCTCGGCGGGCGACGCCTTGAGCGTCTTGTTCTGCGCCTTGGCGCGCACTTCCATCTCCTTGTTGGTCGCCTCGAACAAGGACCTGCACTCGTCGTAGGTCTTCATCGCCTTCACCTTGGTCCGATGCGCCGCCTGCTCCTCCGGCGTCATCAGGTCCGCATAGGCATTCTGCAGCGAGCGGCCGACCGGGCCGCTCTGCCGTCCGCCCTTCGCGGAACGGGCGGCACCGTCAGCAGGAGGCTGCGCCGCCCCCGTGCCGGTCGCGGCGCCCGCGGCTCCCTTCGCAGCGGCGGCTTCCTTCGCAGCCGCGCGCCGCGCGGCGCGATCCTGCGTTGGCGTCGTCGCTCCGCCGGCAGCCGCCGGTGGCGTCGCCTTGGCGGCGGACGGTGTGGCCGGTGTGGCGGACGGTGTGACCGGTGTGGCGGCGGGCGCTGGCGCGGCGGCCGGAGCCGGAGCCGGTTGCGTCTGGGCGGACGCCAGGCCGGCGAGCGCGAAGGTCGCGACGAGCGCGAGTCGCAGGGACGTGTCGATCATGGGGCGGTGCTCCTTGGAACGGGGGTGCCGGAAAGACCCGTGCCGCGGGGCCGAGTTCCCGTCGCGACGGCGCGCGGGACGCCCCGGGCAGAGGCGCGCGGTTCAGTCGGCGGCCGCCATGCCGCGCTGGACGCCGGGGCGCGCGCCCAGCGCCGTGCGCCAGCGCACGAGGTTCGGCAGGTCGCCCGCCGCGTCGATGAGCGCGCCGCGCACGACGGCAATCGGGTAGAGCGCGAAGTCCGCGACCGAGAGGTCGCCGGCGAGCCACTCGTGCCCGGCGAGCCGCGTGTCGGCGACCCGCATGAAGCGCAGCACGCGCTCCTCGTAGAACTTGACATTCGCCGGCGACTTCTCCGGCAGGATCGCGGTGTTGAGGAAGATCCCGGCGGACGCGGCGACGACGTCGCTCACCGTGAACGCGAGCCACTCGAGCACGCGCGTGCGGGCGAGCATCTCGTGCGGCAGGAAGCGCCCCGCCTTCTCGGCGAGGTAGAGGACGATGGCGCCCGATTGCGTGAGCGTGACGCGCGTCGCGTTGGGGCCGTCGTCGTCGACGATCACCGGCACCATCCCGGCCGGGTTCAGCGCCTCGAACTCCGGCGTCTTGTGCTCGCCCTTGAGGAGCGCGTAGCGATGCACGCGGTAGGGCAACCCGCACTCCTCCAGCACGATCCCGACCCGCTGTCCGTTGGACGTCTGTCCGGTGTGGAAATCGATCATCGCCCCTCCCGCGGGCCCGTCCCGGGTCCCGTTCACGAGGCGCGACTATACGCGAGCGAACCGGGGATGCCGCCGCCGCGCATCCGCCCGTCCCTCCGCCGCGTATCCGGCAACAGGCACGCGAGTGCGCGCGCCGAACTCCGATGAGCGCCGTCCTCTCCGCCCCTACCCTGTCGCGCCGCGCCTTCGTCCGCGGTCTCGTCGCGACGCCGCTTGTCGCCGGCCGGCCGGTCCTCGCGCAGGACGACGCTCGCGCCAGCGAGGCACGCGCCGGCGCGGGCGACATCGCGCTCCTGAACGTGCTGCTCGCGGTCGAGGTCGCGACGCTCGCCGCCTACCGGCGGGCGGTGGCGTGCAACCTGCTCGATCCGGCGCTGCAGGACGCGGCCGGGCGCCACGCCGCCGACCACCGCGCGCATCGCGACCTCCTCGCGGCGTCGATCCGCGCGCTCGGCGGCGAACCGCACGGCGCGCCGCGGCGGCAGGATCCGGGCCCCGGCTGGCGCACCGCGGCGGAAGCGCTGGACGACGTCGTGCGCCGCGAGCGCTCGGGCGCGGACGCCTGCCTGCGCTTCATCCCGGCGCTGCGCGCCCGGCAGCTTGCGAAGGTCGTGGCGCGCATCGCCGCGGACGAGGCGATGCACTGGACGCTCCTCAACGCCGCGCTCGGGCGCAAGCCGCCCGGCGCCGCGCTGGCGTTCGGCGCGTGAAGCGATCGCGCGATTAGGTCGCGCTGCGGCCCTGCAGCGCGGCGATGCGCGCTTCCATCGGCGGGTGGGTCGAGAAGAGAGCGAGGAACGCCGTCTTCTCGGTGATGCCGAACGCCTGCAGGGTCTGCGGTAGCGCGCCCGGCTGGAGGCCGGCGAGCCGGCGCAGCGCATTGACCATCGGCGACGGCGAGCCCAGGTAGGTCGCGCTCCCCGCGTCGGCGCGGAACTCGCGCTGGCGGCTGAACCAGGCGACGATCATCGACGCCAGGATGCCGAACAGGATCTGGCACACCATCACGGTGATGAAATAGCCGGGCCCGCTGCCACGCTCGCTGCGGAACACGGCGCGGTCGACGATCGTGCCGACGACGCGCGACAGGAACACGACGAAGGTGTTGACCACGCCCTGGATCAGCGTCAGCGTCACCATGTCGCCGTTCGCAACGTGCGCGATCTCGTGGCCGAGCACGGCTTCGACTTCCTCCTTGTTCATCGACTGCAGGAGGCCCGTCGAGACGGCGACCAGCGACGAGTTCTTGAACGCGCCGGTGGCGAACGCGTTGGCGTCGCCCTCGTAGATCGCGACCTCGGGCATGCCGATGTTGGCCTTGGCGGCGAGCCGGCGCACCGTCTCGACCAGCCATGCCTCGGCCTCGTTGGCCGGCTGCTCGATCACGTGGGCGCCGGTGGACCACTTCGCCATCGACTTCGACATGAGGAGCGAGAGGATCGAGCCGGTGAAGCCGACGACGGCGGAGAACGCGAGGAGGCTGCCGTAGTCGAGCCCGGTCTGCGAGTACATCGCACGGTCGAGGCCGAACAGGCGCAGCACCACCGACAGCACGACGAGCACGGCGATGTTGGTGAGGAGGAACAGGACGATGCGTTTCATGGTGCTTCCAAGGTGGGGACGCCGCCCCGGGGTGCCAAGGGAGTCTAGCAGGCGGAGCGACGTCCGGAGCCTGCCGGCGTCGACGCTTCGACGCGCGGCGCGGGCGCCGCGTTCCCCGCGGTGCGATGAGCGACGGCCGGCGACGACGGGCGGCGTCAGCCGCCGGCGCGTCCCCAGGAGTCCTTGAGCGTCGCCGCGCGGTTGTAGACCGGGTGGCCGCTCGCGTGGTCGGCGAGGTCGGCGACGAAATAGCCGTTCCGCTCGAACTGGAACCGCGACTCCGGCGGCGCGGACGCGAGCGCCGGCTCGACCCACGCGCGGATCACCCGCTTCGAGTCCGGGTTGAGGTCGTCGAGGTAGTTGCGCTCGCCACCCTCGGTCTCGGCGTCGTCGTCGCCGGCGACCAGCGTCGCGTGCAGCGGCGCAGGCTCGGCCGTCGCCAGCGCCGCGTCGCGGGGCCCGCCCGGCAGGCGCGCGCCCGGAAACGGGACGCGGAACAGGCGGTCGTACAGGCGTACCTCGGCGGCGACTGCGTCGTCGACCGCGAGCCAGTGGATGTTGCCCTTGACCTTGCGCGCCTCCGCGCCGGGCGTGCCGCTGCGCGTTTCCGGGTCGTAGGTGCAGTGCACGACGGTCACGGTGCCGTCGGCGTCCTTCTCGACGCCGGTGCACCGCACGACGTACGCATAGCGCAGCCGCACCTCAGCGCCCGGCGCGAGCCGGAAATACCCTTTCGGCGGCACCTCGGCGAAGTCGTCGCGCTCGATCCACAGCTCGCGCCCGAAGCGGCGGGCGCGCCTGCCGAGCTCCGGCTTCTGCGGATGGTTGGGCGCCTCGCACAGCTCGAACCCGCCTTCCGGGTAGTTGTCGACGACGAGCTTCACCGGATCGAGCACGGCGATGCGCCGCTCCGCGCTCGCGTTGAGCTCGTCGCGCATCGCGTCCTCGAGCACGCTCATGTCGATCCACGAGTCCGACTTCGACACGCCGATGCGCTCGGCGAAGAGCCGGAACCCTTCCGGCGTGTAGCCGCGTCGCCGCGCTCCGACCAGCGTCGGCATGCGCGGGTCGTCCCAGCCATCGACGTGCCCCTGCTCGACCAGCTGGATCAGCTTGCGCTTCGACAGCACGACGTAGGTGAGGTTGAGCCGCGCGAACTCGTACTGTTGCGGCAGCGGTCGCTCGAGCAACCCGCCCTCCGCGAGCCGCTCGATCACCCAGTCGTAGAGCGGCCGGTGGTCCTGGAACTCGAGCGTGCAGATCGAGTGCGTGATGCGCTCGAGCGCGTCGCTGATGCAGTGCGTGTAGTCGTAGAGCGGGTAGATGCACCAGCGATCGCCGGTGCGGTGGTGCGACGCGTGCCGGATCCGGTAGATTGCCGGGTCCCGCAGGTTGAGGTTCGGGCTCGCCATGTCGATCTTCAGGCGCAGCACGTGCGCGCCGTCGGGGAACTCGCCCGCGCGCATGCGGCGGAAGAGATCGAGGTTCTCCGCGGGGGTGCGGCCGCGGTACGGGCTCGCGCGGCCGGGCTCCGTCAGCGTGCCGCGCGTCGCGCGCACCGCCTCGGCGGACTGGCTGTCGACGTAGGCGAAGCCGCGCTCGATGAACCACTCGGCGAAGCGGTACAGGTCGTCGTAGTAGTCGGACGCATGGTAGCGGTGCGTGCCCCAGTCGTAGCCGAGCCAGCGCACCGAGTCGGCGATCGCGTCCTCGAACTCGACGTCCTCCTTGAGCGGGTTGGTGTCGTCGTAGCGCAGGTGGCAGGTGCCGCCGTTCTCGGCGGCCAACCCGAAGTTGAGCGCGATCGACTTGGCGTGCCCGTAGTGCAGGTAGCCGTTGGGCTCGGGCGGGAAGCGCGTCACCACCCGGCCGGCGTACTTGTCCGTGCGGATGTCCTCGGCGATCACCGAACGCAGGAAATTGGGCGCAGGCGCCGCGGCCGTGGCTGCGCGCGTGACGGGCGTCGCCGCACGCGCCGCGGGAGCGGCTGCCGGAGGGGAGCCCTCCTTCATCGCGTTTTGTTCATGAACAGAACCGGTCCGGTGTCCATTCTAACCGGCCCGCCCCGCGGCCGATTCCCCGCGACGCCACGGACGCCTGCCGACGGTCCGGAAACCCGCGCCAGCGCTCGCGTTCCGGGCGATGGTCACGCGCGCTTGCGCCGCGTTGTCCACAAATCCTGTGGATACCGGTGTGCATATCTTGTACATTCGCGCGCTAAGTCGCGCTGCGAACAACGTTTTTGCTGTGCTGCCCGAAATTTCGCCGGTGCAAATTCCCGCCGCGTCAATGGGTTGCAAGGCCGCTCCGCCGACGCGCGGCATGCGTGCGCATCGCCGTGCGGCGCGCGCAGCGCCGCCACCGTGCGAGGGCGTGACGGCGGTCGCGTCCTGGACAATCATGCGACGATGCGCGCATCGGCGACTCGACGCAACGCCGCTGCAGGCGACACCGTGACCGCCACGCCCCTCGTCCCGCCGCCGCCGGTGATGACCGTCGGACGCTTCGTCGCGTCCGCGCGGCTCGCGCTCGAGCGCGCGATCGGGCCGACCTGGGTCGCCGGCGAGGTGTCGGGTTTCTCGCGCGCGGCCTCCGGGCACTGCTATTTCACGCTCAAGGACGCGCAGGCGCAGGTGCGTTGCGTGCTGTGGCGCCAGAAGGCGCTCCTCCTCGATGTGCGCCTCGCCGACGGCATGGCGATCGAGGTGCGCGCCGCGCCGACGATCTACGAGGCGCGCGGTGACTTCCAGCTCAACGTGGACGCGGTGCGCCTGGCCGGGCTCGGGGCGCTGTACGAGAAGTTCGCCCGCCTCAAGGCCAGGCTCGAGGCGGCCGGCTGGTTCGCCGAAGCACGCAAGCGCCCGCTGCCCCGGTTCCCGCGCGCGGTCGGCCTGGTCACGTCGACCCAGGCCGCAGCGCTGGCCGACATGCTGACGACGCTGCGCCGCCGCTGGCCGCCGCTGCGCGTGGTGATCTACGCCACGCCGGTGCAGGGTGCCGGCGCCGCCGAGTCGATCGCCGAGGCCATTCGCGTCGCGAACGCACGGGCCGAGGTCGACGTGCTGATCGTCGGCCGCGGCGGCGGCTCGATCGAGGACCTGTGGGCGTTCAACGAGGAAGCGGTCGCGCGCGCCGTCGTCGACTCCGCGCTGCCGGTGGTCTCGGCGGTGGGGCACGAGACCGATTTCACGATCTGCGACTTCGTCGCCGACGTGCGCGCGCCTACGCCGACCGGCGCCGCCGCGCTGGTCGTGCCCGACGGTATCGCGATCTGCGCCGAGGCGCACGCGCTCGCGCGGCGCCTCGCGCGCGCCGCGACGCACGCGGTGGCCCGGAGCACGCAACGTTTCGATCTCGCCTCGCGCGGGCTGGTCCACCCGCGAGCGCGCCTCGCGGCGCAGCGCGATCGCGTGGGCGAGCTCGCGCTGCGATTGTCGGCCACGACCCGACGCGCGCTCGAGCGCGCCGACGGCCTCTCCGCGGCGCTGGGCATGCGCCTGGCGCGCGAGCTCGCACGACCGCTGCCACAGGCGCAGCGGCTCGCGCTCGGCGCCGATCGCTGGCGCCGCGCCGGGCGCGCACGGCACGACGCGGCGAGCATGCGCGCCGCCGCGCTGGCGCAAAGCCTCGCGCACCTCAATCCCTCGGCGGTGCTCGAGCGGGGCTACGCGATCGTCACCGCCGCCGATGGCCGCGTCGTGCAGGACGCGGCGACGCTTTCGCGCGGCGAGCGCGTCGGGCTCGCGCTCGCGCGCGGGAGCGCGAGCGCGACGATCGACGACGTGGAGGGCAAGGCGAAAGGATGAAGGA
>DATLIR010000093.1:0-6817 GCA_035539315.1 Casimicrobiaceae bacterium
CCCCGACTCCGCCGTGGCCGCGGGCGTGGCGCCGGCGGCCGCGCCGGACGCAGCGCTCCTGCCAACGATCCGCATGCCCGTGAACGTGCGCGGCGTAGCGCTCACGCTGCTTGCCGTGATCGCGGTCGTGGGAGCGCTGGAGCTTGCGCAGACGTTCTTCGTGTCGCTCATGCTCGGCATCCTGGGCGCGTACACGCTCAATCCGCTGGTCGTCTACCTCGAGCGACTGAGGATCCCGCGTCTTGCCGGCACGATCCTCGTGATGGCCAGCGTGCTCGCGGGACTCGCCGTGGGCGCCTATTCGTTGCGCGGGCAGGCGCAAGCGATCATCGAGCAGCTCCCCGAAGCCGCGAAGACGTTCTCGACCGCCGTGGCGCGATTGCGCACCGACGCGGGCGGCAATCTGGAGAAGATGCAGAACGCCGCCGCCGAGGTCGAGAAGGCCACCGCGCAGGCCGCGGGCGGCAGTTCCGTCAAGCAGGTGGCGACGCACGTCGTCGTCGATGCGCCGGGATTCAAGCTCGGCAACCTGCTCCTGTTGGGCTCGATGGGGGCCGTAGGCTTCCTGGGCCAGGCGCTGATGGTGATGTTCCTGACCTTCTTCCTGCTCCTCGGCGGCGACCTGTTCAAGCGCAAGCTGGTGCGGCTGACCGGTCCCACGCTCTCGAACAAGAAGATCACCGTGCAGATCCTCGACGACATCAACGATTCGATCCAGAAGTACCTGTTCATGCTGCTCGTGACCAACCTCCTGGTCGCCGTGCTCGCGTGGATCGCGTTCCGGTGGATCGGTCTTGAGAACGCGGGGGCCTGGGCCGTCGCGTCGGGGTTGCTGCACGTCGTCCCCTACCTCGGGCCAGGCGTCACCGCCGGGGCGACCGCGATGGCCGCGTACATGCAGTTCGGGTCGTTCCCGACCGCATTTCTGGTCGGCGGAGCATCGCTCGCGATCGCCACCGTCGTGGGAACCTTCGTCACGACGTGGATGACCGGGCGGATCGCGAGCATGAATTCCGCCGCCGTGTTCATCTCGCTGCTATTCTTCGGCGCGCTCTGGGGCGTCTGGGGTATGCTCCTCGGCATTCCGATCGTCGTCATCGCCAAGGTCGTGGCCGAGCACGTGGAGCAACTGCAACCGGTAGCCGAGCTGCTCGGCGAATGATGCGGCGAACGGCACGGCATCGCGACCGCTCGCGCGGTGGAGCGACGCCCGCGTGAACGCGAACGCGTCCACGCGGTTCGAGCGACTGGTCGACTTCGTCGCGCGCTTCGGTCGCGCCGAGGCGTCCGGGCGATTCGCCGGCGACGAGCCGCCGCTGCGGTCGGCCCTGTTCAGCGCCGACCAGATGGAGCAGCACGGCAAGGACCTCGCCGCCGTGCACCGGCTCGCCCCGAGCCGCGCCGATACGCTGCTGGCGCGCCTAGCCGACAACGAACGCGTCCTGGTCGAGGTTTGCGACCTCCTGACCGCGGCCGTCACGGCGAACCGCCGCATCACGCCCGCCGCGGAATGGCTGCTCGACAATTTCTACCTGATCGACGAGCAGATCCGCACGGCGAAGCGGCACCTGCCCAAGGGCTACAGCCGCGAGCTGCCGCGCCTCGCCCGCGGGCCCTCGGCGCGGCTGCCGCGCGTCTACGACCTCGCGTTCGAGGCGATCTCGCACGGCGACGGACGCGTCGACGCGGAGACGCTCTCGCGCTTCGTGGCGGCCTACCAGACGGTGAGCCCCCTCACGCTCGGGGAGCTGTGGGCGATCCCGATCATGCTGCGCCTCGCGCTGATCGAGAACCTGCGCCGCGTCGGAACGCGCATCGCGACCGCGGCGATCGACCGCAGCGACGCGGACGGCTGGGCGGACCAGATGCTCGACGTCGCCGATCGCGACCCCAAGAGCCTCATCCTGGTGATCGCGGACATGGCGCGCTCGAATCCGCCGATGGTGAGCTCGTTCGTCGCCGAGCTGGCGCGCCGGCTGCAGGGACAGAGCGCAGCCCTGGCGCTGCCGCTGACGTGGATCGAGCAGCGCCTCGCCGAGTCGGGCCACACGATCGAGCAGCTGGTGCATGCCGAAACCCAGGTGCAGGCCACCGCCCAGGTCTCGATCAGCAACACGATCGGCAGCCTGCGGTTCCTCGGATCGATGGACTGGCGCGAGTTCGTCGAGACGGCGAGCGGGGTCGAGTCGACATTGCGCGCCGACCCGGGCGGGCTCTACGGGCGGATGGATTTCGCGACGCGCGACCAATACCGGCACATCGTCGAGCGCATCGCGCGGAACAGCGATCAATCCGAGGTCGAGGTGGCCCGCCACGCCGTGCGCCTCGCCGGCGAGGCGAGCGCGGCTGCGGGCGGCGTCGATGGCGATGACGATCGCACCGCCCACGTCGGCTACTACCTCATCGACGATGGACGACCGCGGCTCGAAAGCGCAGCCGGCGTGCGGCGCGTGCCCGCCGAGGCCTGGTGCAGGACCGCGCGGCGACATGCGCTATCGCTCTACCTCGCCGCGATCGGCCTCGTCACGGCGGCGCTGGCGGCGGCGTTGCTGGCGACGGCGCATGGCGATGGCGTGACCGGTCCGTGGCTCGCGACGCTCGGCGTCGTCGTGGTGCTGGCGGGCAGCCAGCTCGCCGTGGGGATGGTGAACTGGCTCGCGACGCTTCTGGTGACGCCGCAACCGTTGCCGCGCATGGATTTCTCCGGCGCGATACCGCCGTCCTCGCGCACGCTGGTGGTGGTCCCCACGCTGATCGCCAGTGCCGCGGGCGTCGAGAGCCTGGTCGAGGCGCTCGAGGTCCGCTTCCTCGCCAACCGGCACGACCACCTGCATTTCGGCCTGCTGACCGACTTCCCGGACGCCGCGACGGAAACGCTGCCGGAGGACGAGGCCTTGCTGCGCCTGGCCAGGGACGGCATCCAGGGACTGAACGACAAGTACCGGCATTCGACCGATCGTCGCGACGGCGACGGACGCGCCGACACGTTCTTCCTGTTCCACCGCCCGCGGCGCTGGAACCCGCAGGAGCGCACCTGGATGGGCCACGAGCGGAAGCGTGGCAAGCTCGCGGACCTCAACGCGCTGCTGCGCGACCGCGGAACGGATCGCTTCTCGCTCGTCGTCGGCGATACCACCGTGCTGTCGAGCGTGGTCTACGTGATCACGCTCGACACCGACACGCAGCTGCCGCGCGATGCGGCGCGCCAGTTCGCCGGCGCGATGGCGCATCCGCTGAACCGCGCACGCTTCGGCGCCGTCGGCGCGCGCGACGACGCCTGCCTGGTGACGGAAGGCTACGGGATCCTCCAGCCGCGCGTGAGCATCAGCCTGCCGGGCGCGAATCGCTCGTGGTACTCGCGGCTCAACGGAGGCGACCCCGGCATCGACCCCTACACCCGTGCCGTCTCCGACGTCTACCAGGACGTGTTCGGCGAAGGCTCCTTCATCGGCAAGGGCATCTACGACGTCGATGCGTTCGAACGGAGCTGCGCTGCAGGGTTTCCGGACAACCGGATCCTGAGCCACGACCTGCTCGAGGGGTGCTACGCACGGTCCGGATTGCTGAGCGACGTCCAGCTCTACGAGGAGTATCCGTCGACCTATCGCGCCGACATCGCCCGCCGCCACCGCTGGATCCGCGGCGACTGGCAGCTGGCGGGCTGGCTGCTGCCGCTCGTGCCCGGACCCGACGGGCCCCGCGTGCGCAACCCGCTGTCGGCGTTGTCGTGGTGGAAGCTGTTCGACAACCTGCGACGCAGCCTCGTCCCGGCGGCGTTGACGCTCGTGCTGCTGCTCGGATGGACGGTGCTGCCGCACCCGTGGCTCTGGACGTTGGCCGTGATCGCGATCCTCGCGCTGCCGGCCGCCTGCGCCATCGTCGTCGACCTCCTGCACAAGCCCGACGAGGTGCTGCTTCGCCAGCACTTCGCCTCCGTGGCGGACGCGGCCGCGCGGCATGCCGCACAAGTGGTGCTGACGCTCGCCTTCCTTCCCTACGAAGCGACCGTCAACCTCGATGCGATCGCGCGCACCGCGTGGCGGATGCTCGTCACGCATCGTCGTCTGCTCGAATGGAGCCCGTCGGTCCCCGACGTGCCCGATCGTAGCGACGCCGGCGACACGCGCGATCGCCGCGGCGCCGCGGCGGCGATCGCGGAGATGGGGATCGCGCCAGCCATCGGCCTCACCGCCGCGATCGCGACGTTGGCATGGTCGCCCGGCGCGCTCGTGGCTGCTGCCCCGATCCTGTCGCTATGGATCGCTTCGCCGCTGATCGCGGAATGGATCAGCCGGCCGCTCGTCCCGCCCGCGGTACGGCTCACCGCGGACCAGACGCGTTTCCTGCGCAAGCTCGCCCGACGGACCTGGGCGTTCTTCGAATCCTTCGTCGGCGAGGAGGACCAGTGGCTTCCGCCGGACAACTTCCAGGAGCATCCGGCGCCGACCGTCGCGCATCGCACGTCCCCCACGAACATGGGGCTCGCGCTGCTCGCGAACCTGACGGCCTTCGATTTCGGCTTCATCCCGGCCGGGCAACTCGTCGAGCGCACGGCGAACACGCTGCGCACGATGGACTCGATGGAGCGGTACGAAGGCCATTTCTACAACTGGTACGACACGCGGACGCTGAAGCCGTTGACGCCGCTCTATGTTTCGGCGGTGGACAGCGGGAACCTCGCCGGCCACCTGTTGACGTTGCGGCCGGGCCTCATCGCGCTCGGCGACGACCGCATCGTGGTACCGCGGTGGTTCGACGGCCTCGCCGACACGGTGCACTCGCTCGCCGACGCTCTCGTCGGACCGGTTCCTCCGCCGCTTGCCCGCGTGCAGCAGGAACTGGACGCGGCGAGCGCGTCGCCACCGACGACGATCGCCGCGGCACGGCAGCGGCTCGACCGCCTCGACGCGGGCATCGCCGAGGTCGCGGCCCATGTCGCAGGGCACCCCGCCTCGGACCCGTCGGTCGCCGCGCGAAGCGCCGGCGACGCCGCGTTCTGGGCGGACGCCCTCGTTCGGCAGTGCCGCGTCCTGCGCGAGGAGCTCGCGTTCCTGGCACCGTGGAGCGTGTCGCCGGACGACGGTGGCGATCCATGGGATGCGCTCGGCATTCCTACGTTACGTGAGCTCGCGGCGCTCGACCCGGGACGCCATCCGGCACTGGACCGCCTGCGCACCCTGGGAGACCCGGCGCGACTCGACGAGTGGACGCGGCTCGCCGCGGTTGCGCGGGACCGCGCCGCCGACCGGCTCGCGGAAATCGATCGCCTCGCGCAGTCCTGCGAGGCGTTGGCGCGGATGGAATACGACTTCCTCTACGACGGCGCGCGCCACCTGTTCGCCATCGGCTACAACGTCGGCGAGCGACGGCGCGACGCGAGCTACTACGACCTGCTCGCGTCCGAAGCGCGATTCGCGAGCTTCGTCGCGATCGCCCAGGGACGGGTGCCGCAGGAGAACTGGTTCGCGCTCGGGCGGCTGCTCACGACCGCCGCCGGCGACACGGTGCTCCTGTCGTGGAGCGGCTCGATGTTCGAATACCTGATGCCGCTTCTGGTGATGCCGAGCTACGACGACACCTTGCTCGATCGCACCTGCCGCGTCACGGTGGAGCGCCAGATCGCCTACGGGAAGCAGCGCGGCGTGCCCTGGGGCGTCTCGGAATGCGGCTACAACGCCGTCGACGCCGGCCTCAATTACCAGTACCGCGCGTTCGGCGTACCGGGTCTTGGCCTGAAGCGCGGGCTCGCCGAGGACCTCGTCATCGCCCCGTATGCGTCCGCGCTCGCGCTCATGGTAGCCCCCGAGGCCGCGTGCCAGAACCTGCAGCGGCTCGCCGCCGACGGACTCGCTGGCCGCTTCGGGCTCTACGAGGCGATCGACTTCACCGCCGCACGCGTGCCGCGCGGGCAGGCCAGTGCGGTCGTGCGCTCGTTCATGGCGCACCACCAGGGCATGATCCTGCTCTCGCTCGCGCACCTCTTGCTCTCGCGTCCGCTGCAGCGGCGCTTCGAGTCGGACCCGCAGTTCCGGGCCACGCTGCTGCTGCTGCAGGAGCGCATCCCCCGCGCCGCGGGCGTCTTCTCGCACCCGGCCGAGCTCTCAGCGATCCGCGAGACCGCGGGCGGGCCCGAGGCGCCGGTGCGCATCGTCGCCAGCGCCGATACGCCGACCCCGGAAGTGCAGCTCCTGTCGAACGGGCGCTATCACGTGATGGTCACCAACGCGGGAGGCGGCAGCTCGCGCTGGAAGGACCTCGCCGTCACCCGCTGGCGCGAGGACGGGACGCGCGACAACTGGGGAACCTTCTGCTACCTGCGCGACGTCGAGACCGGCGAGTTCTGGTCGACCGCGCACCAGCCGACGTCACGGCGGGCGACGAGCTACCAGGCGATCTTCTCGGAAGCCCGCGCGGAGTTTCGCCGACGCGACGGCGACCTCGAGTCGCACACCGAGATCGTCGTCTCGCCGGAAGACGACATCGAGCTGCGCCGCGTCCGCGTCACCAACCACGCAAAGTCGCGGCGGCTCATCGACGTCACGAGCTACGCCGAAGTCGCGCTCGCACCACCCGCCGCGGACGCGCTGCATCCGGCGTTCGCCAACCTGTTCGTGCAGACCGAGATCCTTCCGGGCCAGCAGTCGATCCTCTGCACGCGCCGACCGCGATCCCGCGGCGAGGCGTCGCCGTGGATGTTCCACCAGATGACCGTGCACGGGGCGGCCTCGCTCGACGCTTCGTGCGAGACCGACCGCATGGCGTTCATCGGGCGCGGACGCACCGTCGCCGCGCCGCGCGCGATGAGCGAGCCCGGCCG
>DATLIR010000094.1:0-8803 GCA_035539315.1 Casimicrobiaceae bacterium
CGCACAGTTCGCGGGCGCGCCGGGCGTGCGCTTCGGCGCCGGCAATGTCGTCGCTTTCGAGGCTGAACGCCGCCAGGTTTCCCTCGCAATACGCCTCGATGCGGCGGTTACCCACCTTGCGCGCGACCGCCGCGGCTTCCCCCGCGACGCGCGTCGCGCCGGCGATGTCTCCGGCGACGTGGTGCACGTTGCTCAGGTTGACCAGGGCCTTCGCGGCGGCCTCGTCCTTGCCGGCGGCGCGGAAGCACGCGAGCGCCGCCTCGTGCGATGCAAGCGCGGCCGCGGTGTCGCCGGCCTCGCACTCGGCGTTCGCGCGCGCTTCGAAGGCGTTGGCGACACCGACCTCGTCGCCGAGTCGGGCGAACCCTTCGCGTGCCGCCTCGACGACCTCGCCGGAACCGCGCGATGGCATCCTCGAGCTGGAGCTCCGCGCGCGCCGGCGTCCCTTCCGCCGCCGCGGGCAGCGCGAGGGCTCGCGCGTACCAGCGGCGGGATTCCGGCAGCATCGCCCGGTCGTGCCAGAACGTGCTCATCGCTAGGACCAGCTCGACTGCGCGAGCGTCCTCGCCCGACGTGTCGGCGCACCATGCGATCGCCGCGCGGACGTTCTCGTGGTCGGCGACCAACTGCTCGACGAGCGCGCCGCGCGCGGCGGTGTCGGGCGCTGCGTCGAGGCGGTTCGCGAGCGCCGCGTAGTGCATCGCGTGGCGCCGCCGCGTCGCGGTGGCGTCCCCGGCGAGCGCCTCGAGGCGCTCGAGCGCGAACGCGCGCAGCGTCTCCAGGAGCCGGTAGCGCGACGGGGTGCCGTCGTCGGTCATCGCGGCGATCGCGACCAGCGACTTGTCGCACAGTGCGGCGACGAGGCCGGCAATGTCGTCACGCGACAGGCCTCCCTCCGCGCCGACGTCCTCGGCGGCGTCGAGCGTGAAGGCCGTGGGGAAGACCGCGAGTCGCCCGAACAGCGTTCGCTCGTCAGTGGACAGGAGGTCGTACGACCATCGCACCATCGCGTCGAGCGTGCGGTGGCGCGCGACCACGGTGCGCGATCCGGAGGTGAGCAGCCGGAAGCGGTCCTCGATGCGCTGCTCGACCGCGTTTAGCGGCAGATAGCGCAGCAGCGCCGCGGCGAGCTCGATCGCGAGCGGGATGCCGTCGAGGCGGCGGCATAGCCGCGCGACGAGGCCCACGTTGTCGGCGGTCAGCCGGAACGCCGGCGCGTGGTCGCGCGCGCGCTCGGCGAGCAGCGCCACCGCCGGCGAGGCGAGCGTGGTGTCGACCGACGTCGCGCTGGACGCATCGGGCACGGCCAGCGGATCGAGCGGGTAGACGGCTTCGCCGGGGACGCGCAGCGGCTCGCGGCTCGTTGCCAGAATTCGCGCCTCGCTCGCGCGCTGCGCGATCCGCGAGGCGATCCAGGCGGCCGCGTCGACGACGTGCTCGCAGTTGTCGAGCACCAGCAGAAATCGGCGGTCGCTTGCGAATGCGGCGATCGTGTCGGCGAGCGGGCTCGCGTGGTCCTCGACGACCGAGAGCGCCTGGGCGACCAGTGACGCCACGCCGGCGGGATCGCTCGGCGAGAGGTCGACGAACCACACGCCGTCCGGGAACGCGTCGAGGCTTTCGGCCGCCAGCTGGAGTGCGAGCCGCGTCTTGCCGATGCCTCCGGGACCGACGAGCGTGACGACGCGGTGGCCTGCCATCGCCTCGCGGAGCTCGCCCAGCGCGCCGTCACGCCCGACGAACGAAGTCGTCTGCAGCGGCAGGTTGTTGGGCGTCGCGTCCAGCGAGCGCAGGGGCGGGAAGGCGACCGGCAGCGCGGCGTGCTCGAGCTGGAACACGGTTTCCGGCATCGCGAGGTCGCGCAGACGCACGCGCCCGAGCTCGCGCAGCGCGCAGCCGTCCGGCAGCCGTTCGCGCGCCTGCGCGGCGACGGCGTGCGACACCAGCACCTGGCCGCCGTGGGCCGCCGACATGATGCGGGCGGCGCGGTTGACCGCGCCCCCGAAGAAGTCCGCGTCGCGCAGCTCCGCTTCGCCTGCATGCATGCCGCAGCGCGCCCGCAGCGGCAGGCGGCACTCGGCGGCCAGCGCGTTCAGCGCGAGCTGGAAATGCAGCGCGGCGCCGATCGCCGCGGCGGGGTCGTCGAAGACGGCGTGCATGCCGTCACCGGTCGTCTTGACGTAGCGGCCGCCGAGTCGCGCGACGGTGTCGCGCGCCATGTCGTCGTGGCGGGCAAGCGCGATCGCCATCGCCTCGGGCTGGGCATCCCAAAGCCGCGAGCTGCCCTCCAGGTCGGTGAAGACGTGGGTGACGGCGGCACGGGCGGCCATGCCGCCATCCTAGCGCTTCCCGCCTCAACGGCGCTCGAGGATCGCGGCGAAGAACGCGTCGCAGCCGTGCTCGGACGTCGAAAGCTTGAGCGTCGGCCCGGTCCGAAGCTGGATGCCTGCACGGGCCAACTCGGATTCGGCGTCGCCGAGCGCGAATCCCGGGTGGGCGGCGCAGAACGCGTCGACGATGCGCTCGTTCTCCTCGGGCAGCACGCTGCAGGTCGCGTAGACGACGCGGCCGCCGACCTTCACGAGCGTGGCGGCCGAGGCGAGGATTGCGGCCTGCTTCGCGGTCAGCTCGGCGACGTCGACCGGCTGGTGGCGCCACTTGAGGTCGGGGTTGCGGCGCAGCGTCCCGGTGCCGGTGCACGGCGCGTCGACCAGCACGCGATCGACCTTGCCGGCGAGGCGCTTGACCTTCGCGTCGCGCTCGTGCGCGATGAGCTGCGGGTGCACGTTCGACAGTCCCGAGCGGGCGAGGCGCGGCTTGAGGTTCGCGAGCCGCTTGTCCACCGTGTCGAACGCGTACAGCCGCCCCTGCGAGCGCATCAGCACGCCGAGCGCGAGCGTCTTGCCGCCGGCGCCGGCGCAGAAATCCACCACCATCTCGCCGCGGCGCGGCGCCACCAGGAACGCCACCAGCTGGCTCCCTTCGTCCTGCACCTCGATGCGGCCGTCGACGAACCACGGATGCTTGGCCAGCATCGGTCGTCCCGTCGCGCGAAGGCCCCACGGCGAGTGCGGCGTCGGGGTCGCCGCGATGCCGTCGGCGCGCAATGCCGCGAGCGCCTCGTCGCGCGTCGTCTTGAGCGTGTTGACGCGCAGGTCGAGCGGCGCGCCCTCGCGCGCGCTTCGCGCGAACGCGGCGCGTCGCGCCGGACCCATCGTCTCGCCGAGACGCTCCCACAGCCAGTCGGGCAGGTCGGCGTCGACGGCCTCGGGCAGCGGCGCCTGCACGCGCGCCTTGAACGCCGCGAGCCATTCGCGCTCGTCGCCGGTGAGCGCCGCATCGATCTCGCGTACCGACCGGCCGAGCTCGCGCACCAGCGTGGCGAGCGCGAGATGCCGCGGATCGCTCGCGCCGGCGAGCGCTTCGATCGAGCGGCGGCGCCGCAGGAATGCGAACACGGCCTCGGCCACGAACGCGCGGTCCTCGCGTCCCATCTGCGGGCGCGAACGGAAGAACTGGCGCAATCGCGCGTCCGCCGGCGCGTCGAGCGGCGCCACCGCGCGAAGGGCGTCGGCGAGCGCCGCGACGCGTCCCGCGGCCAGCCCTGCGCCGGCGCGGCCCGCGCTACTCAACGCGACCCTCGTCCTCGACGCGGATCGCGGCGAGCACGACCTCGACGGTGCCGCGCAGCGTATTGGTGACGCGCATCTTGATCGGCAGGTAGCGCAGCGACGGCGCGAGCCACACGACCGACTCGGTGCGCCCGTCGTCGCTGGTGCGGTGCCAGCGCTCCGCCTCGACCTCGCCGTAGGGCCAGCTCACCGTGTCGCTGCCCTCGCGCTTGACGTCGATGCGGAACACTCGACGCGTCGTGACCAGGTGGAACACCTGCGCGTCGGCGGTCGGCGGCGCGAAATAGAACTGCCACATCAGCGACAACGGATCGAAGGTCGGGAGCTCGAGCGCCGCCGACTTGTCCTCGTGCAGCGTCGCGATCCCCGATTCCCAGTCGAGGCTCGCGACCTCGCGGCGGTCGCGACTGCCGCGCTCGACGACGAGCTCCCAGGGTTGCAGGCCGGCAGGCGTGATGAGCCCGCGCACCTCGACCTTGCCCTGGCCGCGCAGGACCAGCGCGGCGAGGCCGCGCGCCTCGCCCACGGTCGCGATGCGGTAGCGGCCCCCGGCGTGCTCGAAACGGTAGCTCGCATCGCCGATGTAGAGGCCGAGCCCGTAGTAGACGCGGTAGTCGAGTTCGACGCGCGACGGCAGCGTCTTGATCGACGGTGGCGGCGGAAGCGCCTGGGCGGGCGCGGTCTGCTCGGCCAGCGCGGGGGCCGTTTCGGCGAACGCCGGCGCGCTCTCGGCGGGAAGCTCCGCGTCGGGCGCGAGGTCGCGGGGGTCGGGCGTCACCACCTGCGGCGCCTCGGGGGCGATCGGGGCCGGTGCGCGGCGCGCGCGCGGCTTGGGCGTCGCCGTCGTCGGCGCCGGCGCCAGCACCGGCGGAGGAGGCAGCTCGGTGATCGTGGCGCTCAGCACCACCGGATCGGGAATCTCGGGCACCTCGACCGGCCAGAGCGTGATGCCGAGGTGCAGCGCCAGCGACAGCGCCAGCGCGACGGCGAGCACGCGCCGCCGCGTCCGGGCGCTCGCGCGGCGCGCGAGCCCGACGGCGGGCAGCGGCAGGGTCAGGCGGGTGGCCATCGGGGTTCGATGCCGCGGGAGGCGAACGGTTCCGGCGGTCAGCCGGAAGGCGCCGCCGCGGGAGTCGCCTCGGCGTCGACGACACGCACCTGCGCGCCTTCGATGACCAGCCGTCCGGCGCAGAAGAGGCGCACGGCGTCGGGCAGGAGCTGGTGCTCGAGCGCGAGCACGCGCGCAGCGAGGGACGCCGCGTCGTCGTCGCTGCGCACCGGCAGCGCGGCCTGCGCGATGATGGGACCGACATCGACCTCGGGCGTGACGAAATGCACGGTGCAGCCGTGCAGGAGCGCGCCGTCGGCCAGCGCTCGCGCGTGCGTGTGGAGGCCCGGATAGAGGGGCAGGAGCGACGGGTGGATGTTCACGAGCCGGCCGGCGTAGCGCAGCACGGCGTCGCGCCCGAGCACGCGCATGAAGCCGGCGAGCACGACGAGGTCGGGTTCGGAGCGGTCGATCGCCGCGACGAGCGCGGCGTCGAAGGCGTCGCGCGAGCCGAACGCGCGATGGTCGACGACCTCGGTCGACACGCCGTGGCGGCGCGCGATCGCGAGCGCGCCCGCGTCGGAGCGGTTGCTGATCACGTGCGTGACGCTGCCGGCGAACGCACCGGCGCGCTCGGCGTCGAGCAGCGCCTCGAGGTTGGAGCCGCGCCCGGAAACGAGCACGGTGATGCGCTTGAGGGCCACGTCGCCGATCGCCGGGCCCGGGCCGTCAGGCCACGACCGTCGCCGGCGCGCCGTCGTCACGCGGCACGATCGTGCCGATGCGCCACGCCTGCTCGCCGGCGGCGGCGAGCAGCCGCAGCGCGCGCGCCTCGTGGGCGGGGGCGACGACCAGCGCCATCCCGACGCCGCAGTTGAACACGCGCAGCATCTCGGCGTCGTCGACGCGGCCGTGCGTCGCGAGCCAGTCGAACACCTCGGGGCGCCTCCAGCTCGCTCGCTCGAGGCGCGCCTGCGCGCCTGCGGGCAGCATGCGCGGCACGTTCTCGGTGAGGCCGCCCCCGGTGATGTGCGCCATCCCCTTGACCGGCAGGTCGCGCATCAGCGCGAGGAGCGGCTTGGCGTAGATCCGCGTCGGGGCCATCAGCGCGTCGGCGAGGCTGCCCACGCCGAGCTTCGCGCCCAGGTCGGCGCGCGCATGATCGAGGATGCGGCGGATCAGCGAGTAGCCGTTGCTGTGCGGGCCGCTCGAGGCGAGCGCGAGCACCGCGTCGCCGGGGACGATGGAGCGACCGTCGACGATGCGCGCCTTCTCGACCACGCCTACCGCGAAGCCGGCGAGATCGTACTCGCCGTCCGCGTACATGCCCGGCATCTCGGCGGTCTCGCCGCCGATCAGCGCGCAGCCGGCGAGCTCGCAGCCGTGCGCGATTCCCCTGACGACGCGCTCGGCGATGTCGATGTCGAGGCGGCCGCACGCGTAGTAGTCGAGGAAGAACAGCGGCTCGGCACCCTGCACCAGGATGTCGTTGGCGCTCATCGCGACCAGGTCGACGCCGATCGTGTCGTGGCGGTCGAGCGCGAACGCGAGCTTGAGCTTGGTGCCGACGCCGTCGGTGCCCGCAACCAGCACCGGCTCGCGGAAGCGCTTGCCGACCTCCACCAGCGCGCCGAAGCCGCCGATGCCGGCCAGCACTTCGGGACGCAGCGTGCGCTTCGCGTAGGGCTTGATGCGCTCGACCAGCGCGTCGCCCGCGTCGATGTCGACGCCCGCATCGCGGTACGACAGTCCCTGGGGCGCGGCGGGATCGGGAGGAGGCGTCATGCGGGGCGGGAGACGGGGGCCTCGCGCGAGCGCGGCCGTGAGGCGGGCGTCGCGTGAACGCGGTAAAGTGCGACGCCCGACCGACTTGGCGGTCGCGCGAATTCTACCGGAAATGGACCCCGCCCGGCCCGACGAACCGCCCGCGTCCGTGCCCGCGCCCGCGCCGGCGCACGCGCCGCTGCACCGGCTGGTCACGCCGCAGCAGTACCTCTGGGTGGTCGGCGCGGCGCTGATCGTCGTGCTGTCGCTGCACTTCCTCGGGCCGGTGCTGACGCCGTTCCTGATCGGCGCGATCTTCGCCTACCTCGGCACGCCCCTGGTCGACGCGATGCAGAAGCGCGGCATCTCGCGCACGCTCGCGACCACGCTGACCGTGCTGCTGTTCGGCCTCGCGGTCTTCGGGATCCTCCTGGTGCTGATCCCGCTCGTGCGGGCCGAGGTGGGGCTGGCGATGAAAAAGCTGCCCGACCTCCTGTCGCGCTTCGCCGCGTTCGCGGGACCGTGGCTCGAGGAGAACTTCGGCATCGTCGTGGCGCTCGACCTCGCGTCGCTGCGCGAGTTCGTCGTCGAGCACATCGAGGAGGCGCGGGCCTACTCCGGGCGCATCTTCCAGGGCCTCAAGGCGGGCGGGCTGTTCGTGCTGTCGATCCTCGTGAACGCCGTGCTGATCCCGGTCGTGATGTTCTACGTGCTGCGCGACTGGAAGATGCTGTGGCGGCGCTTCTTCGGCCTGGTGCCGCGTCGCTGGCGCTGGAAGACGCGGGAGATCGTCGTGCAGGTCGACCAGGTCCTGGCCGAGTTCCTGCGCGGGCAGGGGATGGTGATGGGCTCGCTCGCGCTGTACTACGCGATCGGCCTGTCGATCGCCGGCCTGCAGTTCGCCCTCCCGATCGGCATCCTCACCGGGCTCCTCGTGTTCATCCCGTACATCGGGTTCGGCACCGGCCTCGTGCTCGGGATGCTCGCCGCGCTGCTCCAGTGGAACGGCGTGTCCGGCTTCCTCGCCGTGGTCGCCGTGTACGGCGTCGGGCAGATCCTCGAGAACTACGTGCTCATCCCCTGGCTCATCGGCGATCGCATCGGGCTCCATCCGCTCGCGGTGATCTTCGCGCTGCTCGCGTTCGGAACGCTCTTCGGCATCGCCGGCGTGCTGCTCGCCCTGCCGGCGTCGGCGATCATCCTCGTCGGGCTGCGCCAGCTGCGCCGGCTGTACCGCCAAAGCCCGCTCTACGGCGACGATCCCGATCCGGACTGAGGCGTCGAGGTGAGGGAGCAGCTGGTCTTCGAGCTGGTCGCGCCCGAGCCCGCGAGCTTCGCGAACTTCGTTCCGGGGCGCAACGGCGAGGCGGTGGCGGCCCTCGGCCGTGCCGCCGCCGGAACGCTTGCCGAGCGGAGCATCGTGCTGTGGGGCGCGAGCGGCGCAGGCAAGTCGCACCTGCTCGCCGCATGCGCTGACGCGGCGACGCGCCACGGCCGGCGGGCCTTCCTGTGGCCGTCACCGAGCGCCATCGACCCGCAGGCGCCGCTCGCGGCCGCGCTGGTCGCCGTCGACGACGTCGATCGCGCAGATGCCGACGGGGCGGCGCGCCTGTTCACGCTGTACAACGCGCTCGGCGAGCATGGCGGCACGTTCGTCGCCGCGAGCGCGCTGCCGCCCGCGCGAATCGCCTTGCGCGACGACGTCCGCACGCGCCTCTCCTGGGGCCTCGTGCTCGAGGTCGTGCCGCTCGCCGACGACGACAAGCCGGCGGCGCTCGCGGCCTATGCCCGCTCGCGCGGCTTCACGCTCGCCGACGAGGTGATCGTCTACCTGCTCGCGCACGGCAGGCGCGACATGCGTTCGCTGGTCGAGACGCTGGCGGCGCTCGACCGGACGTCGCTCGTGCACAAGCGGCCGGTAACCGTTCCGCTGGTGCGCGAGTGGCTGCAACGCTCGATCGACGAGCGCTGAACCGTCCTTGACGCGCATCAGGCGTCGCCATCGCAGTGTCAACCCCCCGTGCGCACGGGCCGTTATGGGCGCCGACACCGAGCTTTCCGCATCCCCTCCGGGCGCTTCCGGAACGGTGCGGGCAAGCACGAACGGGTCGGCGCCCGGCCGGATCCGGGGTCGGTCGAGCCTCGCTCCGCCGCCCCCGCCCCCGGACGACGAGGCGCCGGACGGGCAGGGATGCCGGGGTCGTGACGCCCGCCGCCAATGGGGGCCCGCAGGGGGGCCGGGGTTGCGGATTTAGGCAATTCGACGTAGGATTTCAAGGCTTTGGGTTATTCGGTTCGACGCGGTCCCTCGGGGCCGGAACCAACCACCACACCAACGACACACTGAGGGACATCCATG
>DATLIR010000095.1:0-8285 GCA_035539315.1 Casimicrobiaceae bacterium
TACCTCATTGCAGCGATCGTTGCAGTGTCGGCGCTGACCTCGGCGAATGCCACGATCCTGCTGGGCGCACGCACCAGCTACGCCGTTGGACGCGATTTCCTGCCGTTCAATCACCTGGGCCGCTGGCACCCGCGGGCGAACTCACCAACGCTGGCGCTAGCGGTGCAGGGGACGATCGCGCTCGCGCTGATCCTGCTGGGCGCGTTGACGAAAAGCGCGCAGTTCCCGTTCCACTTCTGGTTGCCGCATGCGATGGCGGCGCCGACGCCGGTCTCGGCCTACCTGCACTCCGCGACGATGGTGAAG
The DNA here is from genome assembly GCA_035539315.1 of Casimicrobiaceae bacterium. Lineage (GTDB taxonomy): Bacteria > Pseudomonadota > Gammaproteobacteria > Burkholderiales > Casimicrobiaceae > VBCG01. Next base: position 307 of record DATLIR010000095.1, read on the forward strand.
GCCGGCGTCTTTCTGCTCGCGCGCCTGTGGCCGGTGCTGGCAGGGACCGACATGTGGTTCTGGATCGTCGGCGGCGCCGGCTTGATCACGTTGCTGCTCGGCGCGTATGCCGCGATGTTCCAGAACGACCTGAAGAGCCTGCTGGCGTATTCGACGATCAGCCACCTCGGGCTGATCACCCTGCTGCTCGGCCTGAACAGCCCGCTCGCCGCCGTCGCTGCCGTCTTCCACACGATGAACCACGCGACCTTCAAGGCCTCGCTGTTCATGTCGGTCGGCATCATCGACCACGAGACCGGCTCGCGCGACATGCGCCGTCTCGACGGCCTCTTCCGCTTCATGCCGATCACCGGCACGCTCGCCATCGTCGCGTGCGCCGCGATGGCCGGCGTCCCGCTGCTGAACGGCTTCCTCTCGAAGGAAATGTTCTTCGCCGAGACGGTGTTCCTGACGGCGAACCCGTGGGTCGAAACAGGATTGCCGATCGCCGCGACCATCGCCGGCGTCTTCGCGGTCGTCTATTCGCTGCGCTTCGGCCACGACGTGTTCTTCGGTCCGCCGCCGAAGGACCTGCCGCGACAGCCGCACGAGCCGGTGCGCTGGATGCGCGTCCCGGTCGACCTGCTGGTGCTGGCCTGTGTCGTCGTCGGCACGGTCCCGGCGTGGTCGATCGGTCCGGTCCTCGCCACCGCCGCGCGTCCGGTCGTCGGCGGCGCCTTGCCCGACTACAGCCTCGCGGTCTGGCACGGCGTGAACAGCCCGTTGCTGATGAGCCTGGTCGCGATGGCGGGCGGCATCGCTGTCTACATCGCGTTCGGCAGCCGCTTCAAGCAGCGCGGGTCGAAGCAGGCTCCGCTGCTGCGTCGCCTCGACGGCAGGCGGCTGTTCGAGCGCACCCTTGCTGCGGCGACAGCAGCCTCGCGACGCGCGCTGCGGCTCGCCGGAACGCGCCGGCTGCAGCCGCAGCTGCTCTGGATGCTCGTCTTCGCCGGCGCCGCCGCGCTCGGCTCAGCGCTGATCGTGCCGCTGGTCTGGGGCGATCGGGCACGGGTGCCGGCGACGCCCGAATTCGTTCTTCTCTGGGTGCTCGGCGGGGCAGGTGCAATCGGCGCCGCGACCCAGGCCAAGTTCCATCGCCTCGCCGCGCTCGCGATGCTGTCGGTCGTCGGCCTGGCGGTCTGCTTGACGTTCGCCTGGTTCTCGGCGCCCGACCTCGCGCTGACGCAGCTCGCCGTCGAGGTGGTGACGACGGTGCTGTTCCTGCTGGGGCTGCGCTGGTTGCCCAAGCGCGTCGCCACCGGCGAGCGTCGCACCGACCTTGCCGCGCGGACGCGGCGCGCACGCGACCTCGTCATCGCGATCGCGGCGGGCGTGGGTCTCGCGGCGCTGTCGTACGCGATGCTGACGCGCCAGGCGCCGCAGAGCATCTCGCCGTTCTTCCTGGCGAACGCGCTGCCGGGCGGCGGCGGCACCAACGTCGTCAACGTGATACTGGTCGACTTCCGCAGCTTCGACACGATGGGTGAAATCACGGTGCTGGGCGCTGTCGCGCTCGCGGTCTATGCGCTCCTGCGCCGCTTCCGGCCGCCGCGCGAGAGCGAAGGGCCGCCGCGCCAGCAGACGGTGCTGCGGACCGACCGGCCGACGGATCTCGTGCAGCCGCGCACCGCGCCGGACATGGCGCTGGGGTACATGCTGGTGCCCGGGGTGCTCGCACGGCTCATCCTGCCGCTCGGCGCGCTGGTGGCCGCGCACCTGTTCGTGCGCGGCCACAACCTGCCCGGCGGCGGCTTCGTTGCGGGGCTGGTGGTCGCGATCGCCCTGATCGCGCAGTACATCGTCGCGGGAACGCTGTGGGTCGAGGCGCGCCTCAATCCGCATCCGGTCCGCTGGATCGCCGCGGGGCTGCTCGCCGTCGTCGCCACCGGCCTGGGCGCGCTCGCCTTCGGCTACCCGTTCCTGACGACGCACACCGCGCACGTCATGCTGCCTGTCCTCGGCACGATCCACCTGCCGAGCGCGGTCGCGTTCGACATCGGCGTGTTCGCCGCGGTCATCGGCGCAGCGCTGGCGGTGCTGATCGCGCTCGCGCACCAGTCGATCCGCGCGCCGCGCCGCGCCGCGGCGGAGGAGCGCTGATGGAAATCGTCTTCTCGCTTGCGGTGGGCGTTCTGGGCGGCTGCGGCGTCTGGCTGCTGCTGCGCCCGCGCACGTTCCAGCTGATCATGGGCCTCGCGCTGTTGTCGCACGCGGTCAACCTGTTCATCTTCAGCATGGGGAGCCTTTCGATCGATGCCGAGCCGATCGTCGTCGTCGGCATCGCGGCCGACCTCGCGCACTACACCGATCCGATGCCGCAGGCGCTGGTGCTGACGGCGATCGTCATCAACTTCGCGATGACCGCGCTGTTCCTGGTGGTGCTGCTCGCCGCGCGCGGGCTGACCGGCACCGATCACGTCGACGGCGTCGAGCCGCGTGCCGGCGACGGGGACGCCCGCGCATGACGAGCTGGCTGGATGCCGTGATGCCGCACCTCGTCGCGGCGCCGATCGTGCTGCCGCTCGCCGCGGCCGCCGTGATGCTGGTGCTGGGCCAACGCTGGCGCGCGGCCAGCGCGCTGGTCGACGTGGCGGCCAGTGTCGCCGGGCTCGCGGTCGCCGTGGCGCTGCTCGTGTGGGTCGACCGCGGCGGCGAGGGCGGCGCGATCGCGGTCTACCTGCCGGCGAACTGGCCGGTGCCCTACGGCATCGCGCTCGTGGTCGACCGGCTCGCCGCGCTGATGCTCGTGCTCGCGAACCTCCTCGGCGTCACCGCGGTGCTCTACGCGACCGCTCGCTGGCACCGAGCCGGCGTGCATTTCCACCCGCTGTTCCAGCTGCAGCTGATGGGTCTCAACGGCGCATTCCTGACCGCCGACCTGTTCAACCTGTTCGTGTTCTTCGAGGTCATGCTGGCGGCCTCCTACGGCCTCTTGCTGCACGGCTCGGGCACGGCACGGGTGCGCGCGGGGATGCACTACGTCGCCATCAACCTCGCCGCCTCGGCGGTCTTCCTGATCGGCGTCGCGATGCTCTACGGCGTCACCGGAACGCTCAACCTCGCGGACATGGCGCAAAAGCTCGCGGCGGTGCCGGCGGCGGATCGGGGCTTGCTGCACGCCGGCCTCGCCATCCTCGCGATCGCCTTCCTCACCAAGGCGGCGATGTGGCCGCTCGGCTTCTGGCTCGCGCCAGCCTATGCCGCGGCGAGCGCACCGGCCGCGGCGCTGTTCGCCGTGATGACCAAGGTCGGTGTCTACGCCGTGCTGCGCTGCTCGATGCTGTTCTTCGGCGCGGACGGCGCGATCGACCCGCTGGGCTCCGGCCTGCTGGTCGCAGGCGGTTGCATGACCCTCGCCGTCGGCGCCTTCGCGATGCTCGCGGCACAGCGGCTCGCTCGCATGGCGGGTGCGTGCGTGGCGGTGTCGTCGGGCACGCTGATCGCGGCGCTCGGATTCGGGCTGCCGTCGCTCACGGCGGGCGCGCTATTCTACCTCACCTCGTCGACGCTCGCGCTCGCGGCCCTCTACCTGCTGGTCGAGCTCGGCGAGCGCGTGCACGACGTCGACACCGACCAGCCGGAGCCGGAGGTCCACCACGGCGCGCTGCCGTTCGCGTTCGAAGCGATCGAGCTGCCGCAGGGCGTCAACCTCGACGACGAGGAGCGCGCGCTGGTCGGTCGCGTGCTGCCGACGACGGTCGTGTTCCTGGGACTCGCCTACCTCGCGTGCGCGCTGGTGATCGCGGGGCTGCCGCCGCTGTCGGGCTTCCTCGCGAAGTTCGCCATGCTTTCCGCGGCGCTCGATCCCGACGGCGTGCCCAACGCCTTGCGGTCGCCGCCTTCGACCTCCGCCTGGCTGTTCGTGGCGCTGGTGATCGCGGCGGGGCTGCTCGCGACGATCGCGCTCGCGCGCACCGGCATGCGCCAGTTCTGGACGGCGCGCGAGCGACCCGAGCCGCGGCTGCGGGTCGTGGAATGCGTCGCGGTGGCGCTTCCGCTCACCGCATGCGTCGCGCTCGCGATCGGCGCCGAGCCGGCGCTGCGCTATGCCCGCGACGCGGCGCGCGCGCTGCACCGGCCGGCGCCCTACATCGAGGCGGTGCTGGGCGCGCAGCCGGTCCGACTCGAGGCCGGCCGAGGGGCAACGCGATGAGCCGCTGGCTGCCCGCGCCGCTGCTGTCGGTCGTCCTGTTCGCGACCTGGCTCGTGCTCGACATGCCGCCGACCGCGGGCCAGGTCGTGCTGGCGGCGATCGTCGCCCTCGCGATCCCGGTGCTCGCCGCGCCCCTGCGACCGCAGCGCGCGCGGCTGCGGCGTCCCGGACTCGCGCTGGTGCTCGTCGCGCACGTCGTGCGCGACTCGCTGGTGTCGAACGCGCACGTGGCGCGGGCGATGCTGCGGCCGCGCGAGCGGCTTCCGGCCGGCGCGTTCGTGCGCGTGCCGCTCGCGCTCAGCGACCCGTCGGCGCTCGCCGCGCTGGCCGTCATCACGACCGTGGTGCCCGGCACGATCTGGTGCGAGCTCGCGCACGACCGCAGCGCGGTGCTGCTGCACGTCCTGGAGCCCGGCGACGAGGCGGCGTTCGTCGCCCATTTCAAGGAACGCTACGAGCGGCCCCTCATGGAGATCTTCCGATGACCCCCGTGCTCTCGTTCGCCATCTTCGCCACCCTGACCGCCTACGCCGTCGCGATGGCGCTCGCGGTCTATCGCCTGCTGCGCGGGCCGGGCGCCGAGGACCGCGTGCTCGCGCTCGACTTCCTCTACGTGAACGGCATGCTCGCGCTGCTGGTGCTCGGCATCCGCTACGCGAGCGGCATGGTGTTCGAGGCAGCGCTGGTGATCGCGATCGCCGGAGGCGTCAGTTCGGCGGCCCTGGCCAAGTTCCTGCTGCGTGGCGAGGCGATCGAATGACGCCCGCGGTCGTCGAGGCCGTCACCGCGCTGTTGCTGTGCGCCAGCGGCGCCGCGTCGCTCGTCGCCGCGCTCGGCATGGTCCGCCTGCCGAGGTTCTTCCAGCGCATGCATCCGCCGGCGCTGGCGGCGACGTTCGGGGTCTGGGCGGTCGCGCTGGCGTCGATGCTGTATTTTTCGTTCCTGGGCGGGATGCCGGTGCTGCACACCTGGGTGGTCGCGTGCGTGCTGGCCGTCACGATGCCGCTGACGACCCTGCTGCTCGCGCGCGCGGCGCTGTTCCGCAAGCGGCAGGAGGGGACGGTTGACGTACCGGCGTCGCTGCGCGGATCCTGACGGGCGCCGCGCCGCCGACGTCGCGGTCGGAACGACAACGACCCGGGAGCGGACCGCCGATCGGCAGCCGACGCCCGGGCGAACGAGGAGGAGATCCGCATGGCGAGGTCGGTTCGCATCCTGAGCATGGGCGCGTCGTACGGCTCGCTCCTGGCGATCAAGCTGTGCGCCGCGGGCCATGCGGTGACGCTCGCGTGCCTGCCCGCCGAGGTGGAGGCGTTCAACTCGGCGGGCGCGCGCGTGCGCTTCCCGCTGAAGGGGAGCGACCACCTGGTCGAGGTGGACTCGCGCCGGTTGCCGGGCCGGGTGGACGCCACGGTGCCGCAGGACGCGCGGCCCGCCGACTACGACCTCGTCGTGCTGGCGATGCAGGAGCCGCAATACCGATCGGCCGGCGTGCGCGAGCTGCTCGCCGCGGTCGCGCACGCGAAGGTGCCGTGCATGTCGATCATGAACATGCCGCCGCCGCCGTTCCTCGCGCGCTTTCCGTCGATCGCGATCGACGCGTGCCGCGACTGCTACACCGACTACGCGGCGTGGAGCGGCTTCGACCCGGCGCTGGTGACGCTGTGCAGTCCCGACCCGCAGGCATTCCGCCCCCCCGGCGAGCCGGTCAATGTGCTGCAGGTGCGTCTGCCCACGAACTTCAAGGCCGCGCGCTTTCCGGCCGAGCCGCACACGGCGCTGTTGCGCGAGCTGGCCGCGGGCGTGGAGGCGGCGCGCTTCGACGGCCCCGGCGGTCGCATCGAGCTGCCGGTCAAGCTCAAGGTGCACGACTCAGCGTTCGTGCCGCTCGCGAAATGGAGCATGCTCCTGGCCGGCAACTACCGCTGCGTCGGGCCCGAGGGCATGCGCTCGATCCGCGATGCCGTGCACGGCGACCTCGCCGCGTCGCGGAGCGTCTACGAATGGGTGGCGCGCCTGTGCATGACGCTGGGCGCCGCGGCGGACGACCTCGTGCCGTTCGAGAAGTACGCGGCCGCGGCGCAGTCGCTGCTCAACCCCTCGTCCGCGGCGCGCGCGCTCGCGAGCGGCGCGCCCAACATCGAGCGCGTCGATCGGCTGGTGCAGACGCTCGCCAGGCAGCACGGCATGCGCTCCGAGGCGATCGACGGCGTCGTCGCGGCCGTCGATCGCTGGCTCGAACGCAATCGCACCACGACGGCACCGGCCCCATCGCGATGACGACCCGGCTGGTGGGGCTCTCCGGCAGCCTGCGCAAGGGCTCGTTCAACGCCGCGCTGCTGCGTGCCGCCGCGCGTTCGATGCCCGACGGGGCCGAGCTCGCGATCGGGTCGATCCGCGACATTCCGCTCTACGACGGCGACGTCGAGGCGGAAAAGGGCATCCCCGCCGCCGTCGCGGCGCTCAAGGAAGCGATCGCGGGCGCCGAGGGGCTTCTGCTCGTCACTCCCGAGTACAACAACGGGATCCCGGGCGTGTTCAAGAATGCGATCGACTGGCTGTCGCGGCCGGCGAGCGACATCAAGCGCGTGTTCGGCGGACGGCCGGTGGCCGTGATCGGCGCATCGCCCGGCGGCTTCGGCACCATCCTCGCGCAAGGCGCATGGCTCCCGGTGCTGCGCACGCTCGGGACCGCTCCGTGGTTCGGCGGGCGTCTCCAGGTGTCGCGCGCCGGCAACGTGTTCGACGCGGCCGGCGCGCTCGTCGACGAGGCGATCGCGAGGCAGCTGCGCGATTTCGTCGCGGGCTTCGCCCGGTTCGCGGGGGAACGGGCGCGCGGCTGAGAGCAGGTCAAAAGGCAGGACGCGGGGTTCGTCGCGACCGGCCTCGCGTCGATAGGTGAAGACGGACGCCCACGCCGTGCTCATGCGCCGGAATGCCCGGGCGCCCGGTCTCCCGGCAGCCACGGCACCGTCGCCTTCTTGACCCGCGACGACCCCGCCATCCTTCGGACGTTTATCCCTTCCACTTGACGGCGAACAACCGGGGGCGTGCTGCACTGCGGCATAATTGCAGGGTCAACCCCCCGAGGCATCGCCATGGACATCGGCAGGCAGTTGGAGCGCAGCAACGACCTTTCCACCCGGGTCGCCATCGTCTACGGCAAGCGCGCGAAGCTCGCCCAGGAGGCGTACCTGGGCCAGGTCAAGGAAAGCTACGAGCGCAACGGCGTCGGCGCGCTGATGGCCGACCCGGCGGTCGGTGCGCGTCTGTGGAGCGACTGGTACGCGTACACGCTCGACGCGGCGCAGCGCTCGATCCTGTTCTGGGACACGATGCGCCAGCGCGGCAACGCGTTCCTCGAGGCGGCGCAGGCCGGCCTGCCGCCGGTGCTGCACTTCCAGTACGAAACCGTCGTCGACGGGCGCACGCTCGCGCGTCCGGTCAACTACGCGCTGGTCCGGATCGTTCCGCCGGCGGGCGTGACGGTCGACCCGAAGCTTCGCCCCTACATCATCATCGATCCGCGCGCCGGCCACGGTCCGGGCATCGGCGGCTTCAAGGACGACTCGCAGGTCGGCGTCGCGCTGCGCCAGGGCCACCCGGTCTACTTCGTCATCTTCTTCCGCGACCCCGAGCCGGGGCAGACGCTGATCGACGTGTGCGAGGCCGAGAAGCAGTTCGTCCGCAAGGTGCGCGAGCTGCACCCGGCGAGCGAGAAGCCGGCGATCATCGGCAACTGCCAGGGCGGCTGGGCCGCGATGATGCTGGCGGCCGCCGACCCCGA
>DATLIR010000096.1:0-21354 GCA_035539315.1 Casimicrobiaceae bacterium
GGCGTGGGCGCCGCGCCGTGGATCGGCGCGAAGGTCGTCGCGCTCGTCGTCTACATCGCGCTCGGCATGATCGCGCTGAAGCGCGGCCGCACGTTCGCCGTCCGCGCCGCCGCCTTCTTCGCCGCGCTCGCGACGTTCGGCTATATCGTGTCGGTCGCGATCACCAAGTCCCCGTGGGGCGCGCTCGCGCGCCTCTGACCCTCACCGGCCGCGAACCATGAACGCCCTGCTCCCCGGCGCCGACGCCGCCACCTTCGACGACCCGCTCGCGATGCTGGTCGCCTGCCACGGCCGCATCCGCAAGCAGCTCGCGACGCTCGGCCGCCTCGAGCGCCACCTGCCCGGGCACGGGCACGACGCCGACGCACGCGCGGCGGCGCGGGCGATCATGCGCTACTTCGACTCGGCGGCCGTGCACCACCATGAGGACGAGGAAGCGAGCCTGCTGCCGCGGCTCCTCGCGCGCGCGCCGGACGCGCAGGCGCTCGCGTCGCGCCTCCTCGCGGAGCATCGCGAGCTCGCCGGGCACTGGCGCAAGCTGCGTCCGCTCCTGTCCGGCATCGCCACCGGCCAGCGCGCCGTGCTCCCGCCCCGCCTGGTGCACGAGATCACCCACGCTTACGAGGCGCACATCGAGATCGAGGAAGCCGAGCTGATCCCGCTGGCGCAGGACCTCCTGGCGCCCGACGAGATCGCCGCCATCGGGCGCGAGATGGCCCAACGCCGCGGCGTGAGCTAGGGCCGGTTAGCGCTGCCGGGGCACTCGCGCCCGTGTTGCGGTAACGGGCCCTAACCCGCCGCGACATAGCGTGCCATGCGGGCGCGCAGGTCGTCGGAGAGGGGCACCGCGCGTCGCGTTTCGAGCGACGCCTGCACCAGCACCAGCCGCGCTCGCACGCGCTCCTCGCCAGCGCAGGTCGCGCTCACGCGCAGCGTGATCGACGCGTTGCCGAGGCGCTCGACCACGAGCGCGAACGCGAGCCGGTCGCCGACCCCCGACGGCGCCGCGAACTCGCATTCGATGCGCGCCATCGGCACGCCGAGCCGGTCACGGGCGTGATAGCCGCCGAAGTCGACGCCCAGCCCCTGGTCGAACCAGTCCTCGACCAGTTCGTTCATGAGCACGAAATACTGCGGGTAGAACACGATGCCCGCGGGGTCGCAGTGGTGGAAGCGGATCGGCTTGTCGACGACGAATGGCATCGCGGTTCCTAGCCGAGCCGGTCGACGAAGCGCACCAGCGCCTCCAGCACGGCGTCCGGCTGGTCGCGGTGCGGAGCATGGCGGCAGTCGGCGAGCTTCACCACGTCGACGTCGCTCGCGAGCCGCGCGATGCGCTCGACCTGCTCCATCGTGCCGTACTCGTCGTCCTCGCCCTGGATCGCGAGGATCGGACGCTGCACGTCACGCACTTCGGCGGCGATGTCCCAGGCGCGAAACGCCGGGTCGAGCCAGATGTCGTTCCAGCCGGTGAACGCGGCGTCGACATCGTCGTGGTAGCGGGCGAGGCGCTCGCGCAGGTCGGTGGCGCGCCACGCGGTCTTCGCCGCCGCGATGCTCGCGATCGACACGTCCTCGACGAACACGTGCGGCGCCATCAGCACGAGGCCCGTCACCGGCCTCGGCTGCGCGCCCGCGTGGATCAGCGCGATCGAGGCGCCGTCGCTGTGCCCGAACAGGATCGGTCGCTCGACGCCGCACGCGTCGAGCAGCCGCGGCAGCACGGCGAGCGCCTCGTCGTGCATGTAGCGCACGCCGTAGGGCAACGCGGCCGGCGACGAGCGCCCGTAGCCGGCGCGCGAATAGACGAGGACGTCGCGCCCGGCGGCGTGCGCCACGCGGTGCGGGAAATCCTTCCACATCGCGACCGAGCCCAGCCCCTCGTGCAGCATCACGATCGCGGCGACGTCGCGCCGGCCGACGTCGATGCGCTCGACCTCGAGGCGCGCGGCGCCGACGTCGACGAAGGCCATCGACTTCCCTAGACGCCGAGGAACGCGTGCAGCGCCGCCGGGTCGGCGCGCGCCGTCGCGCTGTCGCACTCGTAGGCGACCTGGCCCTTGACCAGCACGACGTTGCGGTCGGTGATCGCGGTCACGTGCGCGTAGTTCTTGTCGACGATCACCGTGGCGATCCCGGCGGCGCGGATCTCGCCGACGATGCGCCAGATCTCCTTCGCGATCAGCGGCGCGAGGCCCTCGGTCGCCTCGTCGAGAATCAGGAGCGACGGGTTGGTGAGGAGCGCGCGGCCGATCGTCAGCATCTGCTGCTCGCCGCCGGACAGTTGCGCCCCACCGTGGTCGAGGCGCTCGGCCAGCCTCGGGAAGGTCGCGAGCACGCGGTCGTAGGTCCAGTCGCAGCGCCCGTCGGCCGCGGGGCGCGCGGACATCACCAGGTTCTCGCGCACCGACAGGTTGGGGAAGATGCCGCGCCCCTCCGGCACGTAGGCAATCCCCTGGCGCGTGATGCGGAAGGTCGGCCAGCCGGCCGCGTCGTAGCCGCGCACGCGCACCGCGCCGCTGCGCGGCGACACGATCCCCAGCATGCTCTTGAGGAGCGTCGTCTTGCCCATGCCGTTGCGGCCCATCAGGCCGACCGCCTCGCCGACGCGCACCGCAAAGTCGACGCCGTGCAACACATGGCTCGCCCCGTAGTAGACGTGCAGGTCGCTCGCCTCGAGCAGGACGTCGGCCATGTCAGTCGTCCTCGTGGCCGAGGTAGGCGCGCTGCACGCTGGTGTTCGCGCGAATCGCGCCGGGCAGGCCCGACGCGAGCACCTGCCCGTTCACCATCACGGTGATCACGTCGGCGAGCGCGAACACCGCATCCATGTCGTGCTCGACGAGCAGGATCGCGTGCGCCGCGGCCAGCCGCTTGAGCAGGCCGACCATCCGCGCGGACTCCTCCGCGCCCATGCCGGCGAGCGGCTCGTCGAGGAGCAGGACCTCGGGCTCGGTCGCCAGCACCATCGCGATCTCGAGCTGGCGCTGCTCGCCGTGCGACAGCGCGCCTGCCTGCCGCTCGACGTGCTCGTGGAGGCCCGCGAGCTCGAGGCCGCGCATCGCGCGCTTGCCGGCGACCGGGTCGCGCGAGGCGTTCGCGACGATCGCGAAGGGCCGCGGCCGCCGCGACTGCGCCGCGAGCCGCGCGTTCTCGAACACCGTGAACGCGGGGAAGATGTTGGTCTTCTGGTAGCTGCGGCCGATGCCCATGCGCGAGCGGCGGTCCGGGCTCAGCGTGGCGATGTCGGCGCCCTTGAAACGGATGGTTCCCGCCGACGGACCGAGATCGCCGGACAGCAGGTTGATGAGCGTCGACTTGCCCGCGCCATTGGGGCCGAGCAGCGCGTGCAGCTCGCCGCGGCGCAGCGCGAGGTCGACGCCGTCGCACGCCGCGAGCCCGCCGAAGCGGCGGGTGAGGCCGCGCGCATCGAGGACCGCGTCAGCCATCGCGCGCACCGCCGAACAGGCTCCGGCGCACGCGCCGCACCAGATGGCCGAGCCCGCCGGGCATGAACAGCACGATCAGGACGATCGTCGCGCCGAGGAAGAGCTGCCAGTGCTTGGTGACCGAGCTGAAGAACTCGTGCAGCAGCGTCAGCGCGAACGCCCCGACGATCGGCCCGTACGGCGTCCCCGCGCCGCCCAGGATCACCATCAGCAATACGTTGCCCGACTGGTGCCACGACAGGATCTCGGGGTTGACGAAGCCCGACTGCGCCGCGAGCAGGTAGCCGGCCAGCCCGGCCAGCGCGCCGGCGAGCGTGAACGCCGCCAGCTTGTAGGCGGCGACCGGGTAGCCCAGCGCCCGCATCCGCTGCTCGTTCGCGCGGATGCCCTGCAGCGCGCGGCCGAACGGCGAGCGCAGCAGGAGTTGCAGGAACACGAACACGAGGACCAGCACCGCCATCACGACGTAGAAGATCTGATTCGGCTTGTCCAGGTCGAAAGGCGTGAACCCGAACAGGCTCGCGTCGGGCTTGACGTTGACGTAGCGGCCGTCGGAGCCGCCGCCGACGTTCGTGTCGTGGAACACGAAGTAGAACATCTGCGCGAATGCGAGCGTTACCATGATGAAGTAGATGCCGCGCGTGCGGAGCACGAAGATGCCGACGACGAGCGCGCACAGCGCCGCCGCGGCGACGGCCACCGCGAGCGACGACCACAGCCCGGTCGCGGCCGCCTTCGGCGACAGCAGCGCCAGCGCGTACGCCCCGACGCCGAAGAACGCCGCGTGCCCGAAGCTCACGAGCCCGGTCCAGCCGACCAATAGGTCGAGCGACAGCGCGAAGATCGCCATGATCATGATCTTCGTCGTGAGCTCGACGTAGAACGTCGCGCCCGACAGCGGGAAGAGCGCGACGAGCGCGAGCGCGACGAGCGGGGCGATCAGGCGGGTCGGCATCGTCGTCTCGGCAGCGTCACGCGCGCCGGAACAGGCCTTCGGGCCGCCACAGCAGGATCGCCGCCATCAGCACGTAGACCGCCACGCCGGCGTATTCGGGCACGAGCACCTTGCCGAAGGTGTCGACCAGCCCGATCAGCAGCGATGCCGCGAGCGCTCCCCACACCGAGCCGATGCCGCCGATCACGACCACGACGAAGCAGATGATCAGCACCTGCTGCCCCATGCCCGGGTAGACCGATGACACCGGCGCCGCGAGCATCCCCGCGAAGGCCGCCAGCGCGACGCCCAGCGCGAACACGAGGCGGAACACGAGGTTCACGTTGACGCCGAGCACGCCCACCATCTCGCGATTCGACGCGCCGGCGCGGATCATCATGCCCAGGCGCGTGCGCTGGATCAGCAGGTACATGCCGCCGGCGATCGCGAGGCACACCGCCGACATGACCAGGCGGTAGACCGGATAGGTCATCGTGTCGCCGAGCGCGATCGACCCGCCGAACACCGGTGGGACGGTGACGCCATGCACGTCGTTGCCGACGATGAGGCTGCGCAGCTCCTCGAAGATCAGGATGAGCCCATAGGTGAGCAGCACCTGCTCGAGGTGGTCGCGCTTGTAGAGGTGCGAGAACAGCGCCCACTCGAGGAAGAGCCCGAGGAGCACCGACAGCGCGATGCCCAGCACCATCGCGACGGCGAGGCTGCCGGTCAGCGACGACAGCGTGAACGCCATGTACGCGCCGATCATGTAGAAGCTGCCGTGCGCGAGGTTGATGATCCCCATGATGCCGAAGATCAGCGTCAGCCCGCTCGCGACCAGGAACAGCAGCAGTCCGTACTGGAGCGCGTTCAGGAGCTGGATCAGCGCGAATTCCATGGCGTCGGGGTCGGAGGGTCAGGGGAGCGTCGGCCGTCGCGGCGAGGGAGCGCGCGACGGCAGTAGGAGCGCGCGTGCGCGCGCCGTGGTCGGTGTCTCGTGCGTTGAGCCCCCTGTGGCCGGCGTCGCAGGGTGCCCCCGCGCGCGACGCCGCGATTGTTGCCTGTCCATGGCGCGAAAACAACCGGGGCGTGGCCGCTCGTCGCCGCCACGCCCCATCGTTCCCGCCGGTGGCCCGCGATCGCTCGCGGACGCCGGCGCCAGCCCTCCGGCCGACGCCACCGCCGGCCGACCACCGACCTCCGAGCTACATCTTGCAGCCGGTCGCCGGATCGGCGTACGCCTTGATCGCGATGCCGATCGACTTGTTCTTGCCACCCTCGACCCGCCGCAGGTACATGTCCTGGATCGGGTTGTTGGCCTTCGACAGCGAGAACGGGCCGCGCGGGCTCTCGATCTTCGCCGTCTGCATCGCCTTGATCAGCGCGTCGCGCTTGCCCATGTCGCCGCCGACGGCCTTGGTGCCCGCGGCGAGCAGCTGCCCGGTATCGTAGCCCTGCACCGCGTAGACATCCGGCTCGACGTTGTACGCCTTCTTGTACGCGGCCCGGAACGCGTTGTTCTTCGGGTTGTCGAGCTCGTCGGCGTAGTGCAGCGTCGTCAGGAGTCCCTCGGCGGAGGCACCTTGCGCCGGCAGCGTGCCGTCGGTGAGGTAGCCGGCGCCGTAGAGCGGGATCGTCTTGCGCAGGCCCGCGGCGTCGTAATCCTTGACCAGCTTGACCGCTCCGCCCCCGGCGAAGAACACGTAGACGGCGTCCGGCTTGAGCGATGCGATCTCGGTGAGCAGCGGCTGGAACTCGACCGTCGGGAACGGGAGCGTCAGCTCCTTGATCACCTTGCCGCCGCCCTTCTCGAACGCTTCCTTGAAGCCGCCGACCGACTGGTCGCCCGCCGCGTATTTCCAGGTGAGCGTGACGGCCGTCTTGTGCCCGCGCTCCGCGGCCACCTTGCCCATCGCGACGCCGGCCGCGGAGTTCGTGAACGACGTGCGGATGATGTTCGGCGCGCACATCGGTCCGGTGATTTCGTCCTGTCCCGCGTTGGGGATGAGCAGCAGCGCGTTGTTGTCCTTCGCCGCCTTCGCCATCGCCATCGCCACGCCCGAGTGGACGGTGCCGACGATGACGTCGACCTTGTCGCGTTTGATGAGCTTGTTGACGTTCTCGGGCGCCTTGGCCGGGTCGGACTCGTCGTCGACCGTCACGTACTCGATCTCCCGTCCGCCGAGCTTCCCGCCCTCTTCGGCGATCGCGAGCTTGAAGCCGTTGGTGATCGCATTGCCGAGCGCCGCGAACGTGCCGGTGTAGGGCAGCATCAGCCCGACCTTGACCTTCTCCTGCGCGAACGCCGGCGTCGCGACGAGCGCGAGCGCGAGCGACGCGACCAGCGTGAGCTGAACGCGCGCGACTGACTTCGATGGCAACATGGACTCCTCCTCGTTTCGGTCGCCGCCGCGGTCGCGGCAGCCGGTTTTCACGAAAGCCTGGCCCGCAGCTTGAAGCGCTGGATCTTGCCGGTCGCGGTCTTGGGCAGCTCGTCCAGGAACTCGACCCAGCGGGGGAACTTGTAGGGCGCGAGCTGCAATTTAACATGCTGCCGGAGCTCCTCGGCCAGCGCCTCGCTGCGGTCACGGCCGGGCTTCAGCACCACGTACGCCATCGGCTTCACCAGCCGGTCGGCGTCCTCGCGGCCGATCACCGCCGCCTCGAGCACGGCGTCGTGCGCGACCAGCGCGGACTCGACCTCCACCGGCGAGACGTAGATGCCGCCGACCTTCAGCATGTCGTCGGTGCGGCCCGAATACACGTAGCGCCCGTCGGCCGGATCGATGCGGTACTTGTCGCCGCTACGCGTCCACGGGCCCTGGAACGTCGCGTGCGACTTGGCGCGGTTGTTCCAGTAGCCGGCCGCGGCGGTCGGGCCGTTCACCTGCAGCTCGCCGATCTCGCCGTCCGCCACCGGCGCCCCGTCGTCGTTCACCACGCGCAGCTCGTAGCCGGGCACCGCCCGGCCGCTGGTCCCGTAGCGCAGGTCGCCGGGGCGGTTGGACAGGAACACGTGCAGCATCTCGGTGGAGCCGAGGCCGTCGAGGATCTCGACGCCGAAATGCTCGGTGAAGCGACGGCCGATGTGCTCGGGCAGCGCTTCGCCGGCCGAGGTCGCCAGGCGCATCGCGACCGATCCGCGCGGCGGCAACGCGGGGCTCGCGAGCATCATCGCGAACAGCGTGGGCACGCCGAAGAAGATCGTCGGGCGTCGCTCGATCAGGCGCTTGAACACCGCGTCGGGCGTGGGCCGCTCGGCCATCAGGATCGCCGTCGCGCCGAACGCCAGCGTGTAGGTGAGCGCGTTGCCCAGGCCGTAGGCGAAGAACAGCTTCGCGGCGCTGAACAGCACGTCGTCCTCGCGCACGCCGACGATCGGTCCCCCGTGCAGGTACGCGGTCGTCACGAGGCTCGAGTGAACGTGCATCGTCCCCTTGGGCGCGCCGGTCGAGCCCGACGAATAGAGCCAGAAGCAGATGTCGTCGCGCGTCGTCTCCGCGGGAGCGCACCGCTCGCCGCCGGTCGCGAGCAGCGCGTCGAACCCGAGCGCGCCCGCCGGCAACGGGCCGGCCCCGGAGACGATCACGTGCACGAGCGATGGCAGCGTGCCGATCAGCGGCAGGAACGCCGGCAACAGCGCCGCGGAGACCACCAGCGTGCGCGCGCGGCTGTCGCGCAGCATGTACTCGTAGTCGGCGGTCGTGAGCAGCGTGTTGGCGGCGATCGGGACGATGCCGCCCTTGATCGCGCCGAGAAACGCGGTCGGGAAGTCGATCGAGTCCAGCAGGCACACCAGCACGCGCTCCTCGGCCCGCATGCCGAGCCCGGCGAGCGCGTTCGCGAAGCGGTTGACGCGGACCGCGAGCTCCCCGAACGTGGTCGCGCCGCGGTCGTCGATGAACGCGACCTTGCCCGCGCGGCCCGCCGCGAGATTGCGCTCGCAAAGGTCGTGCGCGGCGTTGTACGCGCGCGGAATGTCGATGCGCGGCGGCGTGCTGCCGGGTTCGACGCGTGACAGGCCGGGCATCGCCATGGTCGCTCGCTCGCCGGCGTTTCACGCCGGCGGCGTGAACTCGATCGCCCCGTGGGGCAGCAGGTAGAGGACCAGCGCCCGTCCACCGGTCACGGTGGGATGGTGCGCGGAGCCGGGACCGTAGACGACCCACCCGGCGCCATGCCCGTCGAAGCGCGCGTGCGCATCGAGGGGCATCACCAGGTCGATCTCGCCACGCGGATGGCGGTGGTGCGGGCCGACGACGTCGTTCATGTCGACGACGTCGACCGAGAAGCCGTGCGTCGCCGGTCCGGCCTTGACGACGCGGCCGTAGCGGATGCCGCCGGCCTCGCGGTTGCACATCCAGCCGTCGCGAATCGCGTCGCGGCAGGCCGCGGCGATCGCGGCGACATCGGACCCGTCACCGGGCAGCGTTTTGTTGAGTTCGTGAGCAAGCGCGGCGTCGAGCGGACGGTCGGCCAGGCGCTCGGTGACGCGCGCGACCAGCGCCGTGAACGCCTCGGCGCTCATCGCCGGGAACGCGGCGTCGTCGCGAGGCGCGACGCGCGGATGGGGCAGGCACGAAAGGCGAACACCTCGAGGCTCCTCCTCGGGATCCGGCGGGGCAGGCGAGCCGATGACGGTGCGGGCCCACCAGGTAGCATGCACTTTAGGTACACCGCGGTCGCGTGTCAAGCATTATTTCTCATCCCCGACTATCCTTGTCAACTATATGATTCGGTACTGATAAGCGTAGAAAATATCCAACGTTGTAACGACGGGACCATTGATTTACCGACGTTATGATGCATTAAATTGCTTGCAATCATTGCGTCATGAGGTATAGTTCTGCTAGCGATCCACCTCGCGCCCCGATGCCTGCCGCCCTCCCCGCCGACGACCCCCGCGCCGACGACGACGCCGCCGCGTTCCTCGCGCAGCTCGGCCGCCGCGTCCGCGAGGCGCGCGATCGACGCGGCGTCTCGCGCAAGGTGCTGGCAACCCAGGCGCAGGTCTCGGAGCGCTACCTGGCGCAGCTCGAGGCGGGTGAAGGCAACGTGTCGATCGTGCTCCTGCGTCGCGTGGCCGCGGCGCTCGGCGCGAGCCTGATCGACCTCCTCGGCGACGACGCGCCCGAGCAGCGACTGATCCGCCGCTTCCTCGCCGAGCTGCCGCCGCATCGCCTGGAGGAAGCGCTGTTCCGCCTCATGCGCGAGTACGGACGCGACGACGCCACGCGCCGCACGCGGATCGCGCTCGTCGGACTGCGCGGCGCAGGCAAGACCACGCTCGGCGCCGCGCTCGCGCGCGAGCTGCACTGGCCGTTCATCGAGCTCGACCGCGAGATCGAGCGCGAGGCCGCGGTGAGCCTCGCCGAGCTGTTCATGCTCTACGGCCAGGCCGGCTACCGCCGCATCGAGCGCCGCTGCCTCGAGCGCGTCCTCGACACGCACGACCGCTTCGTCGTCGCCGTGGGCGGCGGCATCGTCTCCGAGCCCGATACCTACCACCTGCTGCTCGACCGCTGCTACACGGTCTGGGTCAGGGCGGCGCCCGAGGAGCACATGGGCCGCGTCGTGGCGCAGGGCGACTTTCGCCCGATGGAAGGCAGCGGCGAAGCGATGGCGGATCTCAAGCGCATCCTCGCCGCGCGCGAGCCCCTGTACCGCAAGGCGGACGCCATGGTCGACACGTCCGGCGCCGACCCCGCGCACTCGCTCGCCGAATTGAAGGAGCTCGCGCGCGCCTGACGCGCGAGAGCCCGCCCCGGAGGCACCCGATGGCCGAACCCGCCCTGAAGCTCGAGCCCGCGCGAACGCGGACGTTCACGTTCGACACCCATCCCGACCGCTACCGGCACTGGAAGCTCGGCGTCGACGGGCAGGTGGCGACGCTCGCGATGGACGTCGACGAGGACGGCGGCCTCGTCCCGGGCTACAAGCTCAAGCTCAACAGCTACGACCTGGGCGTCGACATCGAGCTCTACGATGCGCTGCAGCGGCTGCGCTTCGAGCACCCGTCGGTGCGCGTGGTCGTGATCACCAGCGCGAAGGAGCGCGTGTTCTGCTCGGGCGCGAACATCTTCATGCTGGGGCTCTCGTCGCACGCGTGGAAGGTGAACTTCTGCAAGTTCACCAACGAGACGCGCAACGGCATCGAGGACGCGAGCCGGCATTCGGGCCTCAAGTTCATCGCCGCGTGCAACGGCACGACGGCGGGCGGCGGCTACGAGCTCGCGCTCGCCTGCGACGAGATCCTGCTGGTCGACGACCGCAGCTCGGCGGTGAGCCTGCCCGAGGTCCCGCTGCTCGGCGTCCTCCCCGGCACCGGCGGGCTCACGCGGATCACGGACAAGCGCCACGTGCGGCGCGACCACGCCGATGTCTTCTGCACGCTGGTCGAAGGCGTGCGTGCGCCGCGGGCGAAGGAGTGGCGCCTCGTCGACGACCACGCGAAGCCCCAGCAGTTCGCCGACCTCGTGCGCCGGCGCGCCACCACGCTCGCGACCGCGAGCGACCGCCCGGTCGACGCGCGCGGCGTGACGCTGACGCCGCTCGAGCGGACCGTGGACGACGCGGGCTACCACTACCCGACCGTCGACGTGCGCGTCGACCGCGCGGCGCGCCACGCCACGATCACCGTCAAGGCGCCGGCGGCGCCGGAGCCCGCGGACGTCGAGGCGATCGTCGCGAGGGGCGCGGCCTGGTGGCCCCTGGCGATGGCGCGCGACCTCGACGACGCGATCCTGATGCTGCGCGCCCACGAGCTCGAGCTCGGCACCTGGATCCTGAAGACCGCCGGCGACGCGGCGCAGGTCCTCGCGTGCGACGAGGCGCTCGAGCGCCACGCGTCGCACTGGTTCGTGCGCGAGACGACGGGCATGCTGCGTCGCACGCTCGCGCGCCTGGACGTGACGTCGCGCTCGCTCTACGCGCTGGTCGAGCCGGGGTCGTGCTTCGCCGGCACGCTCGCCGAGCTCGCGTTCGCCGCCGACCGCACCTACATGCTCGCGCTGCCCGACGCGCCCGAGCGCGCGCCGCGCATCACGCTCTCGCCGACGAACTTCGGCCGCTATCCGATGGTGAACGGCAAGCACCGGCTCGCCGCGCGCTTCTACCATCAAGATGCGCCGCTGGCAGCCATCCGCGCGGCGGCCGGACGCGCGCTCGGCGCGGACGAAGCGCTCGCGCTCGGACTGGTGACCGCTGCGCCCGACGACCTCGAGTGGAGCGACGAGCTTCGCCTGGCCCTCGAAGAGCGCGCGAGCCTGTCGCCCGACGCGCTCACCGGCATGGAGGCGAACCTGCGCTTCGGGCCGGGCGAGACGATGGCGACGCGCGTGTTCGGGCGGCTCTCTGCGTGGCAGAACTGGATCTTCATCCGTCCCAACGCGACCGGCGAGTCCGGCGCGCTCAAGGTGTTCGGGACCGGCAGCAAGGCGAAATTCAACCGCGAGCGCGTCTAGCACGCGAGGACGACGACGATGACCATCGACTACAGCGAGAAGATTCCCAACAACGTCGGGCTCGCCGACAATCGCACGCTGCAGCGCGCGCTCGAGCACTGGCAGCCCGGGTTCCAGTCCTGGTGGGCGGACATGGGGCCGGAGGGCACGTCGAACTACGACGTCTACCTGCGCACGGCGACCTCGGTCGACCCCAAGGGCTGGGCGCACTTCGACTACGTGAAGATGCCCGACTACCGCTGGGGCATCTTCCTGGCGCCCGCCGAGGCGGGGCGCCAGGTGAACTTCGGCGCGCACAAGGGCGAGGCCGCGTGGCAGGACGTCCCGGGCGAGTACCGCTCGAACCTGCGCCGGCTGATCGTGACGCAGGGCGACACCGAGCCCGCCTCGGTCGAGCAGCAGCGTCACCTCGGGCTCACCGCGCCGTCGCTCTACGACCTCCGCAACCTGTTCCAGGTGAACGTCGAGGAAGGCCGCCACCTGTGGGCGATGGTCTACCTCCTGCACGCGTACTTCGGGCGCGACGGCCGCGAGGAGGCCGAAGCGCTGCTCGAGCGGCGCTCGGGCGACGCGGACAACCCGCGCATCCTAGGCGCGTTCAACGAGAAGACGCCGGACTGGCTCGCGTTCTTCATGTTCACCTATTTCACCGATCGCGACGGCAAGTACCAGCTCGCCTCGCTCGCGGAGTCGGGCTTCGACCCGCTCGCGCGCACCTGCCGGTTCATGCTCACGGAGGAGGCGCACCACATGTTCGTGGGCGAATCCGGCGTCGGGCGCGTCATCCAGCGCACGTGCGACGCGATGAAGGAACTGGCGTCCGACGACGTCGCGAAGCTCCGCGCCGCCGGCGTGATCGATCTGCCGACGATCCAGCGCTACCTGAACTTCCATTTCTCGGTCACGATGGACCTCTTCGGTGCCGACGTGTCGTCGAACGCCGCGACGTTCTACTCGACCGGGCTCAAGGGGCGCTTCGACGAGGCGCGGCTCGACGACGACCACCTGCTCGCCGGCGCGACCTATCCGGTGCTGGAGGTGCGCGACGGCCGCCTCGCCACCATCGAGGCGCCGATGCTGAACGCGTTGAACGAGAAGCTGCGCGACGACTACATCAAGGACGCCGCGGCGGGCGTCGAGCGCTGGAACAGGATCATCGAGAAGGCCGGCATCCCGTTCCGGCTCCGCGTGCCGCACAAGGCGTTCCACCGCAAGATCGGGCCGCTGTCGGCGGCGCACGTGGATCCCGACGGCCACGTGGTCGACGCGGGCACCTGGGCTAAGCACGAGCGCGAGTGGCTGCCTTCCGCCCAGGATCGCGCGTTCGTCGCCTCGCTGATGGGCCCTGTCGCCGAGCCGGGGCGCTACGCGAACTGGATCGCGCCGCCGGCGCGCGGCATCAACAACCAGCCGGCGGACTTCGCCTACGTCCGCTTCGGCTGACGCGGGCCTGCCTGCCGTTGACGGACGCGCTACCCACGCTCACGATCCTGCCATGACCGCGGCCACCGTCGACGTCATCCGCCAGCACCTGATCGACCCGGAGATCTGCATCCGCTGCAACACGTGCGAGGAGACCTGCCCGGTCGGCGCGATCACGCACGACGCGCGCAACTACGTCGTGAACCCCGGCAAGTGCGACGGCTGCAACGCCTGTCTCGCCCCCTGCCCGACCGGCGCCATCGACAGCTGGCGGCAGGTCGCGAAGGACGCGGTCTACACGCTCGAGGAGCAGCTCACCTGGGACACGCTGCCCGCCCCGCGCGAGCTCACGGTCGCCGACGCGCCGAGCGAGATGCCGGCCGAGGTCGCACGGATCGTCGGGATCGCGACCGCCGGCCAGGGCGGCGTCGCGCCGCCGCCGTGGTCGGCCGCGCATCCCTACGTGAACCTCTACGCCGTCGCGAAGCCCGCGATCGCGACCGTCAGCGGCAACTTCCGCCTCACCGGCGACGGGGCGTCGTCGGACATCCGCCACATCGTGCTGGACTTCGGCTCGCTCGCGTTCCCGGTCCTCGAGGGGCAGACGATCGGCATCCTGCCGCCGGGCACCGACGCGCTCGGTCGGCCGCACCATCCGCGCCTCTACTCGATCGCGAGCCCGCGGGAAGGCGAGCGGCCGCGCTACAACAACGTGGCGCTCACGGTGAAGCGCGTGACCGAGGATCACGACGGCAAGCCCGTCGCCGGCGTCGCCTCGAACTTCCTGTGCGACCTCGCCAAGGGGGACACGGTCAACGTGATCGGCCCCTACGGCGCCACCTTCCTGATGCCCAACCACCCGGGCGCCAACCTGCTGATGGTGTGCACCGGCACCGGCTCGGCGCCGCTGCGCGCGATGACCGAGCGGCGGCGCCGCCGCATCGCGCTGGCGGAAGGCGGGTCGCTGATGCTGTTCTTCGGCGCGCGTGCCGAGGAGGAGCTGCCCTACTTCGGCCCGCTGATGAAGCTGCCGCGCGACTTCATCGACATCAACTTCGCGTTCTCGCGCGTGCCCGGCCAGCCGAAGCGGTACGTGCAGGACCGCATCCGCGAGCGCGGCGCCGACGTCGCGCGAGCGCTCGCCGACGCGAACACCTTCGTCTACGTCTGCGGCCTCAAGGGGATGGAGGAAGGGGTCGCGCAGGCGTTCGCCGACGCGTGCCGCAGCCACGGCGTCGACTGGGACGCGGTGCTGCCGCGACTACGGGCGGAGGGGCGGTACCACCTCGAGACGTACTGAACGGAAGTGCGGGACTCGAGACTTGGGACCAGGGATCAGCAGTCGGGGGCTTGTAAACCGACGCGCCAATTTCCTAGCCCCGAGCCCCGCTTCGTCGCCTCAAATCACCCTCGAGTACCGCGCCGCCGCCCGCGCCTCGCGCAGGTGCCGGTCGAACACCATCGCGACCGTGCGCACGAGCAGGCGCCCGCGGTCGGTCACGCGCAGGCGCTGCGGTGACAGCTCCACCAGCCCGTCATCGGCGAGCGGCGCGAGCGCCACCAGCTCGGTCGCGAACGCGCGGTCGAACACGACGCCGTGGCGCGCCTCGACGTCGGGGATCGCGAGCTCGAAGTCGCACATCAGCTTGCCGATCACGTCGCGCCGCACCAGGTCGTCCTCGGTGAGCGCGTAGCCGCGGAACGCGGGCAGCGCGCGCGCGTCGAGTCGGTCGTAGTACTCGTCGAGCGTGCGCACGTTCTGCACGTAGGTGCGGCCGACCTTGCCGATCGCCGAGATGCCGAACGCGAGCAGGTCGCAGTCCGGCTTGGTCGAGTAGCCCTGGAAGTTGCGGTGCAGCCGGCGCGTCGCCTGCGCGCGCGCGAGCTCGTCGGTCGGCTTGGCGAAATGGTCCATGCCGATATAGACGTAGCCGGCCGCGGCGAGCTTCTCGATCGCGAGCGCCAGGATCGCGAGCTTCTCCTCGGCGGGCGGCAGGTCCTCGACGGCGATGCGCCGCTGCGGCTTGAACAGGTGCGGCACGTGCGCGTAGCTGTACAGCGCGATGCGGTCGGGCGACAGGCCGACGACGCGGTCGATCGTGGCCGAGAAGCCGGTGAGCGTCTGCTTCGGCAGCCCGTAGATCAGGTCGGTGTTGACTGACGTGAAGCCGTTCGCCCGCGCGGACTCGATCACGGTCCGCGTCTCCGCCTCGCTCTGCAGCCGGTTGACGGCCTTCTGCACCGCGGGGTCGAAGTCCTGCACGCCGACGGAAATGCGATTGAACCCGACCGACGCGAGGAACGCGATCGCCTCGGCGTCGACCTTGCGCGGGTCGACCTCGATCGACACCTCGGCGTCGGGCGCGAACGGGAACGCGTCGCGCAGGTGGCCCATCAGCGCACGCATCTCGTCACGCGCCAGGAACGTCGGCGTGCCGCCGCCCAGGTGCACCTGCTCGACCGGCGCGGGCTGCCCATCGGACTCGAGAATCGAGGCGACCGTCTCGATCTCGCGCGCCACGTAGCGGATGTACTTGGCGCTGCGGCCGTGGTCCTTGGTCACCACCTTATTGCACGCGCAGTAGAAGCACAGCGTGTTGCAGAACGGCACGTGCACGTACAGCGACAGGGGCTCGCGCGCCCGCGCCTCGCGGCGCGTGATCAGCGCGTTCACGTAGTCCGCGGGGCCGAACGCCTCGTGGAAGCGGTCGGCGGTCGGGTACGACGTGTAGCGCGGCCCGGCCTGGTCGTACTTGCGGACCAGCGCCGGATCGAACGCGAGCGGCGCGACGGCGGGCGCCGCGACGCCCGCGAGTTGCCTGATGGTTGCCATGGCCGCAGTGTCGACCCCGGGCCGGAGCGACGCCTTGACCGGGGTCAATCCCCCTTGTCACCCCCGCGCGCCATCGCACGCGCGTACAGGGCGTCGCGGGCCACGCCGGTCCGCTCCGCGACGATCCGGGCGGCACGCGCGGGCGGCAGCTCGCGCGCGAGCGCATCGAGCCACCCCGCCGCGTCGGCCGGCACGCCGGTCGCGATCGCGGTCGCGCCGGGCGCGTCGACGATCAGCACGAACTCGCCACGCTCGCGGTTCGCGTCCGCGGCGAACCATGTCGCCGCGTCGGCGAGCGGAAGGCGCGCGATGGTCTCGAACGCCTTGGTGAGCTCGCGCGCGACGACGAGGTCGCGCCCGCCGGGCAGCGCGCGGGCGAGATCGGCGACGGTCGCGCGCACGCGGTGCGGCGCCTCGAAGATGACGAGCGCGAGCGGAAGGTCCGCGAAGGTCGCGAGCAGCGCGCCGCGCGCTTTCGCCTGCACGGGGAGGAACCCGAGGAACGCGAAGCGCAGCGCGTCGAGCCCCGCCGCCGACACCGCCGCCGCGACCGCGGAGGCGCCGGGCACCGGGACGACCGGCAGGCCGGCCGCGTGCGCCGCCCGCACGATGCGCGCGCCCGGGTCGCTGATGCCGGGCGTGCCGGCGTCGCACACCAGCGCGACGCTCTCGCCCCGGCGCAGCGCCGCGACGATCTCGTCCGCGCGCGCGGCCTCGTTGTGCGCGTGCACCGCGAAGGGTCGCCTGGCGATCGACAGGTGCGCGAGCAGCGTCGCGGTGACGCGCGTGTCCTCGGCTCCGATGCGATCGACGCTCCCGAGCACGTCCACCGCGCGCAGCGTCACGTCGCGCAGGTTACCGAGCGGCGTGGCGACCACATATAATGTTCCGGCGCGCGCCCGCTGCTCCCGGCCGCGCGCCGGGTCGCCCGTGCCGGACAACGCCTCCCCCTTCCCACCGCGCTCCGCCGCTTCCACGTTCGCTGTCGCTCCCCCGGCGCGCGCGCGCCGGCCGACGCCGCTCGCGTGGGTGGCCGGCGCGCTGTTCGCGCTGTCAGGCGCATTCTGCGCAGCGCAGGCGCCCGCGACAAGCACGTTCGAGCCGCCGCCGCCCGGCGCCGCGCCGGCGCTCGTGCCCGCACCGTCTCCCGACCTGCCGCCCGCCGTCGTGCCGGCGCAGCCGCCCCGGCCCGCCGGGCCCCCGATCGCGCTGGTGCTGCCGCTCGCGTCGCCCGATTACGCCCGCGCGGCCGAGGCGGTGCGCGACGGCTTCCTCGCTGCCGCAGAGGCCGCCGGCGCGAAGGACCGGGTGCGCGTCATCCCGCACGCGAACGACGACGTCAACGCCGCCTTCGACGCGGCGCGCGACGGCGGCGCGCGCGTCGTCGTCGGCCCGCTGGTGCGCGACGACCTGAAGGCGCTCATCGCCGCCGATCGCGACCTGCCGGTCACGATCGCGCTCAACCAGCTCGACGACGCCGCGCCGCTGCCGCCGCGCGTCTACACGTTCGCGCTCGCGATCGAGGCCGATGCGCGCACGATCGCGACGCGCATGAACGCGGAGGGCATCCACAACGTCGCGGTGATCGGCGGCGAGACGCCGCTGATGAAGCGCTTCGCGCACGCCTTCGTCGGCGAGTGGATCCTGCTGGGCGGCAACCTGCCGCAGATCTTCCCGCTGGTCGCCTCGCAGGACGGTCTTCGCGCGTTGCGCCGTGAGCTCGCGAAGGCCAACGTCGACGCGATCGTCATCGCGGCCGACGGCCCCGACGCCGCGCTGGCCCGCACCTTCGCGCCCCGCGTCACCGCCTGGGCAAGCGGCCAGGTCAACCAGCGCCAAGGGCCCTCGGCCGCGCGCGATCTCGAGGAAGTGCGCTTCGTCGACGTGAGCTGGATCGTCGCCCCGGAGACCGCAGCGTTCGCACGGCTGCCGCGGCCCGAGTACGCGAGCGCGGCGCTCGACCGGCTCTACGCGCTCGGGCTCGACGCCTATCGCGTCGCCGAGGCGTTCGTCGAGGCGCCCCCGGATCGGCTGTCGTTCGACGGGGCGACCGGACGCGTCGAGCTGTCGGACGCCCGCCAGATCGCCCGCGAAGGCCGCCTCGCGACCTTCCGCGGCGGGGCGATCGTCCCGCTCGACGGTGCCCGCTGACGCGCGCCACGGCGACGGCCACGCCGCCGAGGCGCTCGCCGCGCTCCACCTGCGCGATCGGGGGCTGTCGATCGTCGAGCGCAACGTGCGCTCGCGCCATGGCGAGATCGACCTGGTCGCCCGCGACGGCGCCACGCTGGTGTTCGTCGAGGTGCGCCTGCGACGCCCCGGCCGCTTCGGCACCGCCGCCGACAGCATCACGGCGACCAAGCGCACCCGGATGGTCGCGGCCGCGCGCGCCTACCTCGCCGGGCTGCCGCGCACGCCGCCATGCCGCTTCGACGTCGTGCTCCTCGACGGGCTCGATCCGGGGCGCATCGAATGGCTGCGCGACGCGTTCGACGTGTCGGGCGAAGGCTGACCGGCGCTCGCCTGCTAGAATCGCCGCCGCCATGGATCCGGTCGAACGCATCCGCGCCCACTTCGCCGAAAGCGCCGAGCTCAAGCTCGCCGCCGCCGGCCCGATGGCGCCGCTGATCGCACGCGCAGCCGAGGTCATGACAAGCGCGCTCCTTAGCGACGCGCGCATCCTCGCATGCGGCAACGGCGGCTCGGCGGCCGACGCGCAGCACTTCGCCGCCGAGCTGGTGGGGCGCTTCGAGCGCGAGCGGCCGGGCCTGCCGGCGATTGCGCTGACGACCGACACCTCGCTCCTGACCGCCGTCGCCAACGACTATTCGTTCGAGCAGGTCTTCGCCAAGCAGGTGCGCGCGCTCGGCCGGCGCGGCGACGTCCTCCTCGCGATCTCGACGTCCGGCAACTCTCCCAACGTCATCGAGGCGATCAACGCCGCCCACGAGCACGAGCTTGCCGTCGTCGCGCTCACCGGCAAGGGCGGCGGGCGAATCGGCGAACTCCTGCGCGATGGCGATGTCCACCTGTGCGTACCGCACGCGCGGACCGCGCGCATCCAGGAAGTGCATCTCACCACGATCCACTGCCTGTGCGACGCGATCGACCATACGCT
Source organism: Casimicrobiaceae bacterium (assembly GCA_035539315.1). Lineage (GTDB taxonomy): Bacteria > Pseudomonadota > Gammaproteobacteria > Burkholderiales > Casimicrobiaceae > VBCG01. Next base: position 19,220 of record DATLIR010000096.1, read on the forward strand.
GCTTGGAGACGAGCCATGAAACGCACCTCGCTGGCCCTGGTGACCGCGGTCGCGGTCATGCCGTTCCTGACCGCTTGCGTGCCGCTGATCGTCGCGGGAGCGGCCGGCACGGCACTGGTCGTGACCGACCGCCGCTCCACCGGCGCGCAGCTCGACGACACGACGATCGAGACCAAGCTCGCGACCGAGGCGGGGTCGCGATACGGCGACCGCCTCCACCTCAACGTGACGAGCTACAACGGCAACGTGCTCCTGTCGGGCGAGGCGACCGACTCGGCCATCGTCACCGACGTCGTCGCGCTCGCGCGCGCCACCGGCCGCGTGCGCGCCGTCTACAACGAGATGGTCGTCGCGCCGCCGACGGACATGTCCGCGCGCACCAACGACACCTACATCACGTCGAAGGTCAAGACGCGCTTCATCGAGGCGAACCGCTTTCCGGCGACCTACGTGAAGGTCGTGACCGAGCGCAGCGTGGTCTTCCTGATGGGGATCGTCTCGCGCGGCGAGGCGGACGCCGCCTCGGAGATCGCGGCGACGACCAGCGGCGTCGAGCGCGTCGTCCGGCTGTTCGAAGTCACCGGCTGACGGCGCGGGGCCGACGCGACGGCGACGCGCGGACGTGCTTCCCCCACCGGCCTCGCTCGCCAAGATCGCGTCGCTTGACGACGCGGTGACCCGCTTCGCCGCGTTGCCGCGCCCGCGCGTCCTCACCAACGGCGTGTTCGACCTCTTGCACCGCGGGCACGTCACCTACCTCGAGCAGGCGCGCGCGCTCGGCGCCTCGCTCACCGTGGCGGTCAACAGCGACGCGTCGGTGCGCCGGCTCGGCAAGGGCGACGACCGGCCGGTCAACCCGCTCGACGACCGCATGGCCGTGCTGGCCGCGCTCGGCTGCGTCGACCTGGTCGTTCCGTTCGACGACGACACGCCACGCGTGCTGGTCGCCGCGTGCCTGCCCGAGATCCTGGTCAAGGGCGGCGATTACACCGCGGAGACGACCGCGGGAGCAGCGGAGGTGATCGCCGCGGGCGGATGCTTCGTCGCGGTGCCGTTCGTGCACGACCGGTCGACGTCGGCGCTGGTCGCGAAGCTACGGCGCGGCTAGCGCCGGCGCGCCCGGGCCGGTTGGTATAATCCGGCCGCCATGACGACCCCCGACACCGCTGCGCTCGCCCCCGCGGACCGCGAGGTCGACGCGCGCGGCCTCAACTGCCCGCTGCCGATCCTGCGCACCAAGAAGGCGCTGAACGACATGGCGAGCGGCCAGACGATCCGCGTGCTGTCGACCGACCCGGCGAGCGTGCGCGACTTCCAGGCCTTCTCGCGCCAGACCGGCAACGAGCTCGTCGGCCACGGCGAGCGCGATGGCGCGTTCTGGTTCGTGCTGAAGCGCCGCTAGCGCGCCACACGGCCGCGCCGTGCGCCGAGCGCCGGCGATGATGCGCCCGCTCCCCTCCTCGCGCGCACGCGGGGAGAGAGGCCGGGCGTGAGGCGATGAGCGCAGCACTCCTCGTCGCGCCCGACTTCCTGCTGATCGCGCTCGGCACGCTCCTGGCGCGGCGCTTCGCCTATGGCGCCACGTTCTGGGACGGTGTCGAGCGTCTCGTCTACTACGTCCTGTTCCCCGCGCTCCTCTTCCGCGCGCTCGCGACCGCGCCGCTCGCGATCGCGGCGCAGGGTCCGCTCGCGCTCACGGCGCTCGGCTACACGGGCGGCGCGATGCTGCTGTCGGCGCTCGCGAAGCCCCTGTTCCGGCTGCCGATCGAGACCTTCGCCGCATGCTTCCAGTGCGGCTTCCGCTTCAACACCTACCTCGTGCTCGCGATTGCCGCGCGCCTGGGCGGCACGGAGGCGGTCGCGCTGGCGAGCCTCGTCGTCGGCCTCATGGTGCCGCTCGTCAATGTCGCGGCGGTCGGCATGCTCGCGCGCGGGCACCTTCCCGACATCGCCGTCGAGGTCGCACGCAACCCGCTGGTCCTCGCGACGCTCGCCGGCATCGCGTGGAACCTCGCCGGGTGGCCGATGCCGCAGGTGCCCAACCGCGTGCTCGAGCTCGCGGCGAACGCGGCGCTGCCGCTCGGCCTGCTCGCGGTGGGCGCGGCATTGCGCTTCGAGCGCGCCGCGCTGCCGCT
>DATLIR010000097.1:0-4201 GCA_035539315.1 Casimicrobiaceae bacterium
TCGCGTACTACATCGCGGTGCCGGCCGGCGGCCTGTGCCCGTTCGGCACGTCGCCGATCTACCGGATGTACAACGCCGGGCAGACCGGTGCGCCGAACCACCGCTTCTCGTCGGACTTCCCGACCTACTCCGACTTCACGAAGAACAAGGGCTGGGATCCGGAAGGCATCGCGTTCTGCTCGCCGCCGTAGCGCGGGCAGATACCGTGCGCGGCGACATGCGCCCTGCCTGGGTGCAACGCGCGTGCCGTGGGAGTCACGACCCGCGGCGCCGTCGAGTGATTCAGGGTGCGTGGCCCTGGGTCGTGCCAGGCAGAACGAAGTGTTCGACGCCACCGGCCGCGCAGCGCGGCTCGCCGACGGTCGTGGCGCAGCCGTCGACCGCGCCATGAGGATCTTGCCGTCGGGCCACGATGGGCAGGATCGCCGCGCTGCCGAACGCGGCTCGTCCCCGGGATGGCGTCGATGACCGCGCGCATCGCCCGGCTCCTCGTCGTCCTTGCCCTCTTCGGATCCGCGCCCGTCGCGCTCGCGCAGACGGGGCAGCAGAAGTACACGCAATGGTGCCAGGGCTGCCACGGCTCGCCCGCGAACAACCTCAACGGGGTCCTCGCCGGCAAGGACTGGAACTACATCAGGCTCGCGATCGACACCAAGCTCGCGATGACCGAGGAGTTGCGTCCCGCGTACGACGAGGGAGCGCTCACCGACGACGACTTCATGCTCATCGCGGGCTACCTGCAGACGTTCGGCGGCGGCGCCGCGAGCCCCGCCGCGATCCCGGTGGTCGAGTACTTCAACGCCGGCTTCGGCCACTACTTCATGACCGCGGACGCCGACGAGATCGCGGGCCTCGACGCGGGCGCCTACGACTTCGCGTTCGTGCGCACCGGCCGCACGTTCAAGGCCTTCGCGACCCCGGCCGCAGGCACGGCGCCGGTGTGCCGCTTCTTCACGCTCACCTTCGCGCCCAAGAGCTCGCATTTCTACACGGCCGACCCGGTCGAGTGCGACGGGCTCAAGCTCAATCCGGACTGGCAGTACGAGAAGATCGCGTTCCACATCCGCGTTCCGGCGGCCGGCGCGTGCGCCGCGGGAACCGTGAAGGTCTACCGCATGTACAACAATGGCCAGACCGGCGCGCCCAATCACCGCTTCGAAAGCGACCTCGCGATCTACGAGAGCTTCACGAGCAGCCAGAACTGGGCCCCGGAAGGCATCGGGTTCTGCGCGCCGCCGTAGCCGGGACCGGCTCCGCGCCAGGCGCCCTCCCGCCCGGGGGGTCCGGAACAATCGCCGCGCTGCGGTGTTCGCTTGTCGACAGGATGTAGCCGATGAGCGCCTTTCGCGTCCTCCACGTCGTCGTTCTCGCCACGCTGGCCGCGCTCGGGGCCGCGTCCGACGCGCTCGCCCAGACGGGGCAACAGATCTACACGAACTGGTGCCAGGGTTGCCACAGCTTTCCCGGCAACAACCACAACAACGTCCTGCGCGGCAAGGACTGGACCGTCATCAAGCTCGCGATCCAGACCAAGGTCGAGATGCGCATCGAGCTGCTTCCCGTCTACAACGCGGGGTTGCTCGACGACGGGGACCTGATGCTCATCGCGGATTACCTGCAGACGTTCGCCGGCGGCGACCCGGCACCGCCGGTCGCGACCCGGGTCCCGGTGATCGAGTACTTCAACGCAGGCTTCGGCCACTACTTCATGAGCGCCGACGCCGACGAGATCGCCGGCCTCGACGCGGGCGCGTTCGGCGGTGCGTTCGCGCGCACCGGCCGCCAGTTCAATGGCTGGAACCTGCCCACCACCGCCACGCTGCCGGTCTGCCGCTTCTTCACCGTGACGTTCGCGCCCAAGAGCTCGCACTTCTATACGGCCGACCCGGTCGAGTGCGAGGGCGTCAAGCTCAACGTCGACTGGCAGTACGAGAAGATCGCGTTCCACGTCGCGGTGCCCGAGGGCGGTGTGTGCGCGCCCGGCACCGTCCCGATCTACCGGATGTTCAACAACGGCCAGACCGGCGCGCCCAACCATCGTTTCACGACCGATCTCGCGCTCTACCAGGCATTCACGACGACGCAGAACTGGTCCGCCGAAGGCATCGCGTTCTGCGCGCCGCCGTAGCCGGCCCGCGTTCAAGCCCGGGCAGCGGGACCGCGCAGGCGTCCCCCCGCATCGACGCCGAGCCAGTCGAGTCCCTCCGCCGCGAGCCACGCGGGCGCATCGTCGCCGAGCAGCATCCCGACCGTGGCGCCGCTGCCCGCCACCACGCACAGCGGTGCTGCGACGCTCATCGACTGCCAGCCGTCGACCGGCCAGCCGGTCGTCGCGTCGAGGATGTGGCAATAGCGGCGGCCATCGACCTCGAACGCGCGCTCGTAGTCGCCCGACGTCGCCACCGCGCCGTCGCCGACCGCGATGCCGCCGATCGTCGCGCCCTCGGCGCGCGGGTGGCGGATGCCGACGTGCCACGGCCCGCCTTCGGGCCGCCCGCCCCACACGCGCACGTCGCCTGCCAGGTTCACGAGCCCATGCGCGATCCCGGCCTCGAGCGCGATCGTCGCGACGCGATCCGCGGCGTACTCCTTGCCGATGCCGCCGAGGTCGATCTCCATGCCCGCGCGAGGCAGGCGGATCGTGCGCCCGTCCCACGCGACCGCGCGCCAGTCGACGAGCGGCAGAAGCGCATCGATCTCGCGCAGGGCCGGAACGCGCGGCGGCGCACGCTTGAAATCCCAGGCCCGGCGCAGGACGCCCGACGTGATGTCGAAGCGCCCGCGCGATGCCGTGTGGCAGGCGTCGGCGTAGCGCAGGAGCGCAGAGGTCTCCGCATCGATCGCGACCGGCGCGCCTCCCGCGGCGCGGTTGATCGCGGACACGAGGCTCGTGTCGCGGAAGCGCGAGTACTTCGCCTCGATGCGTTCGACGTCGGCGATGGCCGCGGCAGCGGCGTGTCGCGCGCGCGCGGGGTCGTCGCAGCCGAGCAGGAGCTCGTGCGACGCGGCCATCGCGCGAAAGTCGAAGGCGTGGAGGCGCATCGGTGCCGCGCCGGGGCGCGACGTCAGAACGTCTTCGACACGCCGCCCTGGATCCAGCGCGCGGAGAACGGCAACAGGTCCGGGCTGCCGTCGCCGCCCAGCCGCCACGATCCCTTCTGGCGGTAGAAATCGACGCGGAGATCCGCGCTCCAGCCGTCGGCGAAGCCCTTCGCGACCTTGAGCGACGGCGTGAACGCGCCGAACGCGGAGAGCCGCGTGTCGGCCGAGTACGGCTCCCCGAACACGAAGCCGGTCGGGAACGGCGGATCGCGGTAGAAATCGGCGGCGCCCTGCGTGTAGTAGCGGAGCCCCGGCGTGACGGTGAACCCGTGCGGCAGCGCCTGCGCCCACTGCGCCTCGGTCATGAACGAGGTCGAGCCGAACGAGTCGTGCAGCACGCGGAACGCGAGCTTCAGCGCGGCGTCCTGCGCCGGGAAGGCCTGATTCCAGCGCGTGAGCCACGCCACGATACGCCGGTGGTCGGGCCGGTCGTCGAGCGACTTGTACGGATCGTCGTAGTAGCCGTGCCCGCGCGAGTACGTCAGGTTCGACTGGACGATCGCGTTCGCGTTGATCGCCTGCGTGATGCCGACGAGGAAGTCGAGCGTGTTCTTCTTCTCGTCGACCGCGATCTGGTTGTTCGAGTTGATGCGGTCCGACGTGCCGGCGAACGAGAACGCGAGCGTCGTGTTGCGATCCTCGGTCCACCACCGCAGGTCGAAGGACGCCGCCTTCGACAGGTAGTCGCGCTCGGTGGAGCCCGCGAGGCCGACGCCGATCGCGTAGCGGTCGAAGTAGCGCGTGAGCTTCGCGTCGCCCGCGGTCCGGTAGTCCTTGACGCCTTCGCCCGAGGCGCCCGAAAGCGTGTTGTGGAAGCGCGGCGAGGCGCCCGACATGCCGTCGTAGACGACGCCTCCCTCGGCGACCCAGTTGCCGCCGAACGGCTTCTGCACGTAGAGCGAGGGGCTCTTCACGCGCATGCGGTCGCCGCCGCTCTGCCAGTCGCGGTAGTCGAGGTAGCGCACCGAGAAGACGCCCTCGTCGGGCATCGACTGGGCGTGGGCGGAAGGCGCGACGCCGGGCAGCGCGAGCGCCGCCGCCATCAGCGCCCGGGCGCGCTCGAAGGGCCGCCCCGGGGGCGCGCCGCCCCCCGCGGGGA
>DATLIR010000098.1:0-20821 GCA_035539315.1 Casimicrobiaceae bacterium
CCGCAGAAGGTCGTCGAGTGGTTGCGGCGCGACGCGGGCAGTCGGCGCTACTACGCGGACAATTTCGAGAAGACGTTCGGAACGACGCTCGACGAAGCGTGGCAGCGGTGGATCGCGTTCGAGCGCGAGTTCCAGCGCCGCAACCTCGCCGAGGTGCGCCGGCACCCGATCACACCGCACCAGCCGTTGGCGGCGAGCGGCGTGGGCTCGATCTCGCGCGTCCACTACGACGAGGCGACCGGGATGCTGTACGGCGCGTTCCGCTACCCGGGCGTCGTCGAGCACGTCGCGGCGATCGACACGCGCACCGGCACCGTGCGGCGGCTCGCCGACATCAAGCGCGCGATGCTCTACAAGGTCGCGTCGTTCGCGTTCGACGCGCAGAGCGGCACCGCGTTCTACACGAACGACAACCTCGCGCTGCGCGACCTGATGGCGGTCGACGTGAAGACCGGCGAGACGCGCATGCTGCTCGAGAACGCCCGCGTCGGCGAGCTCGCGTTCAACCCGGTCGACCGCACGCTGTGGGGGATCGAGCATCGCGACGGGATCGCGCACCTCGTGCGGATCCCGGCGCCCTACAACGACTGGTTCCGCGTGGCGACGCTGCCCTACGAGTACGTGCCCTACGACCTCGACGTCTCGACGGACGGCAAGCTCCTGTCCGCGTCGATGAGCGACGCGAACGCCGACCAGTTCCTGCGCGTGTGGTCGCTCGAGCAGGTGATGGCGGGGAACCTGACGCCGCTGTCGGAGTTCAAGTTCGGCCAGTCGGTGCCCGAGAGCTTCGTGTTCTCGAAGGACTCGCGCTACCTCTACGGCAGCAGCTACTACACTGGCGTGTCGAACATCTTCCGCTACGACGTCGCCACCGGGAAGGTGGACGCCGTGTCGAACGCCGAGACCGGGTTCTTCCGGCCGATCCCGCTGTCCGATGGCCGTCTCGTCGTACTGAACTACACGGCCGCCGGCTTCGTGCCGGCGATCATCCAGCCCAGGGTGCTCGAGGACGTGAGCGCGGTCACTTTCCTCGGCGCCGTGGTCGCCGAGAAGCACCCGGCGGTCAAGGAGTGGCAGGTGCCACCGCCGTCGACCGTCGACTTCGACCCGCTGGTGCTGCGGCGTGGCCCGTACGACCCGCCGAAGCACGTGACGGTCGAGAGCGGCTACCCGATCCTGCAAGGCTACAAGGACTCGGTCGGGGCGGGCTACCGGCTCAACTTCGCCGACCCGATGAACTTCGTGAACGTCGGCATCCAGGCCTCGTACTCGCCCGACAGCGACCTTGCGAAGGACGAGAGGATGCACGCGGCGATCACCGCGAACTACCTCGGCTTGCGCGGCGAGGTCTCGTGGAACAAGGCCGACTTCTACGACCTGTTCGGCCCGACCAAGCGCAGCCGCAAGGGACTCGCGCTCAAGGGCGGCTACGAGCACATCGTGATCTGGGACGATCCGCGCCGCCTCGACGCCAAGTTCGACATCAAGTACTACGACAAGATCGACACGCTGCCCAACGCGCAGAACGTCGAGACGACGTTCGAGCGGCTGCTGACTGGCGAGGCCGGCCTCTACTACACCGACGTGCGCCGCTCGATCGGCGCGGTCGACGACGAGAAGGGCATCGCCTGGTACCTGGTCGGCACCGTCAACCGGGTCAACCACGAGACGATCTCGCAGGTGCGCGCGGCGCTCGACTACGGCTGGGACCTGCCGCTCGCCAACTCGTCGCTGTGGCTGCGCACCGCGGCCGGCGCGGCGACCAACCGGCGCGACAACCCGGTCGCGAACTTCTACTTCGGCGGCTTCGGCAACAACTACGTCGATATCTACCCGGTCAAGCGCTACCGCGAGTACGACGCGTTCCCCGGCTTCGAGATCAACGAGCTGTCCGGAACATCGTTCGCGCGCGTGCAGGGCGAGTGGAACCTGCCGCCGGTGGCGTTCGAGCACGTCGGCTGGCCCGCGCTGCACCTGTCCTGGCTGCGCCCGGCGGTGTTCGCCACGGCGCTGTGGACCGATCCGGGGCGCCAGCCGTTCCGCAAGGACTACCAGAATGCCGGCACGCAGCTCGACTTTCGCCTGTCGGTACTCCACGGCTACGACATGACGCTGTCGCTCGGCTACGCGGTCGGCTTCCGCGAAGGGCGCCGCGCCGGCGACGAGTTCATGATCTCGCTCAAGATCATGTAGCGCGCCCGCGCGATGCTCGACCTCGCCATCGACACGCTGGTGGGCCTCCTGCCGGTGATCCTGTTCCTCGCCGCGCTGGCGACGAGTTCATGATCTCGCTCAAGATCATGTAGCACGCCGCCGCCGGGAAAGACCTCCCTGGTGCTCGACACGCTAATCGGCCTGCTGCCGGTCCTGGGCTTGCTCGTCGCGCTCGTGCTGCTCGACAGCTACAAGCTCGTCGCGATGCGCATCGTGCTGGTCGTGCTGGCCTGCGGCGTCGCTGCAGCCGTCGCGAGCTACTTCATCAACGGCTTCCTGATCGGCCGCTTCGGATTCAACCTCGTCGCCTACGGGCGCAACGTGGCGCCGCTCGTCGAGGAGACTGCCAAGGCGCTCGTCGTCGTGTGGTTGATCCGCACGCACCGCGTCGGCTTCCTCGTCGACGCCGCGATCCTCGGCTTCGCCGTCGGCACCGGCTTCGCGATCGTCGAGAACCTGCAGTACCAGCGCCTCGTGCCCGACGCCGGCATCCCGACGTGGATCGTGCGCGGTTTCGGCACCGCGGTGATGCACGGGGGCGTCACCGCGACGCTCGCGATGATGAGCCTCGCGATGATCGACCGCATCGGCCGCTCGTCGTGGGTCGCCTTCGTGCCCGGGCTGGCGCTGGCGATCGTGCTGCATGCGGCCTACAACCGCCTCGCGACGTGGCCGCTCGTGGCGACGCTCGCGGTCCTGGTCGTGCTGCCAGCGCTGATGATGTTCGTGTGGCAGCGCAGCGAGCGTGCGGTCGGCGACTGGCTCGGCCGCGGATTCGACGCCGACACCGCCATGCTCGAGTCGATCAACTCGGGCCAGTTCGCCGATTCGCCCACCGGCCGCTACCTCGACACCCTGAAGCAGCGCTTCCAGGGGCCGGTGGTCGCCGACCTGTTGTGCTACCTGCGGCTCCACACCGAGCTCGCGCTGCGCGCCAAGGGCGTGCTGATGATGCGCGAGAACGGCTTCGACATGCCGGTCGACGAGACGACGCGCGACAAGTTCACCGAGATGGCCTATCTCGAGAAGAGCATCGGGCGCACCGGCGTGCTCGCGCTGAAGCCGATGCTGCACATGAGCCACCAGGACCTCTGGCAGCTCTACATGCTCGGCAAGTGACGCGGTCGCGTCGGATGCGCGACGCCGGCTGCTAGTATCGGGCGATGCCCTACGAAACGCTCGACGCGCCCAGGCGCGCGGAACTCGATGCCGTGCTCGCCGGCGTGTTCGGCGACCTCGACGCCGCGGCGCTCGCGGCCATTTCCGCGAAGCTCCACTGGACCTCGCTCGCGGGGGGCGCGACGCTGTTCCGCCAAGGCGACCGCGGCGACGACGTCTTCGTCGTGGTCAACGGCCGGCTGCGTACCGTGATCGACGATCCCGAGGGCGGCGAGCGCGTGCTCGAGGAGGTCGGCCGCGGCGCGGCCGTCGGCGAGCTCGCGCTCCTCACCGGCGAGACGCGTGCCGCGACCGTGGTGGCGGTGCGCGACAGCGACCTCGTGCGCCTGCCGAAGAGCGCGTTCGACGCGCTGCTCGAGCGCCATCCCCACGCGATGATGCGCATCGCGCGCGCGGCCGCGATGCGCCTGCGGCGATCGTCGCAGCAGCCCTCGCGCGGTGGAAGCGCACCGGGCACCTTCGCGCTCGTGCCGGCGAGTCCCGGGGCGCCGCTCGCGGCGCTGGCCCGGCGGCTGGCCGCCTCGCTCGGCAGCGCGGCCGAGGTCGCGCACGTGACGGCGGGCGACGTCGACCGCGCGCTCGGGCGGCCGGGTGTCGCGCAGTCCGGCGACGGCGACACGGGGCACGACGCGGTCGTCGCGTGGCTGTCGGCGCAGGAGCGCGGGCATCGCCACGTCGTGCTCGAGGCCGAGGCCGGATGGACGCCGTGGACGCGACGCTGCCTGCGCCAGGCCGACCGCGTGCTGCTGGTCGTGCGCGCGCACGACGATCCGGCGACCGGCGCGATCGAAGCCGCGATGCGCGCCGCGGCGGGCACGCCCCGCGTCGAGCTGGTGCTGGTCCACGACGATGCGACCGCGCGGCCGTCCGGCACAGCGCGCTGGCTCGCGCCGCGTTCGGTCGCGACGCACCACCACGTGCGCCTCGGCGTCGACGGCGACGTCGCGCGGCTCGCGCGCCGCGTCGGCGGACGCGCCACCGGGCTGGTGCTGGGGGGCGGCGGTGCCCGTGGCTTCGCCCACATCGGGATGCTGCGCGCGCTCGCCGAGGACGGGATCGACATCGACCTCGTCGGGGGCACCAGCATCGGCGCGCTGGTCGCCGCCGCGCACGCGCATGGGCTCTCGGTCGGCGACATGATGGAGATCGCGCAGAGCTTCGCATCGCCGCGCAAGCTCCTCGACCGCACGCTGCCGCTGGCCTCGCTGATGGCGGCGCGCAAGGTCACCGCGTTCTACCAGCACCTGTTCGGCGACGCGCGCATCGAGGACCTGTGGACGCCGCTGTTCGTCGTGTCGAGCAGCCTCTCCCGCGCGCGTGCCGTCGTGCACCGCGCCGGTTCGGTCTGGCACACGGTGCGCGCGAGCACAGCGATTCCGGCCATTTTTCCCCCGCTGCTCGACCACGACGGCGACGTGCTGGTCGACGGCGGCGTGATGAACAACATGCCGCTCGACGTGATGCGTGACTGGTGCGAAGGCGGCACCGTCATCGGCGTCAACCCGATGCCGACCGACGACAAGCTCAAGCGCTACAGCTTCGGGCCGAGCCTCACCGGCTGGGAGGCGCTCAAGGGTCGCTTCCGTTGGTTCGGGTCGACGACGCGCGCGCCGTCGATCCTCGGCAGCGTGATGCGCGCCACCGAGATCAACAGCGCGAACCGCATGCGCCTTCCCGCGTTCCGCGGGCTCGCCGACCTGCTGGTCGAGCCGGGCCTCGGGGGCTACCCGATCCTCGCGTTCGACCAGTTCGCGCCGATCGTCGACATCGGCTACCGCAGCGCGCGCGAGGCGCTCGACGCGTGGCGGACGCCGCCGCCGGCCGCGGCCTAACGCCCTGGTAGCGTTACCGGGACGCTAGCGCCCGTGTCGCGCCGGCAGGCTCCGGCGCGTCACTCGCGCCACGACGGGTCGCGGCGGTCGAGCTTGCGCAGGAGCGCCGGCCACGCGATCGCGCCTCCCGCGCCGCGCGTCACCGCCCGCATCGCCTTGCCATTGCGCTCGACCACGCCTTGCGGGACCGGCACGAGCGTCGCGCCGCCCACCTGGGCGCGCAGCTGGATCGTGCACGTCGCCTGCAGCAGGTACATGTTGAGGAAGGCGGTCGCTACGCTGGCACCGACGGTGAGAAGCCCGTGGTTGCGCAGCACCAGGAAGTCGCGGTCGCCGAGGTCGCGCACCAGGCGCGGCTTCTCGTCGGCCTCGAGCGCGATCCCCTCGTAGTCGTGGTAGGCGAGCGAGTTCAGCACGACGCTCGCCTGCTGCGAGATCGGCAGCACGCCGCCGGCCTGCGCCGAAAGCGCGACGCCGTCGAGCGTGTGCAGGTGGAGGATGCAGGCCGCGTCCTCGCGCGCGGCGTGGATGGCGCTGTGGATCGTGAACCCCGCCGGGTTGATCTCGTACGGGCTGTCCATCACCTTGCGTCCGTCGAGGTCGATCTTCACCAGCGACGACGCGGTGATCTCCTCGAACATCAGGCCATAGGGATTGATCAGGAAATGGTGGCCGGGCCCGGGGACGCGCGCCGAGATGTGCGTAAACACGAGGTCGTCCCAGCCCTGGACGGCGACCAGGCGGTAGCAGGCGGCCAGGTCCTGGCGGCGCTCCCATTCGGCGGCGCTGACGAGGGTGCGGACGGCGGGCAGCGGAGCGTTCATCGGCGTCTCCTCGGGAACGGTGTCGGGGTCAGCGTGCAGCGGACTCGCGCTCGGCGATCTCGCCGAGCCAGCGGGCGGCCTCGCGGAACGGCGCGACGCTGCGCTCGGCGCGACCGCGCACGTAGCCGCCCTGGATCGCGGTGAGGACGAGGCCGGCGAACGCGTCGCGACGCTTGCGGTCGGGCAGGTCGAAATGGCGCGCGATGAGCGCGCGCCAGGCGTCGAACGCCGCCGCGGCGGCAGGACGCACGGCGGCGGTGTCGGCGTCGAGGTCGAGCGTGACCGCCCCCACCGCGCAGCTCGCGCCGAAATCCGCGTCCTCGAGACGGCGCTCGACGAGCGCGAACAGCGCGCGGACCTTGGCGCGCGGACCGCGCGCGCGCGAGAGCGCCTCGTCCATCGACGCCAGGACGCGCGACGCGTAGACCCCGAGCGCCTCGACGGCGATCTGGCGCTTGCCGTCGGGGAAGAAGTGGTAGACCGAGCCCTTGGGGGCGCCGCTCGCGGCGACGATCTCGTTGACGCCGGTGCCCGCGAGGCCGCCGCGGCGCATGAGGCCGATCGTGGCGTCGAGCAGGCGGGCGCGGGCGGCCGCGCCCTTGAGGGTGGTCATGGGGCGGGAAAAAAATAGACCGGTCTATATAAATTGCGCCGGCGGCACGGCGTTGTCAAGCCCGCGGACCGGCGTCGGGCGGGCGCGGCGGGCCAAGACCGTGGTATCATGCGCGTTGCGGCCATTGTTCCAGTCCCCTGCCGCAGTCGCCTCCGACCTTCGCGGTCCCCTCCGTTTGGCTATGACTGGCCGCCCCGTTGCGGGCGACTGGCCGAGCGTTTTTCGAAAGCTTCGCATGTCGTTCCAATCCCTCGGGCTGTCCGACGCCCTCGTGCGCGCGGTTGCCGAACAGGGCTACACCACGCCCACCCCGATCCAGCTGCAGGCCATTCCCGCGGTACTCGCCGGCGGCGACCTCCTCGCGGGGGCCCAGACCGGCACCGGCAAGACCGCCGGCTTCGTGCTGCCGATGCTGCAGCGCATGTCCGCCCATCCGGCCGCGCGTGCGCCGTCCGGCGGTCGCGGCGCCCGCATCCCGGTGCGCGCGCTGATCGTCACGCCGACGCGCGAGCTCGCCGCGCAGGTCGAGGCGTCGATCCGCACCTACGGCAAGCACCTGCGCTTCAAGTCGATGGCGCTGTTCGGCGGCGTCGGGTTCGGCCCGCAGGCCGCGCAGCTCAAGCGCGGCGTCGACATCGTCGTCGCCACGCCGGGCCGCCTCCTCGACCACGCGGGCCAGCGCAACCTCGACCTGTCGACGGTCGAGATCCTCGTGCTCGACGAAGCCGACCGGATGCTCGACATGGGCTTCCTGCCGGACATCCGTCGCATCCTGGCGCTCCTGCCCGCGAAGCGGCAGAACCTGCTGTTCTCGGCGACCTTCCCGCAGGAAATCCGCGCGCTGGCCGAGCGCCTGCTCGATCGCCCGCAGACGATCGAGGTGTCGCCCCCCAATTCGACCGTCGAGATGATCAGGCAGCGCGTCCTCGCCGTCGGTCGCGACCGCAAGCGCGAGCTATTGTCGTGGATGATCGGACGGCACCGCTGGAACCAGGTGCTGGTGTTCACGCGCACCAAGCACGGCGCCGACAAGCTCGCGCAGGCGCTCGAGCGCGACGGCATCCGCGCGCAGGCGATCCACGGCAACAAGAGCCAGGGCGCGCGCACCAAGGCACTGGCCGACTTCAAGGACGGCGGCGTGCACGTGCTGGTCGCGACCGACATCGCCGCCCGCGGCATCGACATCGACCAGCTGCCGCGCGTCGTGAACTACGATCTCCCCAACGTGCCCGAGGACTACGTGCACCGCATCGGCCGCACCGGCCGGGCCGGCGCGGACGGCGAGGCGATCTCGCTCGTGTGCGTCGACGAGCACGGCTTCCTGCGCGACATCGAGCGCCTGATCCGGCGCACGCTGCCGCGCGAGACGATCGAAGGCTTCGAGCCCGACCGCAACGAGCGTGCGCAGCCGGTGTTCAAGCAGCAGCGCGGACGCACGCATGCGCACGGCGCGGGCGCACCGCACGGGCAAGCGCGCACGCCCGGGGTACCGCGCGGGCACGGACGGCCCGAGACCCAGGGCCAGCGCAACCGCGATGCCCGCGGGTCGGCGCACGCGCCAGGCCAGCGTGCATCCGGCGGCGGCCGGCCGCCTGCGCAGGCTGCGTGGGGCGCGCGCGCGGGCGCCTCGAACGGACGCCGGCGTACGTCGCGCTAGTCCGGCCCGGGCGCGCTCGCGCGCCCGGCGGGGACCTCGCCTACTCCGCGGTCGCCGCGGCTCCGCGCGTGATCGCGACGATCGCCTCGCCGTACCGCTCGAGCTTCGCCGCACCGATCCCGTCGATGCGCGCGAGCGCGGCGAGCGAGTCCGGCCGCGACTGCGCGATCGCCGCGAGCGTCCGATCGTGCAGGATCACGTAGGCGGGCACGCCTTGCGTCCGCGCCTCGGCGAGCCGCCAGCCGCGCAGTGCGTCGAACAGCCCGCGAGCCGCGGGCAGGAGCGCGGTGGCTTCGCCCCGCCCCTTGGGCGTCTTCGCGGCGCGCGTCACCGTCCTGCGCATCGCGACATTCGCCTCGCCGCGCAGCACGCTGCGGCTCGGCTCGGCGAGCCTGAGCGCGCCGTGCGCCTCGTGATCGACGCTGACCAGGCCCTGCGCGACCAGCTGCCGGAATACGCTGCGCCAGGTCGCTTCGTCGAGATCGCGGCCGAGCCCGTGCACCGCCAGCCGATCGTGGCCCCACTTCGCGATGCGCTCGCCGGCGTCGCCGCGCAACACGCCGATCACGTGCGCGGCGCCGAAGCGCTGGCCGGTGCGGAAGATCGCGGAGAGCGCCTTGCGCGCCGCGTCAGTCGCGTCCCAGGTGACCGGCGGGGCGAGGCAGTTGTCGCAATTGCCGCAGGGACCGCTCGCCTCGCCGAAGTAGCCGAGCAGCCGCACGCGCCGGCACCCGGCCGTCTCGGCGAGGCCCAGCAGCGCGTCGAGCTTCGCGCCCGACACGCGCTTGAACGCGTCGCTCGCCTCCGACTGGTCGATCAGGCGACGCTGCTGCACGACGTCCGCGAGGCCGTAGACCATCCACGCGTCCGCGGCCAGCCCGTCGCGCCCCGCGCGGCCGGTCTCCTGGTAGTAGCCCTCGATGCTCTTCGGCAGGTCGAGGTGCGCGACGAAGCGCACGTCCGGCTTGTCGATGCCCATGCCGAACGCGATCGTCGCGACCACGACGACGCCGTCGTCGCGCTGGAAGCGCGTCTGCGTCGCGGTCCGGTCGGCCGTATCCATGCCGGCGTGGTAGGCCATGGCGTCGAAGCCTTCGGTCGCGAGCCACGCGGCGGTCTCGTCGACCTTGCGCCGGGTCAGGCAGTAGACGATGCCGGCGTCGCCGGCATGCTCGTCGCGCAGGAACGCGAGGAGCTGCTTGCGAGCGTCGTTGCGGTCGACGATCGTGTAGCGGATGTTCGGGCGGTCGAAGCTCGACACGAAGAGGCGCGCCGCGCCGAGCGCGAGGCGCTCGACGATCTCGCTGCGCGTCAGCGGATCGGCGGTCGCGGTCAGCGCGATGCGCGGCACGGCCGGCCAGCGCTCGTGCAGCGCGGAGAGGCCCAGGTACTCGGGCCGGAAGTCGTGCCCCCACTGCGAGACGCAATGCGCCTCGTCGATCGCGAACAGCGCGATGCGCGAGCGGTCGATCAGCTCGACGCAGCGCTGCGTCAGGAGCCGCTCGGGCGCGACGTACAGGAGGTCGAGCTCGCCTGACGCGAACGCGCGCTCCACCGCGGCGGCGGCGCGCGCGTCGAGCGTCGAGTTGAGGAACGCAGCGCGCACGCCGAGCTGCTCGAGCGCCGCGACCTGGTCGTGCATCAGCGCGATCAGCGGCGAGACCACGACCGCGCAGCCGTCGCGCAACAGCGCCGGCACCTGGTAGCACAGGCTCTTGCCGGCGCCGGTCGGCATCAGCACCAGCGCGTCGCCGCCCTGCGCGACGTGCGTGACGATCGCCTCCTGCCCGTCGCGGAACGCCGCGTGGCCGAAGACGCGCTCGAGCGTCGATCGCGCGCGCGCGGCGAGGTCCGGCGCGTTCACGCGGGCGCGGTCCCGTCGGGGGCCCGCAGGTACGCGCAGAGAAGACGGTGGAAGTGGTGCACCCCCTGCTCGCGCGTCGGCGAATAGCGGCCGCGGACGTACAGGCGCGAGCGCACACCTCGCTGGACCGCCTCGACGATCGCCTCGTCCTCGCGCTCGACCGCGTCGAGTCCGCTTCCGGCGCCGCGGTCGACCAGCGTGGGGTCCGCGACGTAGCTGCGGAACGCGACACGCGTGCGGTCCGGCGCGAGCGGCTGGACGTGATTGATCGACAGCCCCCACGGGTAAGCGTTGATCATCAGGTTGGGAAACATCCACCAGTAGTGCGCGGCGACGCGCGCTTGCGCGGGACCGGTGGCCGCAAACGCCGTGCCGCCGGCACGCGCGTGCGCGACCTGGACGCTGGACAGCCGATGCAGCGCGGTCGCGTAGCTGCCGTCGTCGACCGCGTCGTGGAGCGCCGGGTGCACGAACGGGATGTGCAGGCCCTCGAGATAGTTCTCGACATAGAGCGCCCAGTGCGCCTGCACCTCGTAGTCTCGGTCGCGCGAGGGGTCGCGGCGCAGGTCGGGGAGCGGCAGCGCGGCGAGGTCCGCGGCCGCGTCGCCGAAGCCATGCTCGAACGGCACGGCCGGCGCGAGCGCGGCGAAGCCGAAGCCGGCCCAGGTCGCGAACGGGACGACGGGGAGATCGTCGGAGGACGACGGGAAGTCGCGCGCTCCTTCGAATGCCGGCATGAAGGTCATGCGCCCGGCGAGGTCGAAGCGCCGCGAATGGTAGGCGCAACGGATCTGGTCGCCCCGACAGGGTGTGCGCACGAGCAGGTTGCCGCGATGGGTGCACACGTTGGACAGGCAGCGCAGCGTGCCCGAGCCGTCGCGCGCGAGCAGCAGCGGCTCGTCGAGATGACCCGGCAGGAGCTCGCGCGGCGACAGCGAGCGCGGCGCCGCCACGTCGTCGAGGTCGCCGAGCCACTGCCAGCTGCGCGCGAACACGCGCTCGCGCGCCAGGGCGAACGCGGCATCGTCGCGGTAGAAAGCGGCGGGTAGCGTCGACGCGCGGGCGATGTCGGCGTCGACGCTGTAGCGGGGCTCCACGCGCGGATTGTAGACGGCCGGTGCGGCGGAGCCCTTCGGCCTCGCAGACGAGGGGCTGGCAGCGGCGCGCCGGAGCGCTATAGTGGGACCTCGCCCCGGTCCGACCGACGCATGCTCGCCCACCAGCTCTCGCGCGACACCGGTGTCCTGACGCTGGCGCCGTCGGGCCCGTTGTCCGCGGCCGATTTCGCGGCGGTCGCCGCCGAGGTCGACCCGTGGATCGCGGAGCATGGCCAGCTGCGCGGGCTCCTCGTGCACGCGAAGGCGTTCCCGGGCTGGGAGGACTTCGCGGGGTTCCTCGGCCACGTCGGCTTCGCGCGCACGCACGTGCAGAAGGTCCGCCGCGTGGCCATCGCGACGGACAGCACGTTCCTGACGCTCGCGCCGCAGATCGCCAAGCTGTTCGTGCACGCGGAAGTGCGCCATTTCGGCTACGCCGACTGCGACGCCGCGGCCGCATGGCTCGCCGCTCCGTGAAGCGCGCGTCGCGCGCGTGAGCGCGGACGCTTCGGCGCGCGAGCGCGGCCTCGCCGCGTGGCGCGAGCGTCGCTACGCCGACGCGCGCGCGGCGGCACGCGAGTGGGCCGCGCAGGACCCGCGCTCGAGCGAGGCCCACCAGCTTGACGGCCAGGCGGCGGCGCGCCTCGGGGATCCGGCGGGGGCGGCGCAGAGCTACGAAACGGCCGAGCGTCTCGGCGGCGGCGCAGTGTGTGCGTTCAACGCCGGCAACGCCTGGCAGGCGGCCGGCGAGCGCGCGCGAGCGCTCGCCGCGTGGCGACGGGCCGCCGGCGACGCCGCGTCGCTCGGCACGCACGCCCCCGCACTCGCCAGGGCGCTCGTCGCGGCCGGCGACGCCGCGCTCGCGGCACGCACCTGGCGCAGCGTGGCGCGCAGCGACGCGCAGGCGTTCGACGCGATGCAGGCGCTCGTCGACCTCGCCGCCGCGACGCGCGACGCCCCCGCGCCGCCGCTGCCCCTCGGGCCCGCCGGCTCCCGGCCGTCGCCGCGCTCGTTCTCGTTCGTCGTGTGCAGCATCGACGCGGCCAAGTTCGCGGCGGTGTCGCAAACGATCGCCGCGCGCTTCGCGGACCACGACGTCGAGGTGATCCGCATCGGCGACGCCCGCTCGCTGTGCGAAGGCTATGCGCGCGGACTCGCCCGTTCGCGCGGCGAGGCGGTCGTGTTCTGCCACGACGACATCGACCTCCTCGCGCCCGATGCCGCACAGCGCCTCGCGCGGCACCTGACGCACCACGATCTCCTGGGCGTCGCCGGCACGACGCGCGTTACCGGCCCCGCGGTGTTCTGGTCGGGCCATCCGCACATCCACGGCTGGATGACGCACCGGCTGCCCGGCGAGGCCGAGTACGAGCTGTCGTTCTCGAGCCTCGCGGCGCCCGAGGTCGGCGGCATGCAGGCGGTCGATGGTGTCCTGATGGCGTGCCGCCGCGAGGTGGCGCTGTCGGTCGGCTTCGACGCGTCGACGTTCGACGGCTTCCACCTCTACGACCTCGACTTCAGCTACCGCGCGCACCGCGCCGGATACACGCTCGCCGTCGCCTGCGACCTGGGGGTCGTGCACGCGTCGAAGGGGCGCTTCGACCGCGCCTGGGAGCGCTACGCGGCGCGCTTTCGCGCCAAGTTCCCGGACCTGGGGGGCGAGCGCGGCGCGCCGCACTGGTACGCCGCGCGGGTGGCGAGTGGCGATGCGGTACTCGCGCTCCAGCGCCGGCTGTTCGCGCTCGCGGGCGACTGAGCGCCGCGGCCGCGGCTTCGCGCGCCGCGTAGAATGCGCGACGGCATGGCCTCCCCCGCTCCCCTGGACGTCGCCTTCGTCGTCGACCCGCTCGACGAGCTCAAGGCGTACAAGGATTCGAGCGTGGCGATGATGCGCGCGCTGGCGCGCCGCGGCCACCGCGTGCACGCGGTGCTGCAGGGCGACCTCGCGTGGCGCGACGGCACGACCGATGCGCTGGCCGCCGAACTCGCGCTGACCGACGACGACCACTCCTGGTACCGCGCGCGCGAGCAGCGCCGGCGCCGTCTCGCCGACCTCGACGCGGTGATCATGCGCAAGGACCCGCCGTTCGACCTCGAGTACGTCTACTCGACCTACCTCCTGGAGCGCGCGGAGAGCGAGGGCGCGCGCGTGTTCAACCGGCCGCGCGCGATCCGCGACCACAACGAAAAGATGGCGATCGCAAAGTTCGGCGCGTACGTCGCGCCCACGCTGGTGACGCGCGACATGGCGCTCGTCGGCGCGTTCATCGACGAGCATCGCGACGCCATCGTCAAGCCGCTCGACGGAATGGGCGGCACCGGCGTGTTCCGCGTGCGCGCCGACGATCCCAACCGCAACGCGATCGTCGAGACCGTGAGCCGGCTCGGCGAGCGCACGGTGATGGCGCAGCGCTACCTGCGCGAGATCAGCGAGGGCGACAAGCGCGTGCTCCTGATCGCCGGCGAGGCGGTCCCGTTCGCGCTGGCGCGCATCCCCAAGCCGGGCGAGACGCGCGGCAACCTCGCCGCCGGCGGCCGCGGCGTCGCGCGTCCGCTCACCCAGCGCGACCGCGAGATCGCCGACGCGCTGGGTCCCGCGCTATGGGCGGAAGGCCTGCTCGTCGTGGGCCTCGACGTGATCGGCGAGCACCTGACCGAGGTCAACGTGACGAGCCCCACCTGCTTCGTCGAGATCACGCAGCAGACCGGCTTCGACGTCGCGGGCATGTTCGCCGACGCGCTCGAGCGCGTTCTCCGCCGCTAGTCCGGGCTGCGCCTCCGAGCGCGGCGTGTCGGACATCCGCGCTATTTGGTGTCGAAGTGTTTCCCGCCAAGGGCGCACCGCGCGGTTGTGCATGACAAGTTCCGCGTCGTTCCGCTCGCGATAACAACAGGTTGGAGACGAGATCGCGGCGCGAGCGCGTCGGCGGCCTCGTCGGCGCGTGTCGGACAAGCCCCTTCGGGAACGGGTGGCGGGCGGTCGGCGCGCGCGGCACGATGACCGTTCTTTGAGTCCTGCTCAAGAAGCACGCGAGGAAAGCCATGAATCGATCATTCTTATACGGCGGCACCCGCCTCGGACTGCTCGTGCTCGCCGCGGTCGTCGTGCTCGCCGCGCCCTCGGCGTGGGCCGATCCGCCGACGCGCGCCGCGCGCCTCAGCTACATCACCGGCACCGTGTCGTTCGCGCCGGCCGGCCTGCCCGACGAATGGAGCGAGGCGTTCGTCAACCGTCCGCTGACCGTCGGCGACCGCCTGTGGGCCGACCAAGGCAGCCGTGCCGAGCTGCGCGTCGGCTCGACCGCGCTTCGCATCGACAGCGGCACGAGCCTCGACATCCTCGACCTCGACGACCGCATGCTCCAGGTCTCGCTCGCCCAGGGCCGCGCCCAGGTGCGTACGCGCGGCGGCAACGGCGGCAACGCCGAAGTCGACACGCCGGCGGCCGCCGTGGTCCTCAACGGGGCGGCAGACGTGCGCATCGACGTCGATGCCGACAGCGGACGCACGTCGGTGCTGGTGCGCTTCGGGCGCGCCAGCATCTACACGCCGAGCGAGAGCTTCGAGCTCGCCGCGGGGGAATCGACGCGCATCGACCAGGACGGTCGCTACTACACGATCGGTCGCGCGATTCCGCGCGATGCGTTCGAGCAATTCTCGTACGCGCGCGATCTCCGCTGGCGCGAGCCGCGCTACGTCTCGGCCGAGATGACCGGGTACGAGGACCTCGACGCCTACGGCGCGTGGCAGCCGGTGCGCGAGTACGGCAACGTGTGGTTCCCGCGCACCGTCTCGAGCGACTGGGCGCCCTACCGCGACGGCCGCTGGGTCTGGGTCGAGCCGTGGGGCTGGTCGTGGGTCGACAACGCGCCCTGGGGTTTTGCGCCGTTCCACTACGGCCGCTGGGTGCAGGTCGGTCCGCGCTGGGGCTGGTGGCCCGGCGAGCGCGTCGCGACGCCGGTGTACGCGCCGGCGCTGGTCGCGTTCTTCGGCGGCGACAACTTCGGCGTGTCGGTTTCGGTCGGCGGCGGCGGCGCGGTGGGCTGGTTCCCGCTCGGCTACCGCGATCCCTACATCCCCTGGTACACGACGTCGCCGGACTACCGGCGTCGCGTCAACGTCGCGTACGTGCGCGACCCGGTCGTGCTGAACCAGGTGGTCAACGTCAACGTGACCAACATCAACGTGACCAACGTCCGCTACGCCTACCGTGAGGCGCCGACCGCGGTTACGGTTGTTCCGCGCAACGTCTTCGTTGGAGCGCAACCGGTCCGTGCGGCGGCCGTGCGCGTGCAACCCGCGCAGGTGGCGAGCGCCAACGTGGTCGTCGGCGCCGCGCCGGTCGCGCCCGAGCGGCAGAGCCTCACCGGCCGACCGGGACGCGCCGACCGCGCACCGCGTGGCGATCGCGCCAACAAGCCGGTCGTCGCCGTGAACGCGCCCGCCGCGTCCGCGCCTCGCTTCGAGCAACGCCAGGCCGAAGCGTCGCGCGATGCCGGCAAGCCGTTCGAAGTGAAGCCACTCGCGCCGCAGGATCGCACGCGGAACGCCGGCGCGCAGCCGGGCGCGGCTCCCGCTCAACCGGGGGCGGCACCCACCACGACCGCGTCGACCGGGCCGGGTCGCGATGTCCGCGTGATCAAGCCCGCGCCCGCGGCATCGCGCGAAGCGCGCGACCGTGGCAGCGACAAGGGCCAGGGCCGTCCGGACGACGCGACGCAGGCCCGCGAGCGAGGCAAGGGCAACGAGCAGCGCGCCGCGGAGGCGGCCAACGCGCCGCCGGGCCCGCAGCGCGATGCGACGCCGGCGACGCCGCCGACTGCACGCACCGCGCCCGTCGACGTGACGCCGCCGCGCGGCGCCGCGCCGGGCCAGGCGCAGCCGCGCGAGTCGACGCCGCCGGCGAATGCCCGCGGGCCGCAGGACGATCGCGGTCGCGGCCGCAACGATGCCGCCGCCGCGGAGCAGGACCGCGCGCGCGGCGTACCGCCGCAGGCGATGCCGGCCCAACCGGATCGCGTCGTCCCGCCTGCCGCGAACGCGCGTCCGCAAGGACCGCAGGCGGCCGCCCCGGCGGTCGAGCGGCGTGCGACGCCGCAACCCCCTGCACTGCCACCGCCGTCGGCCGACGCCGCCCAGGAGCGTCGCGCGGCTGCGCCGCCGCAAGGCTCGCGCGACATGGGCCAGGGCAAGGGAAACGACCGTGAGGATCGCGCCGCGAGGGCGCCGTCCGGTCCGCCGCCGCAGGCGCAGCAGCGGCAGCCGGTGCAGGCACCGCAGGCGCAGCCGCGCGAGGTGCCTCCTGCGCCGCAACAGGCGCAGCAACGTGCGCCCGCCCCGGAGCCGCAAGCGCAGCGCGCGCCGCAGCCGCCGCAGCAGCAGCAGGCACAGCAGAAGGGCAAGGGCAAGAGCGACGAGGAGCGCGAAAACGAGAAGCGCGACAACGAGAAGCGCGACAACGACAAGCGTGACCGCGCGCACGCCGAGAAGCGCGACCATGCCGGCGGCTGACCGGCCGCTCGGCAACGCGATCTAGCGAGGGGCCGGCCGAAGCCGGCCCTTCGCCCATCCGGCTCGCCCTCGCGCCGGCCGGCGGGCTCGGCTCGCGGCCCCGCGTGCTACCATCGGTGAGCGCCGTCGCGTGCGGAGGAGCGCGCGAGGCTCCTCCATGATCGGCATCCTGATCGTCGCCCACGACACGCTCGCCGACAGCCTCGCGCGTGCCGTCACGCACGTCCTCGGCACGCGCCCGGGCCAGTTCGAGACGCTGTCGGTCAAGTCCACCGACGACCCGTTCGACCTCGTTCCTGCGGCCCGCGCGGCGCTCGCGCGCCTGGACACCGGCGAGGGCGTGCTGGTGTTCACCGACATCTTCGGCGCCACGCCGGCGAACCTCGCGAACAAGCTCCTCGTGCCCGGCCGGATCGAAGGCGTGGCCGGCGTCAACCTTCCGATGCTCGTGCGCGCGTTCACCTACCGCAGCAAGGGCATGGACACGATGATCCGCAAGGCGATCTCGGGCGGGTGCGAGGGCGTCGTGCACATCGCGATCGATCCGGTCTATGCCGCAACGCGAACTTGAGATCGTCAACAAGCTGGGCCTCCATGCCCGCGCTTCCGCCAAGCTGACGCAGGTGGCGTCGCGCTTCCAGAGCGACGTCCACATCGCGCGCAACGGCCGCCGCGTGAACGCGAAGAGCATCATGGGCGTGATGATGCTGGCGGCCGGCAAGGGATCGAAGGTGACGCTCGAGACCTCCGGGCCCGACGAGGAGGAGGCGATGAACGCGCTGTGCGCGCTCGTCGCCGACTGCTTCGGCGAAGGTCAGTGAACGCTCACGCCGCGCGCGTCGCGGCGGTCGCTGTCGCCAGCGGGCGACGTCCCCGGGTAGGACGATCGACGGCATCCTGTCATCGTGATGGAACCCTTCGGGGGGACGATGGCTCAATACGGAAGGCGCGCTCCTGCCGGGACCGCGCCGCCCCGTCCATCGAGCGAGGAGGTTCCCATGCTGGTTCGCGAGATCAGGCTGCGCCATGCCAACGGGCTCCACGCGCGCGTCGCGGCGCGGATCGTCAAGGTCTCCGGGCGCTTCCGCAGCAGGATCGTGCTCTGCGTCGGCGAGCGGCGCGCGAGCGCGCGCAGCATCATGGCGGTGCTGATGCTCGCGGCGGCGTTCGGCGCGACCGTGCGCCTCGAGACCGAGGGTCCCGACGAGCTGGCCGCGATGGAAGCCGTGTCGGCGGTGCTGGTCGCGCCAGGCGAGCGAAAGTGATCGCACGGGAGCCGCGTTGATCACCTTCGCGCTCCACGGCATCGGCGTCTCCGGCGGCATCGCCATCGGCCGCGCCCAGCTCGTCTCGCACGCGACGCTCGAGGTCGCGCACTACACGGTGCCCGCCGCGCGCGTCGACCAGGAGATCGCGCGCCTCGACTTCGCGGTCGACGAGGTGCAGAAGGAGCTGACCGCGCTGCACAACACGATGATGCGGTCGGGCGAGGTGCCCGGCGAGTTCGGCGCGTTCCTCGACGTCCACTGGATGATCCTCAACGATCCGACGATCGCGGAGGCCCCCAAGCGCATCATCGCCGAGCAGCGTTGCAACGCCGAATGGGCGCTGACCCAGCAGATGAACGTCCTGATCGACCAGTTCGACCAGATCGAGGACCCGTACCTGCGCGAGCGCAAGGCCGACGTCGTGCAGGTGGTCGAGCGCGTGCTCAAGCGCCTGATGGGCAAGCCCGGCTCGCTGCCGAGCGCGGTCGCCGAGGAGCGCACGATCCTGGTCGCGCACGACCTCTCGCCGGCCGACGTCATCCAGTTCAAGCAGCACCATTTCGCCGCGTTCCTGACCGACCTGGGCGGCGTGACCTCGCACACGGCGATCGTCGCGCGAAGCCTCGCGGTGCCGGCGGTGGTCGCCACGCACAACGCGCGGCAGATGATCCGCGACGGCGAGATGCTGATCGTCGACGGCAGCAGCCACGTGGTCATCGTCAACCCGGACCGCGCGGTGCTCGCCGAGTACCGGCTGAAGCAGAGCGAGTTCGAGCTCGAGCGCCAGAAGCTCAAGCGGCTGCGCAGCAAGCCGGCCGAGACGCTCGACGGCCAGCGCGTGATGCTCAACGCCAACATCGAGCTGCCGGGCGACCTCGCGCAGGTGCTCGACAGCGGCGCCAACGGCGTCGGGTTGTTCCGCTCCGAGTTCCTGTTCCTGAACCGCTACGGGCTCCCGAGCGAGGACGAGCAGTTCGAGGCCTACCGCGCGGTGGCGGCGGGGCTGTCGGGGAAGCCGCTGACCATCCGCACCTTCGACCTGGGCGCCGACAAGCAGAAGGCCGACCTCGAAGGTCTCGCGCGCGTCGCGCCGAACCCGGCGCTGGGGCTGCGCGCCGTGCGCTTCTGCCTCGCCGAGCCCAAGCTGTTCGGCACGCAGCTCCGGGCGATACTACGCGCGTCGCACTACGGCAAGGTGCGCATCCTGATCCCCATGCTCGCCTCGGTCGCCGAGATCGACGCCACGATCGCGCTCATCGACGAGGCCAAGGAGAACCTGCGCGAGCAGGGCGAGCCGTTCGATGCCAACGTCCCGATCGGCGGCATGATCGAGATCCCCGCCGCCGTGCTCGCGATGGGCGGCTTCCTGAAGCGGCTCGACTTCCTGTCGATCGGCACCAACGACCTGATCCAGTACACGCTCGCCGTCGATCGCTCCGACGAGGCGGTCTCGCACCTCTACGACCCGCTGCATCCGGCGATCATCAAGCTCATCGCGCTCGCGATCGGGACCTTCGCCTTGTTCGCCCCCCCGATCGCGGTGTGCGGCGAGATGGCGGGCGAGGTGCTGATGACGCGCCTGCTGCTGGGCCTGGGCCTGCGCGATTTCTCGATGCATCCCGCGCACGTGCCGACCGTCAAGCAACGCGTGCTCGGTTCCGACGTCGGCGCGATCAAGCCGCTGGTCGAGCGCATCAAGCGCACCGACTCGCCGGCAAAGCTCGCCGCGCTGATCGACAAGCTCAACGCGTGACCGCGGGCACGGTCCGCCCGACTCCCGGGCCACCCCCGGCGGCAATGACAATGGCATAATACGCCTTCGCCGCCCCGGAACAACCGCACCCCCATGCTGTTGACGTCGCGTATGAACGCTCGTCGAACCCTGCTGCTATTCGCTCTGGGGCTCGTCGCGATGGTCGCGCGGGCCGCGCAGCCGGGCGCCGCCGCGCCGGCCTTCACGCTTCCCGACAGCGACGGCAAAGCCGTCGTCCTCGGAGAGCTCAAGGGGCGCGTCGTCTACGTCGACTTCTGGGCGTCATGGTGCGGACCGTGCCGGCGCTCGTTCCCGTGGATGGGCGAGATGCAGAAGAAGTACGGCGACACCGGTCTGACCGTCGTCGCGGTGAACGTCGACAGGAAGCGCGAGGACGCGGCGAAGTTCCTCGCGCACACGCCCTCCGCGTTCACGATCGTCTACGATCCCGCCGGCGCCGTCGCGTCCGCCTACGACGTCAAGGGCATGCCGTCGTCCTACCTCGTCGATCGCGCCGGGCGCGTCGTCTTCGTCGACAGCGGCTTTCGCGACGACGCGAAGGCCGGGCTGGAAGCGCGCATCCGGACGGCGCTGGAAGCGAAATGATCGCTCGACTGGCGTGGCTCGCCGTGGCCGCGATGCTCGCCGGCTGCGCCTACGCACCGCCGAAGCCCTGGGAAAAGGGCGAGCTCGCCAGAACGGTGATGCAGTTCGACGCGGACAAGCTCGAGGCGCGCTACCAGGAGCACGTCTACCAGAGCAAGGAGGCGGCGAGCGGCGGGTGGGGCGTCGGCGGAGGCGGCTGTGGCTGCAACTGAGGGGGGGTGTGGCCCCCCCGATGCGGCCGGCGGCCGCTTCCCCCCAGGAGGCGGCGCGCCCTCGGGGCGGCCCGTCGGGCGCGATCCCCCCGATGCGGCCTGCGGCCGCTTCCCCCCAGGTTGCGGCGCGCCCTCGGGGCGGCCCGTCGGGTGCGATCCCCCCGATGCCGCCTGCGTCCACCTCCCCGCGG
>DATLIR010000099.1:0-3856 GCA_035539315.1 Casimicrobiaceae bacterium
GTAGTACTCGGGGTCGCAGGTCGCGAGCTCCCGGCTCCAGTCGAGCCCGAAACCGAGCGGCGCCATCTGCCGCTTCATGTACGCAATGTTGTCGTAGGTCCATTTGGCGGGCGGCACACCGTTCGCCATCGCCGCGTTCTCCGCGGGCAGGCCGAATGCGTCCCACCCCATCGGCTGCAGCACGTTGTAGCCCTGCATGCGCATGTAGCGCGACAGCACGTCGCCGATCGTGTAGTTGCGCACGTGCCCCATGTGCAGGCGGCCGGACGGATAGGGCAGCATCGACACGCAGTAGAACTTGCCCTTCGGGTGCCCGCGGTCGTCGTCGCGCGCGCGGTACGCGTCCGCCGCCTGCCAGGCGGCACGCGCGTCGGACTCGATCGTCCTCGGATCGAAGGTCTGCGGTTCGATGGTCATGGCGTGGCGGTGCCAAAGCGTCGATCTTACTCGGGCACGCCGGCCACGAGGACCCAGACGCCCAATGCCGCGAAGATCAGCGCCGCGGCGATGCGGATCGCAGTGAACGGAATGCGGTCGGCGGCGAGCTTGCCGGCGAACACGACCGGGATGTTGGCGGCGAGCATGCCGAGCGTCGTGCCGATCACGACTTGTGCGAGCGCGTGGAACCGGGCGGCGAGGATCACGGTGGCGACCTGCGTCTTGTCGCCCATCTCGGCGAGGAAGAACGCGACCGTCGTGATGCCGAACACGCCCCACTTCCCGGGCGGTGCGGCGCGCGCCTCGTCGAAGGTGTCGGGCTTCAACGCCCACAGCGCGACGGCGAAGAACGATGCCGCGACCAGCCAGCGCAACACGTCGGCCGGAACGACGCCGCGCACCCAGTCGCCGACCCACCCGGCGATCGCGTGGTTCACGAGCGTCGCGACGAGGATCCCGGCCACGATCGGCCACGGGCGACCGTAGCGCGCGGCGAGCACGAGCGACAAGAGTTGCGTCTTGTCGCCGATCTCGCCGATCGCGACGACGCCGGCGGAGACGAGGAGCGCTTCCATGGGTACCGGGGAATCGGGCGGGAGCGGGTCGAAGGCGCCCCGCGCCTCCCGCCCGATCCCGCGGGCGATGCGTGGGGGCCTCCGGTCTCGCCAGTGCCGCTCGCGCGGCCGGTACGCCATGGTGCCGGAAGGGTCCCGGCTCCAAGCATGTTGACGTACACCCCCCGCACGGTTTCGCGGGGGCGGCTACTCCCCGAAAGGAGCCCGATTCTACCAGCCGGTCCCTCCTGGCCGTCCGGTGGAGACCGAAATCCTTGATCCGCAATGAGAGAATCCGACTCTTCGCGGAACCGAACCCGCGGCGGCCGCTCTATCCGGGGGCCGCGCGCAGCGCCTTCCGACCCACGATGCCGATCGCCCCACGACCCCGACGTTCCTTCGCCTCGCTGGCGGGCCTGGCGTTAGCGCTTGCGGCTGGGCTGGCGCCGGCGGCTCCGGTCCGCACGCCGAACGTCGAGGCCGAGTTGGTGCCGGCGCATTCGTCCGCGGTTCCCGGTGTCCCGATGACGGTGGCGCTTCGCCTCGCGATGCGCGAGGGCTGGCACACCTATTGGCGCAACCCGGGCGACTCCGGCCTGCCGACCACGCTCGCCTGGAAGCTCCCCGCCGGCGTGATGGCCGGGCCGATCCAGTGGCCGGCGCCGCACGCGCTGCCGGCAGGGCCGCTGGTCAACTACGGATACGAAGGCGAAGTACTGTTGCCGGTCACGCTGTCGATCCCCGCCGACGCGAAGCCCGGCACCGAGCTCGCGCTGGCGGCGCGGGCCGATTGGCTGGTATGCAAGGAGACCTGCATCCCGGAGGGGGCGAATCTCACGCTCGCGCTGCCGGTGGCATCGACCGCCGCGCCGCATCCGCGCTGGAGCGCGCCGATCGATGCGACGCTCGCAGCGCTGCCCGGGCCCCTGGCCGGCTGGAGCGCCACCGCGCGCGGGGACGGGCAACGCGTACAGCTCGCGCTCGCGCCGCCCGCGGGCGCCGCTGACCCAGGCAAGCTGCACTTCTTCCCGTTCGACGAAGGGCGCATCGAGGCTTCGGCAGCGCAGCCACTCGCGCGCGACGGCAGCGCCTATGTGCTCACGCTGCCGGTCGCCTACCAGCTCGCACCGGGTTTCCGTCGCGTCGCCGGTGTGCTGACGGCGGCGCAGGGCCTGCCCGCGAAATCCGCGACGATCGACGTCGCGCTGGTCGGCGACGTCGTCGCGGGGCCGAAGCCGGTCGATCCGCCGGCGCCCACGCTCGCGTTGTCCGCGGCGTCGTCCGCGGCGTCGATGTCGCTCGCGCTCGCCGTGCTGCTCGCGTTCGTGGGCGGCGCGGTCCTGAACCTGATGCCGTGCGTGCTGCCGGTGCTGTCGATCAAGGTGCTCGGGTTCGCGGAGCACCACGACTCGCACGCGACGATGCGGCGCGAAGGAGTCGCCTACGGCGCCGGCGTGCTCGCGACGTTCACGGCGCTGGCGCTAGCGCTGGTCGCGCTGCGCGCAGCCGGCGAGCAGCTCGGCTGGGGCTTCCAGCTGCAATCGCCGCTGTTCGTGACGCTGCTCGCCGTGCTGTTCTTCGTGCTGGGCCTGAATCTCTCCGGCGTGTTCGAGTTCGGCAACGTCGCGCCCGCGTCGGTGCGCGGCTGGACGTCGCGCAACCGCACGCTCGACGCGTTCGGCACCGGCGTGCTCGCGGTGATCGTGGCCTCGCCATGCACCGCGCCGTTCATGGGCGCCGCGTTGGGCTTCGCACTCGCCCAGCCGGCGTGGCAGACGCTGGCCGTGTTCCTCGCGCTGGGCGTGGGGATGGCGCTGCCCTACGTCCTGCTCGCATGGTTCCCGGCGTGGCGGCGCGTCCTGCCGCGCCCGGGCGCGTGGATGGTTCGCTTCAGGCAATTCCTCGCGTTCCCGTTGTATGCAACGGTCGCCTGGCTGGCCTGGGTGCTCGGCACGCAGCTCGACGTCGACGCGGTGCTGCGCCTGGCGATCGCGCTGATCGCGGTCGCACTGGCGCTGTGGGCGTGGCACGCTTCGCGCATGGGCGGCCGGGCGGGGTGGCGCTGGCTTGCGCTGGCCGCGTTGGCGGGCGCCATGGTCGTCGCGCGACCGCTGGCTACGCCGCCGCCGGTCGAGGCGTCGCCGGCCCGCCCGGCGGCCGCGACCGGGCCGTGGCAGGGGTACACGGCCGGACGGCTCGCCGAGCTGGCGACCGCGGGGCCCGTGTTCGTCGACTTCACCGCCGCCTGGTGCGTGACCTGCCAGGTCAACAAGCGCCTGGTGCTGAACGACCCAGCGGTGCTCGCGGCCTTCGGGGCGCGCCGGGTGGCGCTGGTACGGGCGGACTGGACGCGCCGCGACCCCGACATCACGCGGGCGCTCGCCGCGCTCGGCCGCAACGGCGTTCCCGTCTACGTCCTGTACCGCCCCGGCCGGGAACCATTGCTCCTGCCCGAGGTTCTCACGGCAGGGACCGTGGTCGACGCTCTCGCCACGTTGTAATCTGAGCCCTCCAGGAGGACGACGATGACCCGCCTCGACCTGACCCGCTCCCTTACCGCCCTGGCGTGCGCCGCCGCGGTCGGACTGGCGTACGCCGCCGCGCCCGGCGCCGCCGCTCCCGAATTCGCGGTCGCCGACGCGGCCGGCAAGACGGTGAAGCTGTCCGACTACCGCGGCAAGTTCGTGGTGCTCGAGTGGACCAACCCGGAATGCCCGTTCGTACGCAAGCACTACGGGTCGCGCAACATGCAGGACCTGCAGAAGGAGTGGGGCGCGAAGGACGTCGTCTGGCTCTCGGTGAACTCGACGCGCCAGGACCACTACGAGTACAAGGACGGCGCGCAGATGCAGGCGTGGATGGCC
>DATLIR010000100.1:0-3702 GCA_035539315.1 Casimicrobiaceae bacterium
GGGATCGATGTCGCGCCGGCGAGCGTCAGGCCGAGCGCCTCGGTGGCGCTGGTCATCGTCGACGCGGTGCCCATCGTCATGCAATGGCCGGGCGTGCGCGCGATGCCGCCCTCGATCTCGCGCCAGTCCTCCTCGGTGATCGTGCCGGCGCGCAGCTCGGCCCAGTATTTCCACACGTCGGAGCCGCTGCCGAGCGCCAGCCCGCGCCAGTCGCCGCGCAGCATCGGTCCCGCGGGCATGAAGATCGTCGGGAGGTTCATCGACAGCGCACCCATCTAAAGCGCAGGGGTGGTCTTGTCGCAGCCGCCCATCAGCACGCAGCCGTCTGCGGGATAGGAGCGCAACAGCTCCTCGGTCTCCATCGCGAGCAGGTTGCGATAGAGCATCGTGGTCGGTTTCTGGAACGGCTCGGAAAGCGACAGCGCCGGCATCTCGACCGGGAAGCCGCCGGCTTGCCACACGCCGCGCTTCACCTCCTCGACGCGCTGCTTGAAATGCGTGTGGCAGGGGTTGATGTCGCTCCAGGTGTTGATGATCGCGATCACCGGCTTGCCGGTGTAGTCCTCACGCGTGTAGCCCATCTGCGCGGTGCGGGAGCGGTGGCCGAAGCCCCGCGTCCCCTCGAGGCCGTACCAGCGGTGGCTGCGCAATTGCTCGGGCGTCTTCTTGCGTGTCGTCATGGGCGTCGGAGGGGGTCGGGCTGCGGACCAGGTTCGCAACCCGACCCCTGAAGTCAGGCGGCGATAGGGGATGCGGCTCGCGCACGGTCGCGCGCCAGGAGCTCGCGCGCGATCGGCGCGACGTGCGCGCGCTCGTCGGCGGAAAGCCCGGTGAGGAGCGGCAACATCGGGCCCATGTCGGCGACGCCGGCGAGCGTCACCGCGTCGTGCAGCACGCGGATCGGGCTGGTCGCGTCGCGCGCATCCTCCAGCGGCAGGAAGTCGGCGCGCACCGCTTCCGCCTCGTCGTACCGCTTGCGCTTGAGGAGGGCGAGCAGCGCCATCGACGCGTGCGGCGCGATGCAACCGGAACCGGTCGTGAACGAGACCAGGCCGAAGTCGCGCAGGTGCACGATCGCCGGTCGCTCGCCGATGCCCGAGACGACGATCTCGCGCGGCAGCTCCTTCAGGATCGCGTCGAGGTAGGCGTCGCGCGACGGATCGTCGCGCACGACTGCGTACTTGATCGCGACGAGCCGCCCTTCGCGATGAAGCGCGCCGAGCGTCGCGGGCCGGAGGTAGGGGTCCGCCTTGATGTAGACGACGGCCGGCGTGCCGAGCGCGTCGGTGAAGCGGCGCACGCCGTCGGCGAGGCCCGCGTCGGTGAACGGGAAGGACATCGGCAGGAGCATCGCGGTCGGGAACGCGCGCGTGCGCAGGATCGCGGCCTGGTCGATGAGCTTGCCGTAGTCCGGTCCGGCCGACGGCAGCAGCCAGGTGTCCGGCCCGGCGAGCTCGGCGAGCAGGTCGACGGTCTCGGCGTACGCGGAGACGGCGAGGTGGTAGAAGTTCGCGTTGCCGCCGTACATGAGGCTGCGCACGCCGCCGGCCTCGAGATGGCGGACGAGCGCCCGGTTGGCGTCGCGGTCGAGCGAAAGGTCGGCGCGCCGTGCGAGCGGCGGCACCGCGATGACCGAGCGGGCGAGGTCGGCGGAAACGATCGGCGTGGTCTTCACGGGGGATCCTCGGCGGAGGGCCCCGCGCGAACCGCACGAGCCCGAATGATATGACAACCTGCTGAGTTGTACTGTACTTGTCATACAACCGCGTGTCAAGGCGTACGTGCATGCCCGCGCGACCTGCGGCCGATACGGGGCGGGGGCACCGTCTCCGTCGCCGTTGCGCCGGCCGGGTCCTCCGTTCGGCCACGCATGTCCGCCATTGGCGGCATGACCAAGGAAAGCCTGGCCCCCGGTGGCACAATGACCGGCTCGACTGCGAACGCCCGGAGACGCCATGCACCGCCTTGCCCGTTCGGCCCGATGGGCCGCCTTCCTGACGCTCGCCGCGGCGAGCGTCGCTGCCGCCCAGACGCCGCCCGCCGCTGCGCCGGTCCGCGACGTGACCGACACCTATTTCGGTGTCGCCGTGCCGGACCCCTACCGCTACATGGAGGACATGAAGAACGCCGAGGTCGCGGCGTGGATGAAGGCACAGGCGGACTACGCGAACGCGACGTTGCGCAAGATCCCGGGCCGCGAAGCGCTCTACGACGAGATCGCGAAGCGCGGCGACGCCGTCGCCGCCCGCGTGTTCGACGTGCAGCGCGTCGGCACGATGATCTACTACCAGAAGCGCCTCGCGAGCGAGAACATCCCGAAGCTCTACGTCCGCGAGGGCTACGCCGGCCACGAGCGGCTCCTGGTCGATCCCGAGCTCGTCAAGAACGACGACGGCACGCACAGCTCGCTCGACTACTACATCCCGTCGCACGACAACCGCTACGTCGCCACCGGCATCTCGCCGGCCGGCTCCGAGGCGAGCGTGCTGCGCATCGTCGACGTCGCGACCGGGAAGCCCCTGGCCGACACCATCGACCGCGCGCAGTACGCGTCGCCCTCGTGGCTGCCGGACGGGCGGCTCATGTACAGCCGCCTGCAGAAGCTCGCGGACAACGCCCCGGTCACCGACAAGTACCAGAACCAGCGCGTCTACGTTCACCGGATCGGCGACGACCCCGAGCGCGACACGCCGCTGTTCGGCGCCGGCGTCTCGCCGCTCGCGAAGGTGGATCCGGTCGAGCTCGCGTTCGCGGTGTCGCCGCCCGGCTCGAAGTACGTCGCCGCGATGGCGGTGAACGGCGTGCAGCGCGAGCTGCGCATCTTCGTCGCGCCGCTGGCGTCGCTCGACGGCGCGAAGACGCCGTGGACCCGGGTCACCGAGCACGCCGACGAGGTCACCGATTTCGCCATGCTGGGCGACGACCTGTACCTGTCGACGCATAAGGGTGCGCCGCGCTTCAAGGTGCTGCGCACGCCGCTGTCGAAGCCGGACGTCGCGACCGCGCAGGTCGCGCTGCCGGCGGGAACCTCGGTCGTCACCGGCATCGCCGCCGCCGGCGACGCGCTGTACGTGCGCAAGATGAACGCGGGCGCGAGCGAGCTGTGGCGCCTGCCGCGCGGGGGCAAGGCGGTGCAGATCGCGCTGCCGTACTCGGGCGACATCGACGCGATGAGCGCCGACCCGCGGCGCCGCGACATCGTCTTCAGTTTCGGCGGCTGGACGCGCGCCGGGACGATCTTCGACTACGACCCGTCCGCCGGCAACGTCGTCGACACGAAGCTGCAGCCGCAAGGGCCGTTCGACAACCCCGCCAACCTCGAGTCGCGCCAGGTCCGCGTCAAGGCCGCGGACGGCACGATGGTCCCGCTGTCGCTCGTCTACAAGAAAGGGACCAGGCTCGACGGCGACAACCCGACGATCCTGTACGGCTACGGCGCCTACGGCATCTCGATGACGCCGTTCTTCCGGCCCACCTGGCTGCCGTGGTTCGAGCGCGGCGGCGTGCTCGCGGTCGCGCACGTGCGCGGCGGCGGCGAGTTCGGCGAGGAGTGGTACAAGTCCGGCTACAAGGCGACCAAGCCGAACACCTGGCGCGACGCGATCGCATGCGCCGAATGGCTGGTCGCGAACCGGTGGACGTCTCCCGCGAAGCTCTCGATCATGGGCGGCAGCGCGGGCGGCATCTTCGTCGGCCGCTCGA
>DATLIR010000101.1:0-3891 GCA_035539315.1 Casimicrobiaceae bacterium
GCCTGGTAGCCGGGCACGACCTGGCCGGTCGCGCCTTCGCGCGCATGCGCCTCGTCGGCCGAGATGAAGATGTGGAACATCTCGGTCGCGCCGATGCCGTCGATCAGCTCGATGCCGGTCGCGTTGCGCCACAGCACGCACCCAGCAAATCGCCGCCGCGCACGGCGGCACCCTGCGCAAGTGCGTGTCGGCCGGCGAGGTGCTGCCGGCGGCGACGCGCGTGCTGTGGCGCAACGCGACCGGCATCGAGCTGATCGACGGCATCGGCGCGACCGAGATGTTCCACATCTTCATCTCGGCCGACGAGGCGCATGCGCGCGAAGGCGCGACCGGCCAGGTCGTGCCCGGCTACCAGGCCTGCGTGATGGACGACGACGGCCGCGAAGTGGCGCCCGGGACGATCGGCCGCCTCGCGGTCAAGGGACCGACCGGCTGCCGCTACCTCGACGACCCGCGCCAGGCACAGTACGTGAAAGACGGCTGGAACTACACCGGCGATGCCTACGCGATGGACGCCGACGGCTACTTCACCTACCAGTCGCGGACCGACGACATGATCGTCTCGGCCGGCTACAACATCGGACCGGCCGAAGTCGAGGAGGCGCTGCTGCGCCATCCGGCGGTCGCCGACTGCGCCGTGATCGGCGTCCCCGATCCCGAGCGGGGCCAGCTCGTCAAGGCGGTCGTCGTGCTGAAGCTGACGCATGCGGCCGGCGACGCGCTCGTGCGCGAGCTGCAGGAGTTCGCGAAGGCGGCGATCGCGCCGTACAAGTACCCGCGCGCGATCAGCTTCGTCGACGCGCTGCCGCGCACCGAGACCGGCAAGCTGCAGCGCTTCAAGCTGCGCACGATCGCGAAGGAAGGCAAGGCATGACCTGGTGGCGGGTCGAGAAGATCGTGCGCTTCGGGCACTGCGATCCCGCGGGCATCGTGTTCTACCCGCGCTTCTTCGAGCTGATGCAGGAAGCGACCGAGGACTTCTTCCGCGACGCGATCGGGATGCCGTTCGACCGGATCGTCACCACCGACGGGATCGTGATGCCCGCGGTGTCGCTCGACGTGCGCTGGCATGCGCCGTCGCGGCTCGCCGAGACGCTTGCGATCGACGTCGGCATCGCGCGCCTCGGCACCGCGTCGATCGATTTTGCGTACGAGATGAGCTGCAACGGCGAGCGCCGCATGTCGGCGCGCACGAAGCAGGTGCAGACGCGGCGCGAGACCGGCCGCGCGACGCCGATCGTCGAGCCGATGCGCGGCCGGCTCATGCGCCACCTGGTCGCGCTGCCCGAGGGAGGCTTCGCGTGAGGATCCTGCAACCGCCCGGCTGGGCGCCGCCGAAGGGCTACGCCAACGGCGTCGCCGCGCGTGGGACGTTCGTCGCGATCGGCGGACAGATCGGCTGGAACGCGGACCAGCGTTTCGAGAGCGACGACTTCGTCGCGCAGGCGCGGCAGGCGCTCGCGAACATCGTCGCCGTGCTCGCGCAGGCGGGCGGGCGCCCGGAGCACATCGTGCGCATGACCTGGTACGTGGTCGACCGCGACGAGTACGCACGCGCGCAGCGCGGCCTGGGCGCCGCCTACCGCGAGGTCATCGGCCGCCATTACCCGGCGATGACCGCGGTCGAGGTGGGAGCGCTGATGGAGGCGCGCGCGAAGGTCGAGATCGAGGCAACGGCGATCGTGCCGGACGCGCCGTGACGCGCCGCGTCGGCGCCTTGCGTACAATCGCAGCCTGCCCGCGCCCATGAAGCTCTACGACTACTTCCGCTCGTCCGCCGCCTACCGCGTGCGGATCGCGCTCAACCTCAAGGGGCTCGCGCCCGCGCGCGAGTTCGTGCACCTGCGGCGCGGCGTCCAGCGCAGCGAAGGCTACCGCGCGCTCAACCCGCAGGGGCTCGTCCCGGCGCTCGGGCTCGACGGCGGTGCGGTGCTGACGCAGTCGCTCGCGATCCTCGAATTCCTGGAGGAGACGCATCCGGCGCCGCCGCTCCTGCCTGCCGATGCGCTCGGCCGTGCGCGCGTGCGCGGCATCGCGCTCGCGATCGCCTGCGATATCCATCCGCTCGACAACCTGCGCGTGCTCGAGTACCTGACGGGCACGCTGGGCGTCTCCACGGAGGCGAAGGACGGCTGGTACAAGTACTGGATCGACACGGGCTTCGAGGCGCTCGAGCAGCAACTGGCGCGCGATCCGTCGACCGGGACGTACTGTCATGGCGAGGCGCCGACGCTCGCCGACGTATGCCTCGTGCCGCAGATGGCGAACGCGCGGCGCGTGTCGCTCGATCTCTCGCCGTACCCGACGCTCGTGCGCATCGACGGCGCCTGCCAGCAGCTCCGCGCGTTCGCCGACGCCGCGCCGGCGAAGCAGCCCGATGCGGAGTGAGACGTCAAGACGCGGCGATAGGCGATAGGCGATGGGCCCCTATTCCCGACGCTCTCCGCGCATGCGGGGTGAAACCGCGCACCGGCGCGCTCCGCCCTTTCCATCGCCCATCGCCTATCGCCCATAGCCGCCCTTCCCCCCGCGATGGAGCCCTCATGAACACCGTGATCCCGACGTGGGATGCCCCGACCGTGCCGGTCGCGGGCAGCGAGGCGCGCTTCCCGGTGCGCCACATCTATTGCGTCGGACGCAACTACGCCGAGCACGCGAAGGAGATGGGGGGCGACGCCACCAAGGAGCCGCCGTTCTTCTTCACCAAGCCGGCCGATGCGATCGTGCCGGTGCTTCCCGGCGCGGTGGGCCGCATGGCCTATCCGCTCGCGACGAAGAACCTGCACCACGAGATCGAGATGGTCGTGGCGATCGGCCGTGCGGGCGTCAAGGTGTCCGCCGAGCACGCGCTCGAGCTGGTCTGGGGCTACGCGACCGGCCTCGACATGACGCGCCGCGACCTGCAGAACGACATGCGCGAGAAGAAGCGGCCCTGGGACATCGGCAAGTCGTTCGCGCAGGCGGCCCCGATCGGTGCGATCACGCCGGCGACGCAGGCCGGCCACCGCGCGCGCGGTGCGATCACCCTCGACGTCAACGGCACGCGCCGCCAGGCGGGCGACCTTGCCGACATGATCTGGGACGTCGCGCACATGCTCGCGTTCCTGTCGCAGATGTACGAGCTCCTGCCGGGCGATCTCGTCTACACCGGCACGCCTTCCGGCGTCGGGCCGGTGGTCGCCGGCGACCGGCTCGACGCGCGCATCGACGGCCTGGCGCCGTTGTCGATCGAGATCGTCGCGGGTCGTTGATGCGCGCCGCCGCGCCGCTGACGGCCGACGAGGTCGAGCGCGGGTACAACAATCGCGCGGCGGTGCCCGACCATCC
This sequence comes from Casimicrobiaceae bacterium, assembly GCA_035539315.1. Classification (GTDB taxonomy): domain Bacteria; phylum Pseudomonadota; class Gammaproteobacteria; order Burkholderiales; family Casimicrobiaceae; genus VBCG01. The sequence continues at coordinate 3,328 of DATLIR010000101.1, forward strand.
GGCGTGGTTCGCGCGCTGGGCCGAAAGATCGGCCGAGGCGTACGCCCGCGAGCGGGCCCTGCGCGACCTGCGCTACGGCCGCGGACCCCAGGAAACGCTCGACCTGTTCCTGCCACGCGGGGGGGCCCGCGGCACGTTCCTGTTCCTGCACGGCGGCTACTGGCGCTCGCTCGACAAGGCGGACCACGCGTTCGTCGCGCCGCCGCTGACGGCGCAGGGCATCGCCGTCGCGGTCGCGAACTACGACCTGTGCCCGCGGGTAGATATCGCGACGATCGTCGAGGAGAGCGCGCGCGCGATCCGCTGGCTCGCGCGCGAGGGCCGCGCGCAGGGCACCGAAGCGGGTCGCCTCGTGGTCGGCGGCCACTCGGCCGGCGGCCACCTCGCGGCGATGATGCTCGCGCGCGACTGGCGGGCGGACGGCTTCGCGACTCCTCCGGTGCACGGCGCGCTGTCCCTCTCCGGCGTGCACGACCTGCGGCCGCTCACGCGCTTCTCGGGCAACGTCGACCTGAAGCTCGACGACACCGAAGCGGCGCGGCTGTCTCCTGCGCTGTGGGCCCC
>DATLIR010000102.1:0-2702 GCA_035539315.1 Casimicrobiaceae bacterium
CGCCCAAACGGTACCGCGCGACGATCCGCCTCGGCAGCGAGACCGCGACCGGCGATGCCGAAGGCGAGGTCGTGCGCACGCTGCCGGTGGCGATCGATCGCGCGGGCGTCGAGGCGCTGCTGCCGCGCTTCCTCGGACGCCAGCAGCAAACCCCGCCGCGGCACGCGGCGCTCAAGCATCGCGGCCGCCCCTACTACGAGTGGACGCGCGCCGGCGTCGAGGTGCCGCGGCTGCCGCGCGAGATCGAGATCACCGCGCTCGCGCTGGTCGATTGGCGGCCACCCGACGCGATCGTCGACGTCGCCTGCAGCAAGGGCACGTACATCCGCGTGCTCGCCGAGGACCTGGGCGTGGCGGCGGGAACCTGCGCGCACCTCGCGGCCCTGCGGCGCACGGCGACCGGCGGCTTCACGGTCGCCGACGCGGTGCCGCTCGACGCGCTGGAGGCCATGGACGAGAACGCGCGGCGGGCACGGCTCCTGCCGTTCGACGTGCTGGTCGCCGGCCTCGCGCGCGTCGATCTGCCCGACGACGCGGCGGCGCGCTTCCGGAACGGCGTCGCGGTGGCGGTCGCGGCCGGGCGGGAGGGCCGCTGCGTCGTCTATTCGGGCGGCATCCTGCTCGGGCTCGCGGACCTGCGCGACGGCGTCGCGCACCCGGCGCGTCTCGTCGCCGCACCGCCGCCGGAGCCGGTGAGTTCTTGAAATTCAAGCGATTTTCATGCTAGAATCGCCCTCTTCACCAAAGCCCCTTTCCACGCTCCTGCCCCGGGTGAACCGGGGGATATCGCAAGGATCGACGCCACCATGTCCGTCACCACTGCCGACAAGGCAAAGGTCATCGCCGAGAACCAGCGCGCGAAGGGCGACACCGGATCGCCCGAAGTGCAGATCGCGCTGCTCACCGCGCGCATCAACGGCCTCAACGACCATTTCAAGGATCACCTGAAGGATCACCATTCGCGGCGCGGCCTGCTGCGCATGGTGTCGCGCCGGCGCAAGCTGCTCGATTACCTCAAGCGCCGCGACACCGACAGCTACAAGTCGCTCATCGAGAAGCTCGGCCTGCGCAAGTGAGCCGGTCGCGCTTCGTCCCGGATCGCGTCGCCCGCACGCCGGCGTTCCGGCGCGCCGTGGCGACGACCTAGCCCCCCTTTCGGTGGCCGCCCCGTCTACGGTGCGGCCATCGTCGTTTCAGGACCCCATTCCATGTTCAAGCACGTCAAGAAATCGATCCAGTACGGCCGCCACACGCTGACCATCGAGACCGGCGAGATCGCCCGCCAGGCGGGCGGCGCCGCGCTGGTGAGCCTCGACGACAGCGTCGTGCTGGTCACCGCCGTCGCCGCGAAGACGGCGAAGCCGGGCCAGGACTTCTTCCCGCTGACGGTCGACTACCAGGAGAAGACCTTCGCCGCGGGCAAGATTCCGGGCGGGTTCTTCCGCCGCGAGGGCCGTCCTTCCGAGAAGGAGACGCTGACCTCGCGCCTGATCGACCGGCCGATCCGCCCGCTGTTCCCCGACGGCTTCTACAACGACGTGCAGATCATCGCGACGGTCGTGTCGGTGAATCCCGAGGTCGATCCCGACATCCCCGCGATGATCGGCGCCTCCGCGGCGCTCGCGCTCTCCGGCATCCCGTTCAACGGCCCAATCGGCGCTGCGCGCGTGGGCTGGGAGCACGGCCAGTACATCCTTAACCCGACCAAGACCGAGCTTGGCACCGGCCAGCTCGACCTCGTCGTCGCCGGCACCGAGGCGGCCGTGCTGATGGTCGAGTCGGAGGCGAAGGAGCTGTCCGAGGAAGTGATGCTGGGCGCGGTCGTCTTCGGCCACCAGCAGCAGCAGGCGGTCATCGAGCTGATCCACCAGCTGGTCGAGGAAGCCGGCAAGCCGATGTGGGATTTCACGCCGCCGGCGCGCGACGAGGCGCTGATCGCGAAGGTCGAGTCGGCCATCGGCGATGACGTCCGCGCAGCGTACCAGATGCGCAACAAGCAGCAGCGCTCGCAGAAGCTCAAGGAGATTTCGCGGAAGCTCGACACCGAGGTACTCGGCGCCGACGCATCGCCCGATGACAAGCGTCACGTCGGCAACATCATGTTCGATCTCGAGGCGAAGCTGGTCCGCCAGCAGATCCTGTCGGGCGAGGCGCGCATCGACGGCCGCGACACGCGCACGGTGCGCCCGATCGCGATCCGCACCGGCGTGCTGCCGCGCACCCACGGCTCGGCGCTGTTCACGCGCGGCGAGACGCAGGCGCTCGTGGTGGCCACGCTCGGCACCGCCCGCGACGAGCAGATCGTCGACGCGCTGATGGGCGAGTACCGCGAGCGCTTCATGTTCCATTACAACATGCCCCCGTACGCGACCGGCGAGACCGGCCGCGTGGGCAGCCCGAAGCGGCGGGAGATTGGCCACGGCCGGCTCGCCAAGCGCGCCCTGATGGCGGTGCTGCCGACCGGCGAGGAGTTCGCCTACTCGATGCGCATCGTCTCGGAGATCACCGAGAGCAACGGCAGCTCGTCGATGGCGACGGTGTGCGGCGGCTCCCTCTCGCTCATGGACGCGGGCGTGCCGATCAAGTCGCCCGTCGCGGGCGTCGCCATGGGTCTCATCCGCGAGGGCGACGAGGTCCGCGTGCTCTCCGACATCCTCGGCGACGAGGACCATCTCGGCGACATGGACTTCAAGGTCGCGGGC
>DATLIR010000103.1:0-9357 GCA_035539315.1 Casimicrobiaceae bacterium
GCGCCGCTGTCGCTGGTCGCGATCACGCCCAACGTGCTCATCGTCAAGACCGGTGCGCCGATCGCGTCGGTGAAGGACCTGGTCGCGTACGCGAAGGCGAACCCGGGCAAGACCAATTTCGGCTCGGGCAGCAACGGCAGCGCCGGCCACCTCGCCGGCGAGCTGTTCAAGCTCGAGACCGGCACCGACGTCATGCACATCCCGTACAAGGGCGGCGCGCCGGCGCTGCAGGCGCTGCTCGCGGGCGACACGCAGTTCATGTTCGACAACCTGGCCAACGCGATAGCGCAGGTGAAGGGCGGCACCGTGCGCGCGATCGCCGTGACCACCGCGCAGCGCTCGAAGCTCGTGCCGGAGCTGCCGACGATGGCGGAGGCCGGCCTGCCCGGCTTCGACATCTCGACCTGGTTCGGCCTGATGGCGCCCGCCGGCACGCCGCCCGACGTCGTCGCGCGCTGGAACGCGGAGATCGTGAAGGCGCTGAATGCGCCCGACGTGCGCGAGAAGATGCTCGCACAGGGAGCGGAGCCCGCGCCGATGACCCCCGCCGAGTTCGCCACGTTCATCGCGCGCGAGCGCGACAAGTACGCCAAGATCGTGTCCGCCAGCGGCGCAAAGGTGGATTAGGCCGGCCAGCCCGCCTGGATCGATTGCCAAAGACGCGCCGCGATCCACGAAGCCGGAAGCACCGCGACGTGCCGTAGCGCCCCTCACCCCAGCCCTCTTTCCGCGATGCGGGGGGAGGGAGTGCCATCGCAGGAGGAGAAGATGAAGCGTCGCACCCTGCTCGCCGCACTCGCGGCTTCGCTGGCGGCCTCGTCCGCGCCGGCGGTGCTCGCGCAGTCGAGCTACCCGTCGCAACCGATCCGCATCGTCGTACCGTTCCCGCCCGGCGGCGCCACCGACATCATGGCGCGCGCCGCGGCACAGAAGCTGACCGAGGCGTGGAAGGCGCAGGTGGTGGTCGACAACCGGCCCGGCGCGGGCGGCAACATCGGCTCGGAGCTGGTCGCGAAGGCGGCGCCCGACGGCTACACGCTCGAGATGGGGACCGTCGGCACCCACGCGATCAACGCGAGCCTGTACGCGAAGATGCCTTACGACCACGTGAAGGACTTCACGCCGATCGTGCTGGTCGCCGCGGTGCCGAACGTGCTGGTCGTGCACCCGTCGGTGCCGGTGAACTCCGTGCAGGAGCTGATCGCCTACGCGAAGGCGAATCCCGGCAAGGTCAACTTCGCGTCGTCCGGCGCGGGCACGTCGATCCATCTGTCGGGCGAGCTGTTCAAGGTGATGGCCGGCGTGCAGATGACGCACGTGCCCTACAAGGGCAGCGCGCCCGCGCTCACCGATCTCCTGGGCGGCCAGGTCCAGCTCATGTTCGACAACCTGCCGCCGTCGCTGCCGCACATCAAGGCCGGCAAGCTCAAGGCGCTCGCGGTCACCACGTCCGAGCGCGCGCCCGCCCTGCCGGACGTGCCGACCATCGCCGAGTCGGGGCTGCCCGGATTCGAGGCCTCGAGCTGGTTCGGCCTGCTCGCGCCGGCAGGGACGCCGCGCGAGATCGTGCTGAAGATCAACGGCGAGATCGCGCGCTGGGTCGCCACGCCCGAGGCGAAGGAAAAGATGACCGCGATCGGCGCGAACGCGAAGGGCGGCACCCCCGAGGATTTCGTGCGCCACATCGCCGACGAGACGGCGAAGTGGCAGAAGGTCGTGAAGGAGTCGGGCGCGAAGGTGGATTGAAGGAAGTCGAAAGCGGCGATGGGCGATGGGCGATAGGCGATAGGAACGTGGTGGCACCGGCGATGCCGGCGCGGGCGCGGCCAAGCCTATCGCCCATCGCCTCGCTTCAGGCTTTCCACGCTCCCCACGCGAGCGCAGCCCAACCGGCGAGGAGCGCCACCCCTCCCAGCGGCGTGACTCCGCCGAGGGCGCGCACGTCGGTGAGCGCCAGCAGGTAGAGGCTTCCGGAGAACAGCACCACGCCGGCGACGAACAGCCACGCCGCGATCGCGACGGCGGTGGCGTCGGGTCGCTGCACGAGCAGCAGGCCGACGGCGAGGAGCGCGAGCGCGTGCCAGCCGTGGTACAGCACGGCGGTCTGCCACACCTGCGCCATGTCCGCCCCGAGCCGCGCCTTCAGCGCGTGCGCGCCGAAGGCGCCGAGCGCGACCGCGGCGAAGCCGAGTGCCGCGCCGAGCATGAGGGCGAGCCGTGCTGTCATCGTCTCGAAGGGGAGGATCGGGCGTTTCGACTAGAATTCTCGTCCTCGGGCCGCCGGTCCGCAAACGCAGGTATCCCCGATGTCCATCCACCGCCATCACGTCGGCAAGCGCCTCTCGGACATGGTCGTGCACGGCGGCACCGTCTACCTCGCCGGGCAGGTCGCGGACGATCCCAAGGCCGACCTCGCGACGCAGGCGCGCCAGGTGCTCGCCTCGATCGACCGCCTCCTCGCCGAAGCGGGCAGCGACAAGACCAAGCTCCTCTCCGCGACGATCTTCCTGCCGAGCATGGCCGACTTCGCGGCGATGAACGCGGTGTGGGAAGCGTGGGTGCCGGCCGGCCACACGCCCGCGCGCGCGACCGTCGAGGCGAAGCTCGCCAATCCCGACTACCGCATCGAGATCCAGGCGATCGCGGCGCTGTAGCTTCGCGCCGGCCTGACCGATGCCTGACCGATCGCGCACGTCGACCCGCGGCGCCCCGCTCCCCGGGGCGGAACCCTGCTAACGTCAATCCTCGCCGACACCTCTCGCCACGCCGATGCCCCCGCCCGTCGATTCCGCCACCGCCCACGCCGTGCTCGCGGCGTCGCGACGCGACGCGCTGGCCCCGTCGCCTTCAGCGACGATGCCGGTGACGCGCGAGATGTTCGACCGGCTGATGGTGCCGTGCTACGCGCCGGCGGCCTTCGTGCCGGTGCGCGGCGAAGGCTCGCGCGTGTGGGACCAACAGGGCCGCATGTACATCGACTTCGCGAGCGGCGTGGCGGTCACCGCGCTCGGGCACTGCCACCCGGCGCTGGTGCGCGCGCTCGACGAGCAGGCGCGCACGCTGTGGCACGTGTCGAACTGGTTCACCAACGAGCCGACGCTGCGCCTCGCGCAGCGATTGGTCGATGCGACGTTTGCCGATCGCGTGTTCTTCTGCAACTCGGGCGCCGAGGCGAACGAGGCGGCGCTGAAGCTCGCTCGGCGCTACGCGCACGACCGCCACGGCCCGCACAAGGTGCGCGTGATCTCGACGCTCAACGCGTTCCACGGGCGCACGCTGTTCACCGTCACCGCGGGCGGCCAGGCGAAGTACTCGCAGGGTTTCGGCCCGAGCCCCGCGGGCATCACGCACGTCCCGTACAACGACGTCGCCGCGCTCGAGGCCGCGTTCCGCGACGAGGGCGGCGACGACATCTGCGCGGTGATCCTCGAGCCGATGCAGGGAGAAGGCGGCATGACGCCCGGCACGCCCGCGTTCCTGCAGGCGGCGCGGCGCCTGTGCAGCGCGCACGGCGCGCTCCTTATCCTCGACGAGATCCAGAGCGGGATGGGGCGCACCGGCGCGCTCTTCTCGTACATGCAGAAGGGCATCGTCCCGGACATCCTGACCTCGGCGAAGGGGCTGGGCGGCGGCTTCCCGATCGGCGCGATGCTGACCACCGACGAGATCGCGAGCGTGTTCTCGGTCGGCGTGCATGGGACCACGTACGGCGGCAACCCGCTGGCGTGCGCCGTCGCGGGTGCCGTCCTCGACGTGATCAACACCACCGAGGTGCTCGACGGCGTGAAGGCGCGCCATGCGCTGTTCATGGAAGGCCTCAAGGCGATCAACGCGCGCCGGCACGTGTTCCGCGATCTGCGCGGCGAAGGCGTGTGGCTCGGCTGCGAGCTCGACGAGCCATGGCGCGGCAAGGCGTTCGACGTCATGAAGGCGGCCGGCGACGCGGGCTTGATCATCCTGATGGCCGGCCCCGACGTCGTGCGGCTCGCTCCCTCGCTGGTGATCTCGCTCGACGAGATCCTCGAGGGGCTGGCGCGGCTCGAGGCGGCGCTCAACCGCACGCTGGTATAGGGGTCAGAGACGACTTTGCGACGCACGGCGATGATCTGTCCCGCGATCCTGCTGCCGCAAAGTCGTCTCTGACCCCATGTTCGTCGTCCGCCCGATCGCGCGCGACGACCTGCCCGCGGTCCTCGCGCTCTCCGAGCGCACCGGCACCGGCCTCACCACGCTGCCCGCGAGCCGCGAGCGGCTCGCCGCGCGCATCGAGGCCTCGATCGCGTCGTTCGCCGGCACCGCGCCGCGCGCGGACGAGTGCTACATGTTCGTGCTCGCGGACGCCACCCCGGGGGCCGCCGGTCGCGTCGTCGGCATCAGCGCGATCGAGGCGGCCGTCGGCCTCGACGAGCCCTGGTACAACTACCGCGTCGGGACGCTGGTGCACGCCTCGCGCGCGCTCGACGTCTACACCGCGGTGCCGACGTTGTTCCTCGCCAACGACCACACCGGCCACACCGAACTTTGCACGCTGTTCGTCGACCAGGCGTTCCGCCACGGCCACAACGGCCCGCTGATCGCCAAGAGCCGACTCCTGTTCATCGCCGAGTTCGCCGAGCGCTTCGGCGACAAGGTGATCGCCGAATTGCGCGGCCTGCTCGACGCCGACGGCCGCTCGCCGTTCTGGGAGGGGCTCGGCCGGCATTTCTTCGCGATGGAGTACACGACCGCGGACTACCTGACCGGGATCGGCCAGAAGTCGTTCATCGCCGAGCTGATGCCCAGGCACCCGGTCTACGTGAACCTGCTGCCGCGCCACGCGCGCGAGGCGATCGGCGCCGTGCACAAGGACACCGTGCCGGCGCGTCGGATGCTCGAGCAGGAAGGCTTCCGCTACGAAGGCTACGTCGACATCTTCGACGCGGGGCCGACGGTCGAGGCGTTCCGCGACAACATCGATGCTGTGCGCCGCTCGCGCGTGCTGCCGGTCACGCTCGACGAGGACGACCCGGTGCCGGACAACCCGGTGGCGGGCGTCCGCTGGCTGGTCGCCAACCGCGACTTCGCGGACTTTCGCGCGATCCTCGCGACCGCGGCGCCGCGCATCGACCGCTTCCCCCTGCCGCCGCACGCCGCTTCGGCGCTCGGCGTCCGCGAAGGCGACACGGTGCGCGCAGTCCCGCTCGCGACCGCGGATCGCTGAAGCGGCGCGTCATGGGCCTCGACGTCCAGTTCGACGGCCTTCCCGGCCCGACGCACAACTACTCGGGGATGTCGCACGGCAACCTCGCGTCCGAGCGCCATGCCGGCCTGGCCTCCAATCCGCGCGAGGCTGCGCTGCAGGGGCTCGCCAAGATGCGCGCGATCGCCGCGCGCGGTTTCCCGCAGGCGGTCCTGCCGCCGCACGAGCGGCCGCACCTGCCGACGCTGCGCGCGCTGGGCTTCGGCGGCACCGACAACGAGGCGATCGCCCGCGCCGCGCGCGAGGCGCCGGTGCTGCTGTCCGCATGCTCGTCGGCGGCCGCCATGTGGACGGCCAACGCGGCGACGGTGAGCGCGTCCGCGGACACGTCCGACGGACGCGTCCACCTCACGCCGGCCAACCTCGCGTCGTTGCTGCACCGATCGATCGAGGCGCCGACCACCACGGCGGTGCTGCGCGCCGTTTTCGCCGACGAGCGCCGCTTCGTCGTCCACGATCCGCTTCCGGCCGCGTCCCACCTGGGCGACGAAGGGGCCGCGAACCACACGCGCTTCGCCGGCCGCGGCGAGCGCGGCGCGGGCCTCGAGCTGTTCGTGCATGGGCGCAGCGCCTACGCCGCCGAGGGTCCCGCACCGCATCGCTTTCCCGCTCGCCAGACCCGCGAGGCCTCAGAGGCAATCGCGCGGCGGCACGCCCTCGACCCGGCGCGCACGCTGCACGTGCAACAGCACCCCGACGCGATCGACGCCGGCGTGTTCCACAACGACGTGATCGCCGTCGGCCAGGCGCGGACGCTGCTCGTCCACGAGGACGCGTGGGTCGACACGAGCGGAACGCTCGCGTTGCTTGCCGAACAGGTCGGGACGGGGTTCCGCGCCGACGTCGTGCGCCGCGCCGAGCTGCCCGTCGGCGAGGCGGTGACGACCTACCTGTTCAACAGCCAGCTCCTCGAGCGCCCGGACGGGCGCCTGCTGCTGGTCGCGCCCGCCGAGGTGCGCGAGAACCCGCGCGCGGCGGCGGTGCTCGATCGCTGGACGGCGCCGGGCGGTCCGATCGCCGAAGCGCTGGTGTTCGACCTGCGCCAGAGCATGCGCAACGGGGGCGGGCCGGCATGCCTGCGCCTGCGCGTTCCACTGAAGGACGACGAGCGCGCCGCGATCCGGGGGCGCGTGCTCCTCGACGAGGCGCTCGCCGCCGACCTCGACGCCTGGATCCGCCGTCATTACCGCGATCGGCTGCTCCCCGCCGACCTCGCCGATCCCGCGCTGCTGGACGAATCGCGCCGCGCCCTCGACGAGCTGGTCACGCTCCTCGCGCTGCCGCCGCTCTATCCGTTCCAGCGCGGCTGAGGCCGCAGTGCCGGCTGCGTGCGCTCGCGCACTTAGCGCTCGTCGTCATAACGAGCGCGCCAATCGTTCGTTCCGCTTCGCGCGCGTCGCGATTACCATCCAAGCTCGTCCACGCGCCAAGGACTGCCATGACCGCCCTGCCACGATCGCCCGCCCCCGATCGCGCCTTCCGCCGCGCGGCGTTCCCGTGCCGACGGCTCGGCCGCTTCGCGGCACGGGTCCCGGTGTCGCTCTCCGGCGACGGCGCGCCGCGTCTCTCGCGCTCGATCGACACGACGCTCGTGTGGCTCGGCGATGCGCCGCTCGCCACCGCCGAGACCTGGCTGGTCGAGGTGGGCACGCGGACGGTGCGTGCCCACTTCGCCGCAATCGCGCACGCCGACGGCGATGCCGCGTCCCACGGTTCGTCCGGCGAGGTCGAGAAGCATGCGGTGATCCGCGCCCGCCTCCGGCTGCACGAGCCGCTCGCGGTCGGGACATCCGCCACCATCGACGAGTTGCACACGCTGGTCGTGGTCGATGCGGCCACGCAGCGGGCCGTCGCGGCGGGATCGATCGACGCGTGCGATGCGTGACGCGCGCCGCTCGTCGATGGACGGTTGACCGCGCGCCGCTCGCGCGACTAGACTGTCGGTGGATTCGGGATCGGGCCGTCAAGGCGCCATCCGGCTCCGCGAAGCTCGGACAGGAAAGAGGGGCGGTCACGACGAACTCGTGATCGCCCTTCGCGCTTGTGGCGAGCGCGCGTTTCGCCGCGTCTTGCTCCCTCTCCTCGACGCGGGGAGAGGGTCGGGTTGAGGGGCGCCGCGCCTAGGCGGAACGCGCGCTCTGCACCATCCCGTCGCTCGACGCCAGCGCCGCCATGTTGACGATGCGGCGCACGGTCGACGACGGCGTCAGGATGTGGACCGGTGCAGCCGCGCCGAGCAGGATGGGCCCGACGGTGATGCCCTTGCCGCCAGTGACCTTGAGCACGTTGAAGAGGATGTTCGCGGCATCGAGGTTGGGCATCACCAGGATGTTCGCCGATCCGCTGAGCGTCGAGTCCGGCAGGAACGTCCGACGGATGTTCTCGGACAGCGCGGCGTCGCCGTGCAGCTCGCCCTCGGATTCGACGTCGGGCACGGCGCGCGCGAACAGCTCGCGTGCTCGCCGCATGCGTCGCGCGCTGGGCCGGTCGCTGGACCCGAACATCGAGTGCGACAGGAACGCGACCTTGGGCGGAAGGCCGAAGCGACGCACCGCGCGGGCTGCCATCGCCGCGATCTCGGCCAGCTCCTCGGCGGTCGGCTCCTCGTTCACGAACGTGTCCGTGACGAAGAGCGTGTGCTCGGGGAGCATCAGCGCGTTGAGGCAGGCGAACGTCGACGCGCCCCGCTCGAGGCCGATGACCTCGCGCACGTGATCGAGGTGGCCGTGGAAGCGGCCGACCAGGCCGCACAACAGCGCGTCGGCGTCGCCGCGACGCACCATCATCGCGCCGATCGTCGTCGTGGACCGCCGCAGCGTCGCCTTGGCCATGTCAGGCGTCACGCCGTGGCGGCCCATCAGCTTCTGGTAGTCGGTCCAGTAGTCGCGATAGCGCGGGTCGCTCTCGTTGTCGACGACGTCGACGTCGCGGCCCAGCTCGAAGCGCAGTCCGGCCCGCTTCACCCGGGCGGCGATCACCGCCGGGCGCCCGATCAGCGTCGGCCGCGCGAGCTTCTCGTCGAGCAGCACCTGGACGGCGCGCAGGACGCGCTCGTCCTCGCCTTCCGCGAACGCGACGCGACGCGGCTTGGCGCGCGCGCCTTCGAACACCGGCCGCATGAACATGGCCGTGTGGGCGACGAAGCGCGTCAGCGACTGGCGGTAGCGGATCAGGTCGTCGATCGGGCGGGTGGCGACGCCCGACGCGCGCGCGGCCTCCGCCACCGCCGGTGCGATGCGCAGGATGAGCCGCGCGTCGAACGGCTTGGGGATGATGTAGTCGGGCCCGAACGCGAGCTCCTGGCCCGCGTAGGCCGCGGCGACCTCGTCGCTGATCTCCGCCTTGGCGAGGTCGGCGATCTCGCGCACGCAGGCGAGCTTCATCGCTTCGGTGATCGCCGTGGCGCCCGCGTCGAGCGCGCCGCGGAAGATGTACGGGAAGCACAGGACGTTGTTCACCTGGTTCGGGTAGTCCGAGCGGCCGGTGGCCATGATGCAGTCGGGCCGCACGGCCTTGGCGAGCTCGGGCCGGATCTCCGGCTCCGGGTTCGCGAGCGCGAGGATGATCGGCCGCTGCGCCATCGTGCCGACCATCGCCGAGGTCAGCACGCCCGGCGCCGAGCAGCCGAGGAACACGTCGGCGCCACGCACGATGTCGGCGAGCGTGCGCGCGTCGGTCTTCTGCGCGTAGCGCTGCTTCGACGCGTCGAGGCCGCTGCGGCCCGCATGCAGCACGCCCTTGCTGTCGACCGCGAAGATGCGCGAAGGATCGGCGCCGAGCGCCACGATCAGGTCGAGGCAGGCGATCGCCGCGGCACCGGCGCCCGACACCGCGATCTTGACGTCGCCGATCCTGCGCCCGGTCAGCTCGAGGCTGTTCAGGATCGCGGCCGCGGAGATGATCGCGGTGCCGTGCTGGTCGTCGTGGAAGACCGGGATCTTCAGCCGCTCGCGCAGCTTGCGTTCGACGTAGAAGCACTCGGGCGCCTTGATGTCCTCGAGGTTGATGCCGCCCAGCGTCGGCTCCAGCGCCGCGATGATGTCGACCAGCTTGTCGGGATCACGCTCCGCGAGCTCGATGTCGAACACGTCGAGGCCGGCGAACTTCTTGAACAGGCA